>NZ_JBEOSJ010000072.1:0-1060 GCF_040302905.1 Streptomyces sp. NPDC096193 | reverse complement strand
GTCGTGACTGCGTGCCTTTTGAAGAATGAGCCTGCGAGTTTGCGGTGTGTTGCGAGGTTAACCCGTGTGGGGAAGCCGTAGCGAAAGCGAGTCCGAATAGGGCGATTTAGTAGCGCGCTCAAGACCCGAAGCGGAGTGATCTAGCCATGGGCAGGTTGAAGCGGCTGTAAGAGGTCGTGGAGGACCGAACCCACCAGGGTTGAAAACCTGGGGGATGACCTGTGGTTAGGGGTGAAAGGCCAATCAAACTCCGTGATAGCTGGTTCTCCCCGAAATGCATTTAGGTGCAGCGTCGTGTGTTTCTTGCCGGAGGTAGAGCACTGGATAGGCGATGGGCCCTACCGGGTTACTGACCTTAGCCAAACTCCGAATGCCGGTAAGTGAGAGCACGGCAGTGAGACTGTGGGGGATAAGCTCCATGGTCGAGAGGGAAACAGCCCAGAGCATCGACTAAGGCCCCTAAGCGTACGCTAAGTGGGAAAGGATGTGGAGTCGCAGAGACAACCAGGAGGTTGGCTTAGAAGCAGCCACCCTTGAAAGAGTGCGTAATAGCTCACTGGTCAAGTGATTCCGCGCCGACAATGTAGCGGGGCTCAAGCGTACCGCCGAAGTCGTGTCATTCGTACACATATCCCCAACGGGAGTACGGATGGGTAGGGGAGCGTCGTGTGCCGGGTGAAGCCGCGCCGGAAGGCAGTGGTGGACGGTTCACGAGTGAGAATGCAGGCATGAGTAGCGATACACACGTGAGAAACGTGTGCGCCGATTGACTAAGGGTTCCTGGGTCAAGCTGATCTGCCCAGGGTAAGTCGGGACCTAAGGCGAGGCCGACAGGCGTAGTCGATGGACAACCGGTTGATATTCCGGTACCCGCTTTGAAACGCCCAATATCGAGCCCATTGATGCTAAGCCCGTGAAGCCGTTCCGGACCCTTCGGGGAATGGAAAGTGGTGGAGCCGGCGATCCAAGATGGTAGTAGGTAAGCGATGGGGTGACGCAGGAAGGTAGTCCAGCCCGGGCGGTGGTTGTCCCGGGGTAAGGGTGTAGGCCGAGGGGTAGG
>NZ_JBEOSJ010000071.1:0-1065 GCF_040302905.1 Streptomyces sp. NPDC096193 | reverse complement strand
CCAGGGTAGCGGTGGGGCAGTCGTAAGGGCGGCCGGTTCCAGCTCGTAGTGACGCCGTGGGGTCCACGTCCGCTGTTGCTGGAGTCAGTGTGCTGCTTGCATCCTGCATTTCCGCTGGTTGGTCGGTGCCTGCGATTGTGGTTGTGCAGGTGTGCATATGAAGTGGCCGTCGGCTGTGCAGGTTTCCCATGGTGCGGGGTGTTGTTGGTGGGTCATAGTCCGGCGCACGGAGCTCAGTTCGCGAAGTTGTCCTCGAGTCGAGCGTTGACGCTTTCGGCTTCTTATGGCCGGGCGTTGGTGTGTTGTGCCGGGTTGGGGGCGGGGAGGTGTTGATGGTTGTGCGGGGTGTGGTGAGTTCGGGTGGGGTGCGGCGTGGGTTGGTGGGGTCGGTTCCGTTTACCCGTGTGGCGAATGCGTTGTTTCGGGATGGGCGGATCAGTTTCAAGGCGAAGGGTTTGTTCGGGTTGATCGCGTCGCATCGGTCGGGGTGGCGGGTGTCGGTTGCTGGGTTGGCGGGGTGTGGGCGTGAGGGCCGGGATGCGGTACGGGCTGGCCTGGGGGAGTTGGAGCGTTTCGGGTATCTGCGTCGTGAGCGGGTGCGGGAGGCGGACGGGACGTTGGGGCCGGTGGTGTATGTGATCACGGACCAGCCCGGCGGCGACGAGGCAAAGCCGGGTGGGGGAGGGGTAGGTGCGGCGGCTTCACCCTCGGAGTCGCTGTCTGCCTCGCCTCGGACGTGGTCCACGGGCCGGCCCGCCGACCACGCGCCCGTTCCTGTGCCTCGGGTGTCGTCGGCGGCTTCGGCCGCAGTTGTGCCTGCGGTGGCGCGACGTGCTTCGTGTGCGGTCTTGCGGCGGTCGTCGGCTGCGATCGCGTCGCCGCTTCCCGCAGGTCCGCAGTCGCCCGAGTCGCTCCAGTCGCCTTCCTGGTTCGCCACGCCGTCGCGGTCGGCCACGTGGTTCGTGCCGACAGCGCGGGCCAAGTCGGCGGGTCGGCCTGTGCTGGATGTGCCTGTGTGGGGTTTGCCTGTAGCGGGTTTTCCGATGTTGGCGGAGCCAGTGCTGG
>NZ_JBEOSJ010000070.1:0-1129 GCF_040302905.1 Streptomyces sp. NPDC096193 | reverse complement strand
GCCGGTGCCACGACGACGGTCCCGCCGCTCAGCAGCGGCACCCACAGCTCATAGGTGGAGGCGTCGAACGCGGCCGGCGAGTGCAGCAACACCCGCTCATGCGCCGAGCGGTCAAAACGCGGGTCCAGAGCCAGAGCGGCGACATTGCGATGCGTCACCACGATCCCCTTGGGCGCACCCGTCGAACCCGAGGTGTACATCACATACGCCGCATCACCCGACCACACACCCACCCCAGGCGCTTCACGCTGCTCCTCTCCCCCAGGTGTGGACTCGATGACGAATGCGTCTGCCGCATCCGCCGGGAGTTGCGGCTGAGACGCGTCGTCCGTCACCACCATCGTGGCACCGGTGTCATTCAGCACATGGCGGATGCGGTCGGCCGGATAGCGGGCGTCGAGGGGCACGTAGACCGCGCCGGCTTTCATCAGGCCGAGGACCGTGGTGACCGTCTCGATCGAACGCTCCAGAAGCACACCGACCGCGTCACCGGGCCGCACTCCCCTGCCGATCACCTCGTGCGCGAGATGGTTGGCACACGCGTCGAGCTGCGCGTACGTAAGCGTGGCAGCGCCGTCGATGACCGCCGGAGCATCGGGCGTCTCAGCCACCTGCCGTGTGAACAGCTCACCCAGAGAGGCATCCGGCACGGCATGCACCGTGTCGTTGAAGTCGACCACGGCACGCCGGTGTTCGTCGGGGGTGAGGATGTCGATGTGGTTGAGGGGCTGGTCGGGGTGGGTGGTGGCGATGTCGAGGAAGTGCAGCCAACGCTCGAACAGGGCCTGCACGGTGGGCGCGTCGTAGATGTCGCTGGAGTACTCGACGGCCCCGCTGATGCCCTGCGGCTCGCCCCGCTCCCCGCGCCGCTCCGCAAGGCTGAAGAACAGGTCGAACTTCGCCGTACCCGTCCTTCCCAACTCGACCCTGGCTCGCAGCCCCGGAAGGTCGAGCTCGGTCTCAGGGGCGTTCTGGAGCGCGAGCATGACCTGGAAGAGCGGGTGGTGCGACAGGGTACGGGTCGGATTGATCAGCTCGACCAGGTACTCGAAGGGGACGTCCTGATGCGCGTAAGCAGCCAGACTCCTCTCCCGCACCCGAGTGATCAGCTCGGCGAAGGTCGGATCAC
>NZ_JBEOSJ010000068.1:0-1774 GCF_040302905.1 Streptomyces sp. NPDC096193 | reverse complement strand
GGTCGGGGGCGAGGCGGAACAGCTCGGCGCGCAGGGGGGTTTCGGTCGCCAGGTCGAAGGGGTGTCGCGCCGCTGACTTCAGGGCCTCCGGCAGCTCCGTCGCGGTGATGCTGGTGGCGGGCAGCTCCACGCTCACGCTGTCGAGGACGTGCTGGTACGGAGTGCCGTCGGCCTCGGGGAACACCGTCCGCAGACTCTCGTGCCGGGCAACCACGTCACCGAGAGCGGCACGCAGCGCGTCACGGTCCAACTCACCACTCAGCGTCAGAGTCAGCGGGATGTTGTAGGTGGCGCTCGGCCCCTCCATCTTGTGCAGGAACCACAGCCGGCGCTGGGCGAACGACAGGGGCACAGCGTCGGGCAGTTGCTGTTGGGTCAGGGCGAGCCGTGCGGGCCCGGCGGTGTCGAGCCGGGCAGCGACCGCGCCTGCGGTCCGTGCCTCGAAGAGCGTGCGCAGGCCGACCTCGACGCTGAAGGCAGCCCGGATGCGGGCGATCAGACGGGTGGCCAGCAGCGAGTGCCCGCCCAGGTCGAAGAAGTCGTCGTCCACGCCGACGCGGGGCAACCCCAGAACCTGCGCGAACAGATCGCACACGATCTGCTCCTGCGGCGTGCGCGCCTCCCGTCCGGATCCGGTCGGTGCGAAGTCCGGCGCGGGCAAGGCGGCCCGGTCCAGCTTGCCGTTTGCCGTCAGCGGCAGGCTGTACAGGAGTGCGACGGCCGAGGGCACCATGTGTTCGGGCAGCCGCTCGCGCACGAACTCCCTTGCCTCCTCGGGCCGCAGGGCCCCCCGGGCCACGACATAGGCGACCAGCCGGGTCCTGCCGGGCTGGTCCTCGCGGGCGACTACGGCGGCCTGGGTGATGTGGGGGTGCTCGATGAGGACGTTCTCGATTTCTCCGGGTTCGATGCGGAAGCCGCGGATCTTGACCTGGTGGTCGGCGCGGCCGACGAACTCCAGCTCGCCGTCCTGGTTCCACCGCACGAGGTCACCGGTGCGGTACATCCGCCTACCGGGCTCAGGGGCGTACGGGTCCGCCACGAACCGCTCGGCCGTCATACCAGGCCTGCCCAAGTAGCCACGGGCGACACCGGCCCCCGCGATGTACAGCTCGCCCACCACACCGGGCGCCACCAACTCCAGACCCGAACCCAAAACGTAGGCCCGGATGTTGGCGATCGGCCGCCCGATCGGCGCGGTGGGCGGCCAGATGTCGGGGTCGTCGCTCAGGGTGTGGGCCGTGACCACATGGGTCTCGGTGGGGCCGTAGTGGTTGTGCAGCACGCGCTCTGGTGCCGAGGCGTGGAACTCGCGGACGACGCGGCTCAACGTCAGAGCCTCGCCGGCCTGCGCGATGGTCCGCAGCCGGGGCAGCGCGCGTCCCTGCTCGACGGCGGCCTCGGCGACGGCCTCCAGTACGAGGTTGGGCGCGAACAGTTCCTCCACTTCGTGCTCGTCCAGCCACTCGACGAACCGGGCCGCGTCCCGCCGGACGCCCTCGTCCGGGATCACCAGGGTCTTGCCGAACATCAGGGCCGATAGCATCTCCTGCGCGGAGACGTCGAAGCTGATGGCCGTGAACTGCGCAGTCCTCGTGCCGGGTTCGCCGCCGACCGCCTCGTGGTGCCACTCCAGCAGGTTCACCAGCGCACCCGCGGGCATGACGACGCCTTTGGGTCGGCCGGTGGACCCGGAGGTGTAGATGACGTACGCGGGATGATCGGGCGCGAGTGCGGTGACGGGGTTGTCCGCGGGCTGATCCGTCACGTCGAG
>NZ_JBEOSJ010000067.1:0-1895 GCF_040302905.1 Streptomyces sp. NPDC096193 | reverse complement strand
ACCCGCCCCTCCACCCGCGCGGAGTAGGCACGAGTGAGGTCAGTGGCCAGCGGGCCCAGCGACCACCCATCACCCGCGATGTGATGCACGACCAGCAGCAGCGCGTGTCGGTGTTCGGACACCGTGAACAACTCGGCGCGGAGAGGGATTTCGGTTGCCAAGTCGAAGGCGTGCCGGGCCGCTGACTTCAGGGCCTCCGGCAGCTCCGTCGCGGTGATGTCGGTGGCGGGCAACTCCACGCCCACGCTGTCGAGGACGTGCTGGTACGGAGTGCCGTCGGCCTCGGGGAACACCGTCCGCAGACTCTCGTGCCGGGCCACCACGTCACCGAGAGCGGCACGCAGCGCGTCACGGTCCAGTGTGCCTGTCAGCCGTACGACGAGGGGGATGTTGTAGGTGGCGCTCGGCCCCTCCATCTTGTGCAGGAACCACAGCCGCCGCTGGGCGGACGAGAGGGGAAGGGCCGGCGGGCGTTCCCGCGCCGCCAGGGGCGGCCGAGCGGGTCCCGCGGTGTCGAGGAGTGCTGCCACCGCGGCCGGCGTCGGCCCGTCGAACAGCGCACGCAGCTCCAGCTCCACGCCGAACGCCGCACGGATCTGACCGATGAGGCGGGTGGCCAGCAGCGAGTGCCCGCCCAGGTCGAAGAAGTCGTCGTCCACGCCGGCCCGCGGCAGCCCCAGCACCTGCGCGAACAGATCGCAGACGATCTGCTCCTGCGGCGTGCGCGCCTCCCGCGCCGACCTGGGCACGGTGAAGTCCGGCTCCGGGAGCGCCGCCTTGTCCAGCTTGCCGTTGGCGGTGAGCGGCATGCGGTCCAGTACAACGATGGCGGCCGGCAGCATGTAGTCGGGCAGTCGGTCCCGCGCGAACTCCCGTACGTCTCCTGCCCGGAGAGCTCCCCGTGCCACCACGTAAGCGATGAGGCGGGCATCGCCGGACTGCTCCTCGCGGACCACCACCGCGGCCTCGGCGACGTCGGGGTGGTCGGTCAGCACGTTCTCGATTTCTCCGGGTTCGATGCGGAAGCCGCGGATCTTGACCTGATGGTCGGCGCGGCCGACGAACTCCAGCTCGCCGTCCTGGTTCCACCGCACGAGGTCACCGGTGCGGTACATCCGCGTGCCGGGCTCAGACGCGTACGGGTCCGCCACGAACCGCTCGGCCGTCATACCAGGCCTGCCGAGATAGCCTCGGGCAACGCCGGCCCCCGCGACGTACAGCTCCCCCACCACGCCGGGCGCCACCAACTCCAGCCCCGGACCGAGCACATACGTCCGCAGGTCGGGGATACCGCCGCCGATGACGCTGGCCGCCGCCGCGGTTGCTCGCTCCCGGGTCAGCGGCTGGTACGTCACGTGGACCGTGGTCTCGGTGATGCCGTACATGTTGATCAGTGCCGGCGTGTCGTCGGGGTGGCGCCGGTACCAGTCTGCGAGGTGGGACGGCTGGAGTGCCTCACCGCCGAACACCACGGTGCGCAGGGCGAGTTCACGGCCTGACGGGGAGGCGTCGGCGTCGGCCTGCGCCAACTGGTAGAAGGCTGACGGCGTCTGGTTGAGGACGGTGACACCGTGATCGGCCAGCAGGTCCAGGAAGGCGCCGGGCGTCCTGCTGACCTCGTAGGGCACCACGACCAGCTGGCCGCCGTGCAGCAGCGCTCCCCACAGCTCCCAGACGGAGAAATCGAAGGCGTACGAGTGGAACAGCGTCCACACGTCGTCGGAGCCGAAGCCGAACCACTTCCGGGTGGCGTCGAAGAGCCGCACCACATTGCGGTGGGCGACGACGACGCCTTTGGGCCGGCCGGTGGACCCGGAGGTGTAGATGACGTACGCGGGATGATCGGGCGCGAGTGCGGTGACGGGGTTGTCCGCGGGCTGATCCGTCACGTCGAG
>NZ_JBEOSJ010000066.1:0-2087 GCF_040302905.1 Streptomyces sp. NPDC096193 | reverse complement strand
TCCTGGCCGGAGGGGTCGGGTTGGGTGAAGCGGCCGATGTTGGGGTCGTAGTAGCGGGCCGCGTAGTGGTAGAGGCCGGTGGGGTCCTGGTAGCCGCCGGCGAACCGGTAGGGCTGGGGGACGTTTTCGGTCGTGGTGGCGAGGATGCGGACGCCGCGGGGGCTGTAGGCGTACGTGTTCGCCTTGGCGCCGGTGTCGTCGGTGAGCGCGACGACGGATCCGATGGCGTCGGTGAGGTAGTAGTACGTCTTGCCCCCGGTCGTCATGGAGTTCAGGGTGCCCCCGGGTTCCCGGTTGAATCCCATGTCGACTCCGGCCGTCGACTTCGCGGACAGTCCGAGGGGTCCGTTGTGGAAGAACGTGTCGCCGAGCTTGATGCGCTCGCTCTGGTCGGTGGAGCCGTACTGACCGGCGTATGTCGTGCCGCCGACGGTGATCGAGGTGAGCTGGGAGTAGTCCGACCACTTCTCGGCTGTGCGGACCCGTTCCGGCGTGGGAGCGCCGGCGGTTTCGTTGCCGAGTTTGTCGTAGGACCAGCCGCTCGCGTCGCCGTTCTTGGCGGTGATCTGCTGGGCGTCGTTGATGGTGTACGTGGTGCCGCGCGGGCAGCCGGGGTCGGTGCCCTGGGAGGTGAGGTTTCCGGCCATGTCGTAGCAGTACTGCCAGGAGGAGGTGAGCGTGCTGCCCTTCTCCTCCTTCGCGTACGAGAAGCGGCCGGCGCTGTCGTAGGTGTAGCTGGTCTTCAGCCCGGCGACGGCGTCGGTCTTGGTGCGTATCTTCCCGCCGTCCTTGCCCGCGTTGGAGTAGGAGTAGGAGAGGTCGACGAGGGTGCCCTGGGGCGAGGTGGCTTTGATCTTTTCCGGGCGGCCGGACTTGTCCGGCGTCACTTCGTGGACCGTGCCGCCGGGGTAGGTCGTCTTGGTGCGGATGTCGTTGTTGTTGTAGGTGTACGTGGTCTTCTTGCCCGTCGGAGTCGTCAGCTCCTTGAGACTGTTGACCTCGTTCCAGGTGTAGTCGGTGACTCCGGCCGGGTCCTGGTAGGTGTCGACATTGCCCGCCGGGGTGTACGTGAGTTTGGTCTGCGACCCGTTCTGCAGGGTGCGGATCGTCTCGCGGGACAGCGGGTCGAAGTCGTACGCGATGACGCCCGAGCGGTCGGATCGCTGCTTGAGGTTGCCGTCACCGTCGTAGGAGTAGGTGACGGTCGCGTAGCCGGACGTGTCGACCCTCGTGATCCGGTCGCGGTGGTCGTACTCGTACAGGGTGGTGACCCCGCGCCCGTCCTTGACGGTCTTCGGGCGGCCCAGGCCGTCGTAGGTGTAGGTCGTCTGCCCAAGCGGGGCGGGCGGGGTGACCTTGTCGAGGTTGCCCTTGGCGTCGTAGTGGAACGACGTGGCAACCGACTTCGTGCCCGTCATTTTCGTGGTGGCTTTGCAGCGCTGGCCCTCGAAGCCGCCGCAGGTGGGGCTGGAGGTGTTGTAGTCGTACGTCTCCGAACCGCCGCCGGTGCCGGTGACCGCCACCGACTTGGTGTTGCCGGCATCGTCGTAGGTGTAGTCGGTCTTCTCGTTGTCGGCGGTCGTCATCGAACCGGGCAGATCGGCACCGGACTTGGTCTGGTAGCCGGTGAGCGAGGAGGTCGCGCCGGTGGGCAGCTTGGCGGAGGTCGGGTTGTTGCGGCCGTCCCAGCCGTAGGTGGTCACATTGCCACCGGTCCCGCCTGTGCCCATCGCGTCGGTGGCGGTCTGGACGTTGTTGTTGGCGTCGAACGTCTTTGACCGCGAGTGCCCGAGAGCGTCGGTCACCTTGCCGACCTTGCCCTCGCCGTCGTGCTCGTACTTCGTGGCGTGCTGCTCCGGGTCGGTGACCGTCGTCGTTCCCGCCGCCGACGGCGTGCTCGCGGAGTAGCCGTAGGTGTAGGTCGGGCCGGTGTGGCCGGATCCGTTGAAGTCCGTTGCTCGGAGCATGGACGTGACGCGGTTCTGGTCGTCGTAGCTGAAGACCGTGACCCGACCCTCGGGCGTGGTGATCTTCACGACGCGGCCGTCCCCGTCGTAGCCGAAGGTGGTGGCCTTGCCCTCGGTGTC
>NZ_JBEOSJ010000065.1:0-2495 GCF_040302905.1 Streptomyces sp. NPDC096193 | reverse complement strand
TCGGCGGGCCAGATGCTCCACTCGTCGCATCGGCACCATCGTCCAGGCCATCCACACCCTCATGACCTGCACGTATTCAGGATGAAAGAGGTTCAGTCGTCCCCATAAACAGCACAGCGATCACACTCCAGGCCACGACCGCTATGCCCCACCCCTTAGGGGCGTGCCCGGCATCAGGGAGGTGCCCGGCCGGGTGCCGAAGGGCATCGCGCCGTTCTCGTCGATCAGCCAGACGTGACCGCGCTGCGGGCCGGTGACGATCAGGTGCACATGCCGCAGCCGTCGGTGCCCAGCAGCAGTGAGCCGTGGTCGAACACGGAGTCCATCAGGTCTTCGAACTCCTGCTCAGACAGCGCCGCCTCGCCGCCCTCCGCCTCCCACAGCCATGCCGCCGTGAGCGGAAAAGGCTCGGCAAGCAGGCGCTCTGGGCGGTCCGAGCCCCAGTCCGAGGGCATTTGCGCGAGGGGCAGCAGACCGTAGTAGGGCGGTCCCGCACGCAGTCCGTCGCAGATCTCCGCCACGAATGTGCGGTACGGCACCAGGAGCAAGATGCCGTGCTCCGCCTCGAAGGACCGCACCGCCTCCGATCCGACTGGCGGCACCACCTCGGGACGGGACGCGAAGATCTCGCGGAGGGCGGCCAACTCGACTGGGTCGCAGGCTTCCGTGTTCATGCAAGATCCGAAAGAGACGGCCTAGTAGATTTTCTCAGCGGTACCAGTTCTCTCCTGCGCTCTCGAGAGCATTGCGCAGATACGCCTCGAGAGCGGGCGCCACCCAGGTGCGGCTGTCGTTCTCGTGGTCCCACACGAACACGTCGACCCGCTCCGGAGATCGAGGAAAGGCGAACTGATCACCGCCCCCGTTGTCACCAAAGAACATCAGAGAGTCGAAAGGCATGTACAGGTGACGAAATGAGTCATTCGACCTGAACTGCTGGTTGCTGTCGCGGATCTTCGCCGCGGTCCAGATGACATCGGTTCCGTCTTCGTCCATAACGCCGTTGGACTCGAGAAGCAGCTCACGCAGAGGGTCGGGCAGTGTCTGACCCAGCGCTTGTTCTAGTTCCCGCAGCTCTTCTGGAGTTGTCGGATCCTGCAGTTCCGTACCGTCGTACTGCTCTACGAGCTCACGCCACATTCTTCCTCCTAGGAAATCGCACACATAGGGCTATCGGATTCTCGGGCTGAACCAGTTTCCCAGCCTATCGTCAACCTTCGTCGCGTGATCGAGCACCTCTTGGCGAGTGGGGTTGGGGTGGGACTCGTAGAATCTGTTCCACTCGACGCGTATTTCACTCAGGTGGACCCTGCTGTTGATGTCACCCTTGGGGATGCCACGCAGATTCTCTAGGGAGTGGATTTCTTCGGGCCTGAACAAACCTGGGTATCTGTTGAGAACCTGCTGCTCGATCGCATGGTGAACGACAACTTTGCCCTTGAGCTCTGGGTGCTCCGCGAAGAACGTCTTCTTGTACGAGAAGTTCTGCGCAGTTCCCACGCTGGCCTCGGTGCGCCGGGGCAGCTCTTTGCCCAGGACTGTTTCTTGTTTGGACGCAGCGATCTTGGCGGCGTCCTCGCCGGGGATCAGACCAAGCGGGTCGGTCCCGGTCAGAGGGTTGGGGACATAGGCCGAAGGGTTGGGCGATGCAGCAAGGCCGAGGGGGTCCTGGCTGGTGTAGCAGGCTGTCTCGGGGTCGTAGTAGCGGTGGTAGTTGTAGTGCAACCCTGTCTCAAGGTCGGCGTACTGGCCCGGGAACCGCAATGGGGTGTAGGTGCTGCTGTTCGTGGCCCATGCGGTGAGCCCCCAAATGGTGGCGCGAGCCCGCCAGGCACGGCGGCCGTATTCGTCGATCAACGCCGTCGGAGTTCCTACAAGATCGGTGACGATGGCGAAGAACCGCCGGTCGAACTCCTGCTGGGAGTCCTTCTCGTCCATGATCCGTTCGAGCTGCAGCAGCGGCTGGAGCCCATCGTGGTCCCAGATGATGGTGACCGGGTGAGGCAGGCCGGTAGCGTCGGTGGTCTGCTCGCAAACGACCGACCCGTCCCACGTAAAGGTCACCTGCTCTGCGAGAGTCTGCCCGTCGTCGCTCAGTAGCTGCTTCGCGAAACGTCAGCCGAGTCCGTCATACACATAACGCCACGTCGAACCGTCAGGCGTGGTCACGGAGACGAGACGGTCCTCAGCGTCCCACACGTAGCGCCACGTCTCCGGCTTGCGGGACAGTCGCTTCTTCTGCCGTAGGACAACCCGTCCTTGAGCATCGTGCTCGTAACGCACGGCTCCACAGCTCTTCACGAGTGTGCCGTTGTAGGCGCGGTCTCCGGTCGCCTCTGCTGCTGCGTGCGTTTGCGGCCACTGGGCTGACTCAACGCTCCCTGTGGCGCTGTAGCTGTACTGAGAAGCCATCCGCTTTCCGATCAGCGGGCTTGCCTGGTCGAACAGGGTTCCTGATCGGGTGATCGTGGTGCGGTCGGCGCATGAAGGCAGGG
>NZ_JBEOSJ010000064.1:0-2824 GCF_040302905.1 Streptomyces sp. NPDC096193 | reverse complement strand
GGGGCTTTGCCTGAACTATGCGTCCATCGGTCTGGTGCTGGATCTGCTGGATCGGATCAGTGAACTCGAGGACATGCTGCGGCGCAGCAATTCCGGCTCGAGGAGTGATGAATCGTGGATATGAACCGGCTTACGCAGAAGTCGCAGGAGGCTTTGCAGGAGGCGCAGACGATCGCCGGCCGGCTGCAGCAGACGGAGGTCGATGGGGAGCATTTGCTGCTGGCTCTGCTGGAGCAGCCGGATGGGCTGGTTCCACGATTGTTCGACCAGGCTGGTGCGGATACGCAGGCGTTGCGTTCCGCGGTGTCGGCGGAGTTGGCGCGCCGGCCGAAGGTGACGGGTCCGGGGGCCGCTCCGGGGCAGGTGTTTGTGACGCAGCGGCTGGCGAATCTGCTGGATGCGGCGGAGCAGGAGGCCAGGCGGCTGAAGGATGAGTATGTGTCGGTGGAGCATCTTGTTCTTGCGCTGGTGGATGAGGGATCGAGGACCGCGGCGGGGCGGGTGCTTGCCGAGAACGGGGTGACGAAGGACGGGTTCTTGTCCGCGTTGACCCGGATCCGTGGGAGTCAGCGTGTGACGTCGGCGACGCCTGAGGGCTCGTATGAGGCGTTGGAGAAGTACGGCCGTGACCTGGTGCTGGAGGCGCGCAGTGGCCGGATGGATCCGGTGATCGGCCGGGATGAGGAGATCCGGCGGGTGATTCAGATCCTGAGCCGTAAGACGAAGAACAATCCGGTGCTGATCGGTGATCCGGGGGTGGGTAAGACGGCGATCGTGGAGGGGCTGGCGCAGCGGATCGTTCGCGGTGATGTGCCCGACGGGTTGCGGGACAAGACGGTGTTCAGTCTCGATATGAGTCTGCTGGTGGCCGGGGCGAAGTATCGCGGTGAGTTCGAGGAGCGGCTGCAGGCGGTGCTCAGTGAGGTGAAGGCGGCGCAGGGGCGGATCCTGCTGTTCGTGGATGAGCTGCACACCGTGGTCGGTGCCGGCGGGGGTGCTGAGGGGGCGATGGACGCGGGCAACATGCTCAAGCCGATGCTGGCCCGTGGTGAGCTGCACATGATCGGCGCGACGACGCTGCAGGAGTACCGCAAGTATGTCGAGTCCGATGCGGCCCTGGAGCGCCGTTTCCAGCAGGTGGTGGTGGACGAGCCGAGTGTGGAGGACACCGTTTCGATCCTGCGCGGGTTGCGTGAACGTCTGGAGGTCTTTCACGGGGTGAAGATCCAGGACACCGCGCTGGTCGCGGCGGCGGCTTTGAGCCACCGCTACATTTCCGACCGTTTCCTTCCCGACAAGGCCATCGACCTGGTGGATGAGGCCTGTGCCCGGTTGCGGACGGAGATCGACTCGATGCCGGCCGAGCTCGACTCGATCACCCGCCGGGTGACCCGGCTGGAGATCGAGGCGGCCGCGCTGGAGAAGGAGAGCGATGTCGCGAGCCGGAAGCGGTTGGAGGAGTTGCGGCGTGAGCTGTCCGATCTGCGGTCCGAGTCCGATGCGATGCATGCCCAGTGGGAGGCCGAGCGGCAGGCCATCCGGCGGGTGCAGGAACTGCGGCAGGAGCTGGAGCAGGTCCGTCAGGAAGCCGAGGAGGCCGAGCGGGCCTACGACCTCAACCGTGCGGCGGAGTTGCGCTATGGGCAGCTGATCGAGCTGGAGCGGCGGCTGGCGGCCGAGGAGGAGGCCCTGGCGGCCAAGCAGGGTGAGAGCCGGCTGCTGCGGGAGGTGGTCACCGAGGACGAGATCGCCGAGATCGTCGCGGCGTGGACGGGTATTCCCGTCAGCCGTCTGCAGGAGGGTGAGCGGGAGAAGCTGCTGCGGCTGGACGAGATCCTCACCGAGCGGGTCGTCGGGCAGGACGAGGCGGTGAAGGTGGTCAGTGACGCCATCATCCGGGCCCGTTCCGGGATCCGTGACCCGCGGCGGCCCATCGGCTCGTTCATCTTCCTGGGCCCCACCGGTGTCGGGAAGACGGAACTGGCGAAAACCCTCGCCGCGGCCCTGTTCGACAGCGAGGACAACATCGTCCGTCTCGACATGAGCGAGTACCAGGAACGGCACACCGTGAGCCGGCTGGTCGGTGCGCCGCCGGGATACGTCGGCTACGAGGAAGGCGGCCAGCTCACCGAAGCGGTCCGCCGCAAGCCCTACTCCGTGGTCCTGTTCGACGAGGTGGAGAAGGCACACGCCGATGTGTTCAACACCCTGCTCCAGGTCCTCGACGCGGGCCGGATCACCGACGCCCAGGGCCGCACCGTCGACTTCCGCAACACCATCATCATCATGACGTCCAACATCGGATCCGCCCACCTCCTGGACGGTGTGAGCGCGGAAGGTGAGATCAAACCCGACGCACGCGCCCTGGTGATGGGCGAACTGCAGAGCCACTTCCGTCCCGAGTTCCTCAACCGGGTCGATGACATCGTGTTGTTCAAGCCCCTCGGCATCGCCCAGATCGCGCACATCGTGGAGCTCCAGTTCGAGGACCTGCGCCGCCGCCTGGCCGAGCGGCAGATCACTGTCCAACTCACCGAACCCGCCCGCGAACTCATCGCCCAGCACGGCTTCGACCCCGTCTACGGAGCCCGGCCGCTACGCCGCTACATCTCCCACGAAGTGGAAACGCTCATCGGCCGGGCCCTGATCCGTGGTGACGTGCAGGACGGATCGGTGATCCGGGTCGACGCCCACAACGGCGAACTGGTCGTCACCTACGACGGGCCCGACCACACCGACGTGCAGAAAGCCGCGTGAGCCCGATGGCCGGCCAAGGGACCGGGATCCGGGCCGCGACGGTCAGCTGCACCGCATGCGGCCACAA
>NZ_JBEOSJ010000063.1:0-3371 GCF_040302905.1 Streptomyces sp. NPDC096193 | reverse complement strand
GGCGATCGGGCAGGCCGCTGTGGTCGCCCACCACGACCAGCCGGGCAGCACCCGTTTGATCGCCTATGTCGTCCCCGACACCGGCGGACCGACGGCAGATGTGCGTGAGTTCGTGCGGCAGCGGTTGCCCGAGTACATGGCGCCGTCCACGTACGTCACCTTGGACCGGCTGCCGTTGACGGCCAACGGCAAGCTCGACCGGGACGCGCTGCCCGAACCCGATCAGGGCGCGCGGGCGGATGTGCCGCGTCGTGAGCCGCGGACCGAGCGCGAGCGACTGCTGGGGACGCTGGTCGCGCAGGCCCTGGGCGTGGAAAAGGTCGGCCCCGACGACGACTTCTTCGCGCTCGGCGGGGACAGCATCGTCTCGATCCGGCTGGTCAGCCTCGCTCGCTCGGCGGGTGTCGGACTCGCGGTCCGGGACGTCTTCGAGCAGCGGACCGCGGCCGGACTGGCCGAGGTCGCCGAGGAACTGGCCGTGTCGGCACCCGATCCCGACGCCTCCGGCGTGGGAGGGATGGAACCGACCCCGATCATGCGCTGGTTCGACGCGCGCGGTGGTGACATCGACGCGTTCCACCAGGCGATGCTGCTGGAGGTGCCGGCCGAGCTGCGCGAGGACCACCTCGTCGCGGCCGTTCAGGCACTCGTGGACCACCACGACGCGCTGCGGTTGACCCGGACACCGAACGGTCAGGACAACGGGGCGTGGTCGCTCGAGGTGGGTCCGGTGGGATCGGTGTCGGCCGCGGATCTGGTGCACCGTGTCGAGACCGCCGGCGCGGCCGTCGACGCGACGCTGGTCCGCGCACAGACGGAGGCGGCGTCCGACCGCCTATCGGCCGAGCGTGGCCTGCTGGTTCAGGTGGTCTGGTTCGACGCCGGACCGGCCGAACGGGGCAGGTTGCTGGTCGTCGTCAACCATCTCGTCGTCGACGGGGTGTCCTGGCGGATCCTGCTTCCCGATCTCATCGCCGCCTGCGAGGCCGTGGGGGGCGGCCGTCCCCCACGGCTGGACCCGGTGGGTACCTCCCTGCGCCGCTGGGCGAGTCTCCTCACCGTCGAGGCCCGGCGGCCGGCCCGCACCGCCGAGGCGGCGCTGTGGACCGAACTGCTCACCGCGGCCGACCCACCGCTGACCACTGGCAGGCTTGATGCCGCGCGGGACACCGTGGGCCGGGCCCGTGAGCTCACGCTCTCCCTGCCACCCGAGGTCACCACCCCGCTCCTTACGACGGTGCCCACGGCCTTCCACGCGAAGGTCGACGACGTCCTGCTCACCGCGCTCGCCCTGGCGGTCGCCCAGTGGCGCCGGACCCACGCACGCGGGCTACACACGGCTCTCCTGGTGGACGTGGAAGGACACGGGCGCGAGGAGATTGTCGATGGCACGGACCTCTCGCGCACCGTGGGGTGGTTCACCTCGCTTTATCCCGTCCGCGTCGACCCTGGCCCCCTGGCGTGGGAAGAGGTCGTCGACGGCGGGCCGTCGCTCGGACAGGCGCTGAAACGGGTCAAGGAACAGGTCCGCTCCCTGCCCGACCGGGGCTCCGGCTACGGCCTGTTGAGGCACCTCAATCCCGAGACCGGGCCGGAGCTGGCCGGGCTCGCGGCACCGCAACTCGGATTCAACTACCTCGGCCGGTTCCCCTCGGTGGGTGCCCCGGTGGTCCCCGGCCGCCCGGACTGGACCGTGGCCGCCGAGACGGGCCTGCTGAGCGGGGCCGACCCGGCGACCGCCCTGGCGCACGGGCTCGAGGTGAACAGCATGGTCCGCGACGCCCCGGACGGGCCGGAACTGGAGGCCGTCTGGACCTGGGCGCCAGATCTCTGGACCGAACGGCACGTCCGAGCCCTGGCCGACCACTGGTTCCGAGCGATCCGCGGGCTGGTCCGGCACGGCGAGCGCTCCGGCACCGGCGGCCACAGCCCCTCGGACTTCCCCCTGACCGAACTCAGCCAGCACGACATCGAGCAGCTCGAAGCAGCGTGGAGGGTGCAGAAATGACGTCGTCGGGCCTGGAAAACATCCTCCCCCTCTCCCCGATGCAGGAGGGGCTGCTGTTCCACTCCCGCTACGAGCAGGACGGCGCGGACGTCTACGCCGTGCAGCACGTCTTCGCCATCGAGGGCGCCCTCGACGCGGCGCGGCTGCGGGCCGCCGTGCTCGCGCTCGTCCAACGGCACCCGAACCTGCGCGCCGGTTTCCGGCAGGTGGACTCCGGCCGGACCGTCCAGCTGATACCACGTCAGATCGATGTTCCCTGGGACGAGTTCGACCTGTCGCCCCTTCCCGATGTCGACGCGGAGGCGGAGCTGGCCCGGCTCGCCGCCAAGGAGCACGCCCGCCGGTTCGACCTGGCCGAGCCGCCCCTGCTGCGCTTCTCCCTGGTGCGCCTGGCCGCCGGACGCCACCGCCTCATCATGACCACCCACCACATCCTGCTCGACGGCTGGTCGACGCCACTGCTCGTGCGCGAGCTGACCACGCTTTACGACAGCCAGGGCGACACCACCGTGTTGCCCCGAGTGGCCCCCTACCAAAAGTACTTGGGATGGCTCACGCAGCAGGACCAGCCGGCGGCGGAGGCCGCCTGGCGGGAGGCGCTCGGCGGACTCGAACAGCCGACGCTGATCACCCCGGTGGATCCGGGTCGCCCCGGACTGATGCCGGAGCGGATCACGGTGGAGCTGGACGAGGACCGCACGGCAGCGCTGGCCGACTGGGCGCGCCGGCACGGGGTGACGCTGAACACCGTGCTCCAGACCGCCTGGGGGCTGGTGCTGAGCCGGCGCACCGGCCACGACGACGTCGTGTTCGGGGCCGTCGTGGCAGGGCGCGACCCTCAACTGCCCGGCGTCGAGAGCATGGTGGGTCTGCTCATCAACATGGTGCCGGTACGGGTGTCCCTGGACCCGGCGCAGTCACTGCTGACCACCGTCGAACAGGTGCAGAGCGCGCAGTCGCGGCTCACCGGGCACCACCACCTCGGGCTCGCCCGCATCCAGCAACTGGCCGGCCTGGGCGACCTCTTCGACACCTCCCTGGTCTTCGAGAACTACCCGTGGGACGAGCCCGGCGAGCGGCCGGAGACCGGGCTGCGGATCACTCCTGACCTGGGCCGCGGGCGGGACGCGACGCACTATCCACTGACCCTGATCGCCGCCCCTGGCCGCCGTCTGTACCTCCGCCTGGACTACCGCGAGGACCTGTTCGACCGGGCGACGACCGCCGGGTACGTCGACCGGCTGATCCGGGTGCTCGACCTCGTCGTCACGGATCCTTCTCGGCCGATCGGGCGGATTGATCTGCTCTCTGCGGAGGAGCGGGCGGCTGTGCTGGCGGTGCCTGGTGCTGTTGTGCCGTCGCG
>NZ_JBEOSJ010000062.1:0-3527 GCF_040302905.1 Streptomyces sp. NPDC096193 | reverse complement strand
CGTCACGGTGCTGGACGACCGCACGCTGACCTATCCCGAGTACCGCGGCAACGGCGTCCTGGCCGGCGTGGGCAACCTCGTCGCGGTCATCGGCGATGTCAGCGGTCACGGTCCCGACGCGGCCGCTCTGGGGGCTGCGCTGTCCACCACGGCGGCCCACTCGTCGAGCAGAGCCTGCGCCGAAGCGTCATCGGGGCCTTCTGCCCACAAATGAGTGACAGCCTCGGACGGGTCCGGCAGCACCATGACCCAGCGGCCGTCCGCCTCCACGACGCGCACACCGTCGGTGGTGTCCACATGCCGGTCGCCGGCCGCTTCGACGACCCGGCGCATGACGAGTCCCTTCACGGCCCACGGCGTCGCGAGGTCGCGCTTGAGCACATGCGCCTTCGGGATCCGGGCGTCGATCTGGCTCAGCGTGAGCTGCGTCCGGGCCACGAGGCCCACCAGCCGCACCAGAGCCGCCGAACCGTCGAAGACACTGCTGAACTCCGGAATGATGAAGCCACCACGGCCGTCACCACCGAAGATCGTCGTCTCTTCGCGGCCGACCCGCGTCAGGTCGTCGGGCGAGGTCGTCGTCCACTCCACCTGGGTGCCGTGGTAAGCCGCCACCTGCTCGGCGATCCTCGTCGTCGTGACCGGCAGAGCCACCCGCCCGCTGCGCCGTTCCGCCGCGACGAGGTCCAGCATCACCAGCAGCGCCCGGTCGTCCTCGATGATGCGGCCGCGCTCGTCGACGAGGGAGAGCCGCTCACCGACCGGGTCGAAGCGCACCCCGAAGGCGGCCCGCGCCGAGGCCACGATCTCGCCGAGGCGCACCATCCCGGACCGGCGTGTGTCGGCCGACTCGGTCGGCCTGGACTCGTCGAGCCCGGGGTTGATCGTCAGCGCGTCCACACCCAGCCGTCCCAGCAGGCTGGGAAGGACGAGTCCGGAACTGCCGTTGGAGGCGTCGATGACGACCTTCAGGTTCGACTCGGGGATCCCCGTGATGTCGACGTTGCGCAGCAGGGATCCGGTGTACGAGTCGAAGACGCTGGCGGGGAAGTGCAGGTCGCCGATCTCACCGGGGAAGGCACGCCGGTACTCCTGGCGCGCGTACACCCGGTCCAGCTTCCGCTGCCCGGCCTGCGACAGGTCGGCACCACGCTCGTCGAAGAACATGATGTCGACGGAGTCCGGTACACCCGGCGACGTACGGATCATGATGCCGCCGGCACTGCCGCGCGCCGTCTGCTGGCGGGCGACGGGCAGCGGCACGTTCTCCAGGTCGCGTACGTCGATGGCGCTCGCCTGGAGCGCCGAGATCACCGCCCGCTTGAGGGCACGGGCACCACGCGAGTGGTCACGTGCCGTGGTGACGGTGGACCCCTTCTTCAGGGTCGTCGCGTACGCACCGGCCAACCGCACGGCCAGCTCCGGGGTGATCTCGACGTTCAGGATGCCGGTGACACCCCGGGCGCCGAAGAGGTGCGCCTGACCGCGGGACTCCCAGATGACCGAGGTGTTGACGAATGCGCCGGCCTCGATGGTCTTGAACGGGTAGACCCGTACATTGCCCTGGACGATCGATTCTTCACCGACGAGGCACTCGTCGCCGATGACCGCGCCGTCCTCGATCCGGGCAGCGCGCATGATGTCGGTGTTCTTGCCGATCACACAGCCACGAAGGTTGCAGTGCTCGCCGATGTAGACGTTGTCGTGGATGACGGCCTTGTGAAGGAACGCGCCGCTCTTGACGACGACGTTGGACCCGATGACCGTATGCTCGCGGATCTCCGCGCCGGCCTCGACCTTGGCGTAGTCGCCGACGAAGAGCGGACCACGCAGGACGGCGTCCGGGTGCACCTCGGCACCCTCCGCGACCCAGACGCCGGGCGAGATCTCGAAACCGTCGATGTCGACGTCGACCTTGCCCTCGAGCACATCGGCCTGGGCCTTCACATAGCTCTCGTGCGTGCCCACGTCCTCCCAGTAGCCCTCGGCGATATAGCCGTAGATGGGCTTGCCTTCCTTCATGAGCTGCGGGAAGACATCACCGGACCAGTCAACGGACACATCGGCCTCGACGTAGTCGAAGACCTCGGGCTCCATCACATAGATACCGGTGTTCACGGTGTCCGAGAAAACCTGACCCCAGGTCGGCTTCTCGAGGAAGCGCTCGACCTTTCCTTCCTCGTCCACGATGGTGATACCGAATTCCAGAGGATTCGGCACACGGGTCAGACACACCGTGACCATCGCGCCCTTCTCCTTGTGGAAGGCGATCAGGTCGGTCAGATCGAAATCGGTGAGGGCATCACCGGAAATGACGAGGAAGGCGTCGTCCTTCAGCGCTTCCTCGGCATTCTTCACACTCCCCGCGGTGCCGAGCGGCTTCTCCTCATTGGCATAGGTGAGCTCCATTCCGAGCTCTTCGCCATCACCGAAGTAGTTCCTGACCAGTGAAGCGAGAAACTGCACGGTTACGACGGTCTCATTGAGCCCATGCCGCTTGAGCAGCCGAAGCACGTGCTCCATGATGGGGCGGTTTGCCACCGGCAGGAGCGGCTTGGGCATGCTCGAGGTCATGGGGCGAAGTCGCGTACCTTCGCCACCGGCCATCACGACGGCCTTCATGTCGGAAGCGTCCTCCTTGACGAGATGACGGTCTGGCCGACTCAACCCGTCCAAAGAGGCCCTCGTGGGTCATCCGCGGCCGGCAACGCTGCACGGCTCCGCATCGACGGGTCAATCGGCGACTGCGTCCGCCTTGACGAGGCGGCGGACTTGGACCACATACAGGATCCCTGCCCACCAATACAGAGTTGTACCCCATCCGGCGAAGGCCCATCCGAAAATAGCACCGAGTGACGCAAGCCACCCCGTTCCGTCACTGAGCAGTAGCAGCGGGAACGCGTACATGAGGTTGAAGGTGGCCGCCTTGCCCAGGAAGTTCACCTGCGGAGGCGGATAGCCGTGCCGGCGGAGGATTCCCACCATCACCAGGAGCATCAGTTCCCGGGCCAAAAGCGCCGCGGTCAGCCACAGTGGCAGGATCTCGCGCCAGGTGAGACCGACAAGGGTGGACAGGATGTACAGCCGGTCGGCGGCCGGGTCGAGAAGTCGCCCCAGACTGCTGATCTGGTTCCAGCGCCGTGCGAGCTTGCCGTCGAGATAGTCGCTGACGCCGCTCAACATCAGGACGAGCAGAGCCCAGCCGTCACTCTTGGGTCCGCCGAACTCGGGGCGGAGGATCAGCCAAAGGAAGAGCGGCACACCGGCAAGACGCGCCATGCTGAGGACGTTGGGGATGGTGAGTACCCGGTCCGTCTGAACGCGGGTCTCCTGGACCTCCACCCGGGGGCCTCCTGTGTGGAACGTGCCGACGATGCTCCCTGACCTTACCCTCAGCACGGACGACCGGATGCACAGGGGTGAGAGCAGAAAGGCCCGGAACGCAGAAAGGCCCCGCACCAGAGGTGCGGGGCCTTCCCACAATGATTGTTCGGCGGCGTCCTACTCTCCCACAGGGTCCCCCCTGC
>NZ_JBEOSJ010000061.1:0-4018 GCF_040302905.1 Streptomyces sp. NPDC096193 | reverse complement strand
CCCGACGCGGTCAGCTCGGCGATCTGCTGCAACGTGGCACCGATGTCCGACGTCCTCGTCGTCGTCATCGACTGCACGGAGACGGGAGCGTCGCCGCCCACGGCCACCGACCCGACCTGGATACGCCGCGAGGGGCGGCGCATCGCGATCGGCCGGGCCGGCAGCACCGGGAGCCCCAGTGCGACAGGCTCTGAGGACATCACGTCACCCGTGGTTTCCCGAGACGGTCTCCCGCGCCGCCCTCAGGGACTCCTTGAGGGAGCCCATGGTGGCGAGGACAGCGGTGGGCTCGTAGCCGCAGTGCGCCATGCAGTTGGCGCAGCGCGGGTCCTTGCCGCGGCCGTACTTGCTCCAGTCCGTCTCCTCGATGAGCTCCCGGTAGGTGGGGACGTATCCGTCGCTCATCAGGTAGCAGGGCCGCTGCCAGCCGAAGAGCGAGTAGTTGGGGATCGCCCACGCCGTGCACGGGAAGTCCGCCTTGCCCTCGAGGAAGTCGAGGAAGAGCGGCGAGTGGTTGAGCCGCCAGCGCCGCCGGTTGCCGCCCGCGAAGGACTTCTTGAACAGCTCGCGAGTCTGCTCGACGCCCAGGAAGTGCTCCTGGTCGGGTGCCTTCTCGTAGGCGTAGGCGGGCGAGATCATCATCTCGTCCACCTTCAGGTCGTCGTTGAGGTAGTTGAGCACCTCGATGACGGTCTGCGGCGTGTCGGTGTTGAAGAAGGTCGAATTCGTCGTGACCCGGAAGCCGCGGCGCTTGGCCTCCTTGATCGCCTCCACGGCCTCGTCGAAGACGCCTTCCTTGGCCACCGACTCGTCGTGCCGCTCGCGCAGCCCGTCGATGTGCACGGCGAAGGCGAAGTACCGGGAAGGGGTGAACTTCTCGATCTTCTTGCGCAGCAGCACCGCGTTGGTGCAGAGGAAGACGTACTTCTTCCTCGCCACCAACTGACGCACGATCTCGTCGATCTGAGGATGCATCAGCGGCTCACCGCCCGCGATGGAGACCATGGGCGCGCCCGATTCGAGCACCGCACCCACCGCCTGCGCCACCGGCATGCGCTGCTTGAGGACACCGGCCGGATGCTGGATCTTCCCGCACCCCTCACACGCCAGATTGCAGGCGAAGAGCGGCTCCAGCTCGACGATGAGCGGAAACTTCTCCCGCTTGCGGAGTTTCTGTTCGAAGAGGTACGTCCCGACCCTGATGGTCTGACGAAGCGGCATGGCCATCTAGCTCACCTCCTGGGGAGCAGCAAAGAACGGTGCCATTCAAAGAAAGCAGGAAGCACGGCACGAAGAACACGGAAGGCTGATATTCCACCGCGGACCGTGCCAATGCGGACGAGCTCATGCTCTGGAGCGTCCACGACCACCCGGACGGCCGCAACCGGGCGGGGTCCGGTGCTCAGCGCGGTGCGGAGCGTGACGGCGGACTCCATGTCCACCGCGATCGCGCCGGTGGCACACAGGGCGGCCCGTTCGGGACCGCGGACGACATGATCGGAGCCGATCAGCGGACCACAGTGCACCGCACGCCCCGGCACGGCCCGGGCAACCGCCTTGACCAGCAGTTCCGTGTCCGTGCAGCGACTGGTGCCGGCGGGATGACGTGTCTCGTCGGCGACGACCAGGTCCCCGGGATGCATCCCCGGGGCGAGCCCCGCACAGAATCCGGACGCCACGACCGGCGCGCCGCCCAGTGCCTCGGCACTCAGAGCGGCGCGTACGGCCCGTTCCGCGTTCTGCGGCCCCATGCCCGTACGCAGTACGGTCACGGGGCCCCGTGCGCCGCTGCGGTCGCCGCTGCGCAGGGCGGCCTTCTCGATGCCGAGCGCACAGGCGATCAGCAGCGGCGAGGCGGAGCCGGAGGGCCCCGGGGAAGCTGCCATCAGCTCCCCTTGCGGCCGGGCGCGCGGCCGGCGAACGGTTCGCCGTGCACGTACCGGCCGAGCGCGGTCAGTGGAAAGACCTGCCGGTAGAGGTGATAGTTGATCGAGAAGTCCCAGGGGAAGCCGGTCCCGGTGAAATGGGGCTCGTCCCAGGAACCGTCGGCCTGCTGGGTCACGGCCAACCAGGTGACGCCCCGCTCGACCGCCTTGCTCCCCCGCTCTCCCGCGGCCAGCAGGGCGAGCAGCGCCCACGCGGTCTGGGACGCCGTGGAGGCGCCGTGGCCGACCCACTCCTCCTCCCGGTAGGAGCGCAGGTCCTCGCCCCAGCCGCCGTCGTCGTTCTGGACGGATTCGAGCCAGCGGACCGCCCGGCGGATCGCGGGATGCGATGCGGGCACGCCGGCGGCGGCGAGCGCGGGAACCACCGAGCCGGTGCCGTAGACGTAGTTGACTCCCCAGCGGCCGAACCAGGCGCCGTTCGCCTCCTGTTCGGCGAGGAGCCAGTCGATACCGCGCCGGGTGCGCGGGTGATGGGCCTTGCCCTCGTGGGCGAGCATCTCCACGACATGGGCGGTGACGTCCGCCGAGGGCGGGTCGATCACCTCACCGAAGTCGCAGAACGGCAGCCGGTTGGGGAATGTGCTGGTGTTGTCGGCGTCGAACGCGCCCCAGGCGCCGTTCTTCGACTGCATGCCCAGCGTCCAACGGCCTGCCCGGGTGATGGCGCCCTCGACCTGGGAGGGGTCGGGGTGCTTGACCCTGCGCAGCGCGAGGATGACCTCGGCGGTGTCGTCGATGTCCGGGTAGTTGTCGTTGTGGAACTCGAACGCCCAGCCTCCCGGCGCGAGTTGGGGCCTGCGCACCGCCCAGTCACCGGGCCGCACGATCTCCTCGCCGAGCATCCAGTCGGCCGCCTTCACCAGGGCGGGATGGTCGCCGGGCAGTCCCGCGTCGGCGAGGGCGATGGTCGCGAGGCAGGTGTCCCAGACCGGCGACTGACAGGCCTCGACCATGCGGGCCCCGTCCTCGCGCCACACGGTGAAGCGGTCCAGGGACTCCAGCCCTGCCTGCATCACCGGATGCCGGAGGTCGTACCCCAGCAGATGCAGGGCGATGATGGAGTACACGGCGGGCGGCTGGATGCCTCCCCAGCAGCCGTCGTTCTCCTGGCGCTCGACGATCCACCGTGCGGCGGCGTTCATCGCGGCCCCGCGCAGCTTGCGCGGGGCGACCTTGCGGTACAGATGCAGCGCCTTGTCGGTGCGCTGAAAGAAGCCGTCCCAACTGGCGGCCGGGGCAAGGGGCTTGACCGGGTTCGGCCGCGCGGGATCGGTGTGCAGCTCGTCGAGCGCGAACGGCGCCGGCCGCACCGGCCGCTTCGCCGAGACCACGGTGAGCGGCACGATGGTCTGCCGGGCCCAGCAGCCGAAGTCGTAGATGTTCAGGGGGAACCAGGAGGGCAGGAAGATCAGCTCGGGCGGCAGTTCCGGGAGGTCGTCCCACTTCCACCAGCCGAACAGCGCGAGCCAGATACGGGTGAAGACCCGGCTCTCCGCGATGCCGCCGTGTTCCCTGATCCAGGCGGAGGCGCGCGCCATGTGCGGATCGTCCGGCAGGTCGCCCGCCAGCCGGAGCGCGACGTAGGCCTCGATGGTGGTGGAGAGCTCCCCGGGACCGCCGTAGAACGTCGCCCAGGTGCCGTCCTCGCGCTGCTCACCGCGGATGAAGCGGCCGGCAGCCTCGGTGGTGCGCGCGTCCTGGATACCAAGGAACTGACGGAGCAGCAGGTCCTCGGCGTCCATCGTCACGTTGGTGTCGAGGTCGCCCTTCCACCAGCCCTCGGCGTCCTGGATGCTCAGCAGATACTCCACGGAGCGTTCCGCGGCATGCCGTGCGGCCTCGGGCGGATCGGTCGTGGCCGGGCTCGCGATCGTGACGAACGGTGTGTCGGTCGGTGAACTGGCCGCGGCTGCGCGGGCCTTGAGCGGCCCGCTGCTTCCGTCGGTCGTCGCTGTCATGGCTTCCCCTTCGTTGCAGTGCTGATCTGCTGTGCTGGGGTCTCCGTCGGCCGGCCGAAGGCGGTCCAGTAGAGCAGTCTGCCACGGGGCCTGGCGAGTTGGGCCGGTGAGATG
>NZ_JBEOSJ010000060.1:0-4156 GCF_040302905.1 Streptomyces sp. NPDC096193 | reverse complement strand
CGCGGACGATCCGAAGGCAACGTCAGCTGATCCGGCAGACCCGCCAACGCCTCGGTCCAGTAAGCGATCTGCGTCGCGAACAGGCTGTCCGGGTCGTTCTGGTCGCCGAGCAGCTCGTTCTGCCACAACGTGTAGTCCGCATACTGCACCGGCAACGCAGACCACTCCGGCACCCGCCCCTCCACCCGCGCGGAGTAGGCACGAGTGAGGTCAGTGGCCAGCGGGCCCAGCGACCACCCATCACCCGCGATGTGATGCACGACCAGGACGAGGACGTGGTGGTCGGGGGCGAGGCGGAACAGCTCGGCGCGCAGGGGGGTTTCGGTCGCCAGGTCGAAGGGGTGTCGCGCCGCTGACTTCAGGGCCTCCGGCAGCCCGGCCTCGGTCGTGGGGTGGACGGCGAGGTGCGGGACGGCCGCCTCGGGTGACAGCACCTGCTGGCAGGGGACGCCCTCGGCCTCGGGGAACACCGTCCGCAGACTCTCGTGCCGGGCCACCACGTCACCGAGAGCGGCACGCAGCGCGTCACGGTCCAACTCACCACTCAGCCTCAGGGCCAGTGGGATGTTGTAGGTGGCGCTCGGCCCCTCCATCTTGTGGATGAACCACAGCCTGCGCTGGGCGAAGGACAGCGGCATGACCTCGGGTCGCCGGCGGACGGTGAGCGCCAGGCGTCCAGGGGCGGCGGTGTCGAGGAGTGCCGCCACCGCGGCCGGCGTCGGGCCCTCGAACAGCGCACGCAGCTCCAGCTCCACGCCGAACGCCGCACGGATCTGACCGATGAGGCGGGTGGCCAGCAGCGAGTGCCCGCCCAGGTCGAAGAAGTCGTCGTCCACGCCGACCCGCGGCAGCCCCAGAACCTGCGCGAACAGATCGCACACGATCTGCTCCTGCGGCGTGCGCGCCCCTCGTCCCGATCCGGCAGACGCGAAGTCCGGCGTGGGCAGGGCTGCCCGGTCCAGCTTGCCGTTTGCCGTCAAGGGGAGCCGGTCGAGGGGGACGATGGCCGAGGGGACCATGTAGTCGGGCAGATGGTCGCGGGTGTGCTCACGGAGCTTGGTGACCAGGGCACCGGTGCCGCGGCGGGCGGCGGGGTTGGTCGCCCACGTGGACAGGGGTGCGGTGGAGGCGCTGGTGGGGAGTGCGGCGTAGGTGCCGACGGGGGCACGGCCGGACAGCCGGCTCCGGTCGACGAAGACGACGTCCACGGTGTCGGTGTCCTGGGTGTTCCAGGTGATGCCGGTCCAGTAGCCGTGCTCGTCGCCAAGGGTGTGGAAGGCCTCGAGGCTGGTTCGTGTCGCGGTGAGGCGGTCGGGCAAGGGTGCGCCGTCTTCGAGGGCTTGCCGCACGGCGAGTTCGTGGACGAGGCGGGGGTTCGGAACGTTGGTGAGGCGAAGTGCCGCAGGCCGTCCGGCCGCCAACTGCTGCCTCAGATCAGCGAGGTGGGCTTGGGCGTCGCTGTGAGCGAGCCAGGGTCGGGTGGGGGCGTCGTCGAGGGGGTGGGTGGTGATGCCGGTCTTGTAGAGGGTGGCGTCGTAGCGGTAGCGGGTGAGTTCGTTGTGGGCGGTGCCGCGCTTGAGCTGGATGTCGGTGCCCGCCAGGTCGGGGACGTGGTGAGCGAGGGCACTGAAGTACTCGGGGTCGACGAGGAGTTCCTTCTCCAGCACCAGGCTCTGCTCCACGGCACGGCGGATCGCGGCCGTGTCGGTCGGGTCCTCGGCACGCGCCGCCTGCACACCGGAGACGAAGGTCCGCAGCAACCGCGGATGACGCAGGTCGCCCAGGAACAGGGCACCACCTGGGGTGAGGGCACGGAGCGCGTGGTGGACGACCTGTTCCAGGTAGCCGGCGTTCGGGAAGTACTGGGCCACGGAGTTGAGCACGATCGTGTCGAAGTGGCCCTGCGGAAGGTCGCCGAAGTCGTGGGCGGGCTGGGTGCGTAGGTGGACCCGGGTGGCCAGGACGGGATCGGCGTCGACGTGCCGCCGAAGCTCGTCGATGACGGTGCGGGAGAAGTCGGTGCCCCAGTACTCCTCGCACTCGGGCGCCAGCCGGGCCAGGAGCAGGCCGGTGCCGACACCGATTTCGAGGACGCGGCGCGGCCTCAGGGACCGAATGCGGTCGACGGTCGTGTCACGCCATTCCCGCATCTCGGGCAGCGGGATCGGCCGGCTGTCGTAACTGCTGTTCCAGCTTGCGAAGTTCTCGCCGAAGGCCGTCTGCTCCGCAGCGGTGTACACGGCGTCGTACAGGGTCTGCCACTCGCTGAGCTGGTCCTGTTCCACAGCCTCGTCGTGGTCGCGCGCCGAGGTGTCGGCGACGACATAGGCGACGAGTCGGGTGTCACCGGGCTGGTCCTCGCGGACGACGACGGCTGCCTGCGCCACGTCCGTGTGGTCGGTGAGGACCTCCTCGATCTCGCCGAGTTCGATGCGGAAACCGCGGATCTTGATCTGGTGGTCGACGCGCCCGACGAACTCCAGCTCGCCATCCTGGTTCCAGCGCACCAGGTCACCGGTGCGGTACATCCGCCTACCGGGCTCGGGAGCGTACGGGTCCGCCACGAACCGCTCAGCCGTCAAGCCGGACTTGTTCAGATAGCCGCGGGCCACACCGGATCCCGCGATGTACAGCTCCCCCACCACACCAGGCGCCACCAACTCCAGACCCGAACCCAGCACATAGGCCCGCGTGTTGCCGATCGGTCGGCCGATCGGCGGTGCGCCCGCGCCGCCGGCCAGGTCCGCGGCGGTCGACCAGATTGTGGTCTCGGTGGGGCCGTACAGGTTGGTCAGGTCGTCTGTGAGCGTGCGCATCGACTCGGCGAGCGTGGTGGGCAGCGCCTCACCGCCGACCAGCATGCGCAGGCCCCGTAGGGCCTCGGGCTCGTGCGCCACCAGGAGCTGCCACAGCGAAGGGGTGCCCTGTACGACCGTGACGCCGTGCCTGGCGATCAGGTCGAGCACGGCGGACGGTTGAGGGACGGACTCCTTAAGGGCCAGGACGACCGTGGCGCCCGACAGGAGCGGGTGGTACAGCTCCAGCGCGGCGATGTCGAACGCCACCGTGGTGACCGCGAGCAGCCGTTCCCCCGTCCGGAGCGGGACCTTGCGCCGCATTGCTTCCAGGAAGTTGAGCAGCGGCGCGTGGGGTACGACCACGCCCTTGGGACGACCGGTCGAGCCTGACGTGTAGATCACGTACGCGGCGGCCTCGGGGGCCGGCGGCCCTGCGTGGCCGGTCTCGGCCGGGTCGGTGTCGGGGCAGGCGGCCAGCAGTGCGTGTGCCTCCGGGGAGTCCAGCACCAGTCGTTCCGCCGAACCACCGTTCGGCGTCCGGGAGTCGGTCGACAGTGTGGTGAGCAACAGGGCGGGCCGTGCGTCCTCGAGAACGTAGACAAGGCGGCCGGCCGGGTGGTCCGGGTCCAGCGGCAGGTACGCGGCGCCGCTCTTGAGCACGGCCAACAGGGCGACCACCAGCTCGGCCGAACGCGGCAGAGCCAGCGCGACCACCCGGTCCGGACCCGCGCCCCGGCGCAGCAGGACGTGCGCGAGGCGGTTGGCGCGGCGGTCCAGTTCCGCGTAGGTCAGGGAGGTGTTCCCGGCGATCAGGGCCACGGCGTCAGGGGTGGCGACGGCCTGCTCGGCGAAGCGGACCGGCAGCAGTCTCTCGCCGATCTCGGTCTCGGTCTCCAGCCAGGTGCCGAGCAGTTGCCCGTGTTCGTCGGGGGTGAGGATGTCGATGTGGTTGAGGCGCTGGTCGGGGTGGGTGGTGGCGATGTCGAGGAAGTGCAGCCAACGGTCGAACAGGGCCTGGACGGTGGGCGCGTCGTAGATGTCGCTGGAGTACTCGACGGCCCCGCTGATGCCCTGCGGTTCACCGTGGGCACCGCGCCGCTCCGCAAGGCTGAAGAACAGGTCGAACTTCGCCGTACCCGTACGCCCAGGAGCGACGTCGATCGTGAGTCCGGGCAGCCGGAAGGTCGCCTCGGGGGCGTTCTGGAGCGCGAGCATGACCTGGAAGAGCGGGTGGTGCGACAGGGTACGGGTCGGATTGATCAACTCGACCAGGTACTCGAAGGGGACGTCCTGATGCGCGTAAGCAGCCAGACTCCTCTCCCGCACCCGAGTGATCAGCTCGGCGAAGGTCGGATCAC
>NZ_JBEOSJ010000059.1:0-6184 GCF_040302905.1 Streptomyces sp. NPDC096193 | reverse complement strand
TGAGATCACCACGCCAACGACGAGGGGCCCTGTCCTGTCACGCCCCCGCCCACCAGGTCATTTCCCCCTGCGGGGCAGGATGAAAGAGGTTCACTAAGGGATGCAACGGTCACAGATAGGCACAGGAACCCAGGCTGAGGCGGGAATACGCGACAGTTTGATACGCGACTCTGCCAGTCCGGGACCCTGCCTAGCCGCGGGCTTCTTCCAGCAGATCTGCCGCATGTGCGGTCCGCTGGTACAGCACATAGCGCCCGTCTCTGACCTTGGTGACGAGGCGTGCGCGGTGCAGTGCGCTGAGGTGGTAGGAGACGGTGCCCGGGGTGTATCCGATCCGGGCGGCGAGTTCCGCGGTGGACCGGGCGGTTTCGAGGTCCGCCAGCAAGGCCGCTCGGGCGTTGCCGACCACTTGCGCGATCCTTCCGGACCTGCGATCCCGGCCGGCTCCGATCCGCCGGGCGGGGTAGTACAGGACGGCCTGTCCGGGGGTGTCGACCTGGATGATGACGTTGTCGTCGGGCCAGTTGAGCACGCCGGGGGCGAGGACCAAGTCCCGGCCGGTGACATCGATTTCGCCGTCCCACGGCTTGGCGAGGGTGACCGCGTCGCCTGCCCAAGCCATGTCGGGGTGAAGCGCTCCGAGCGCCCGGCCGACGCCATGGGTGGCGATGGCCGTGGCGCGGTGGGCGATGTCCTGGTGGATGATCGAGAGCAGTTCGGGCCAGCCCTCGGAGAGGGCATCCCGCCAGAACCGGGCGAGACCGTTGGCGAGATGTCGCTGCATCCGCCCCGACTCCGCGATCCGGCGGGTCGTGGCCGGCAGCAGCCTGTTCCAGTGGGTCCGGGTGTAGGTGAAGACCTGGGTCTCGAGGTCGTCCTGCGCTGCGGCCTCGATCTGCGCGATCTGCTCATCGATCAGGTCACGACGCTGCGCGTCCGTCCCTGGCTGAGGGGTGAGCAGATCAGGTCTGTAGGTGTCGCCGTTTTGCGGCAACAGGTCCGCGAGCAGCGCAACGTCCGGATGGGCAAGTGACGCGCGGGCGAGCGGTCCGGGATCGCCGAACACCGGGTGCCGTCCCGACGCGGCGGTGAGTTTCAGCCACGCTATCGACTCCGACGCAGGGGAAGGGGCCAACCGCATCCTGGACACTGTGTCGGCATCTACACGCAGAGTGAGCACCACCCCGACGGTAGCAGTCGTCGCGCTGGATTTGAACTGGCTCGAATGCTTTCCGACGCGAGGTCCACGCGTGATTGAGTCCTGTTGCCGAACAATGGCAGCAACGTTCACTGCCCGATCTGAGGCAGTCGCCTCCGCACGACGGTGAGGGCAGTCTGGTCTTCGTCACACCCCGACCGAGAGGAACCCATGAAACTGAAACGCCTTGTCGCCACAGCAGGAGCAGCCCTGCTGACCCCGTTGGTATTGCCGGCGGACGCCCACGCCGCTGCCGTTGCCTGCGGAGGCGGCGTCTCGACGCAGAACATCGGCGCCCGGGGCTGTATCTCCGCCGAACGATGGAACGACGGGCGGATCTACTGGCGCGACATCACCGCCCACGCCCAGATCACCAACTCCCGCTCCCACGCCTCATGGGTCGAGTACGAGGCGTACTCCCAGGCGGGCAGCGGCGATTGGGTGAAAATGGGCAGCGGCCGGACCATCGTGCAGCGGCGTTCCACGGTCGGCCCGATCGCCATCGCCACCAAGACCCGCGTCTGTGACACGGTCAAAGTCACGATCCGCGTCCACGTGAGGCCGGCGGGGGGAGCCTGGTCGAACTGGTCCAGCGCGGCCACCTCGCAGTGCCAGACCTGACACTGCCAAACCTCGCACACCGCAGCGCCCCCGCCTCCCGGAATTGGAGGACGGGGGCGTCCGTATCGCTAGGACTCGGCAACGCCGTAGCCGGCCAACTCCATGAAGCACGCGATACCCACCCCCGTCACCAAGCCGATGACGGCCGACATGGCGAAGGAAGCGTCAGCGGCGAACCAGGTCGGGGCCGCCCCGCTCCATCTCGCCCTGGTCTTCAACCTGTCCCACACCACCGCGAGCCGTTACGCGGCCATCGCCCAAGACCTGCTCGACGACCAGTCTGATGGCGCTCTTTGATCTCGGCTCTGACCCCTTCTCGGATCAGTCGGATCCCTGTAGCTCTGCGCGTCCCAGCATGTCGGCGAGGGGAGTACCCGCTCGTGCTGCTGCGATTCGGCGGGCGCGCAGCTGAGCTCGGGTGCGGGGACGGAACTTGGGTTCCTTGCCGCAGCCGCACGGTTCGCGGCCCTCATAACGCAGACCGGCGTTGAGAACCGCGGCCACGACGGTCCACGCCTTGGCGTCCCGACGCCGCGGCGCCGCGAAGTCGTGACCGGCACAAACCATTGGCTCTGAGCATCGAGGGCATCGGTGCTCGCCCGAACCGGGATGCCGCTTGAACGCTACGCGGCAGAGCACGCACGCGTAATGCAGCTTGTAGGGCTTCTCGGCGTAGTGACACACGAGGTGAACGTATCCGGAAGTGGCGCGGCTGGCGAGATGATTTTCATGGCCCAGATCATGGCTGCGTGAAGATCCGGTTTCGGAGATCGGAATCAGACGAGCAGACCACCCGAGAGCGAATAGGTATCCTGCCGATTGAGAGGCGACGAACCCACCGCGCTTTCGAGCCTGCCTGCCGAAGACGCCGTGGGTTCCCGGTGAAAGCTTCTCAGTCACGCTGAACCCACGGCCGACGTGCCGGTAAGAACAGTGCACCAGCCGCAAACGGCGGTGATCTTGTGAGGGCGTCACTCGCGTGGGTGAGTCCGAGGCCGTACGGCACGGAGATCATCCCAGTTGTCGACGCCCCAACTGGTCAATCCTGTGTGCTCAGCACGCGGGGCAGGGAGGGCACATGGGGCTGGTTCTTTTCCCGGGCGATGGAGACACCAGCAGTCCGGATGTCTCCTGGTCCTACAGCGGCTTTGCCGCGTTCCGGCGGCGCTTGGCCCAGGCTGAGGGGTTCGTCTTCTCCGGGATGTGGGGCTTCGGCGGCGAGCGGCCATGGAGCGAGGTGTTCACCGTGCTGGAGCCACTCCTCAATCATCCTGATGACGGCGGTGACGACCTCTCGCCTGCTGACGGCGCGGAGCTTCTGCCCCGGCTAAATGCTGTCCCGCAACAGTCTGCAATGGCGTTGGGTGCTTGGGGACGCAGCCGTGGGTCGAAACGCACTTGCCACTCGACCGCCTGCGGGATGTCATGCCCACATGAGCAGAATGGCGCAGGTCTTGGTCCTTGCAGGCTACGAGGACGAAGTGATGGAGCCGCTGACGCGGCCAGACGAGACACGTACGTGGCACGGCTCCTTCGAGCGGATACCCGACTGGTTCGTGGGCGGCTGGCACCTGGAGTTCTGCCGGGAGAGTCATCGCCGCGGAGTTCTTGCGGACCTGGAGGCTCTGCCGTGGAACTCGCCGGAGTGTGTCCAGGTCCTGCTCCATGACGAGGATGACGATTGCTTCGGGATGTGGATGTTCCAGGACGGGGTGTTGGTCGAGGCATCGATCCCGCTCACCCAGCGGGTTCACACCCCGCCAGCGTGGTATCGGGGCGACAGCCCCGATCCGGGATGTTTGTGGCGGACGGACAGGCCGCATTCAGGGACCCTGCCCCCGCACTCGCCTGAGCACGAGCAGGACCCACGACTGTCCTGGTGACGAGAGGAACGCTGCGGAGCAGCGTGGCAGTTGGGCGTTGCGTCGGCAGGATCTGTGGGGTGTCTGCCGACCTTGTGCCTGATGACCGGATGGGAACGTATAGCTCCGCTGCTGCCGGTGCGTCCGCCTCGAAGGCATCGGTATCCCGGACGGTTGCCGGTGGATGACCGTGCTGCTCTGCGGAGAATCGTTTACGTGCTGCGCAAGACCATGAGCTGGCGGGACGTCCCCGCGGAGCGGGTTGGCTGCAGCGGGGTGACGGCCTGGCGACGTCTGCGGGACCGGACCGAGGCCGGAGTGTGGCCCCGATACACGAGGTTCTTCTGGCAGAACTACGCAGAAGCGCACCTTCGCCTGGTACCACCAGTTCAAACGACTCCGCATCCGCTACGAGATACGGGCGGACCCTCACCTCGGACTAACTAGGCCGCCTGTCCCAGTTGGTCCGGCCGTGTCGCGATCGGGGCGGCTGGACGAGCTCGCTTGCGGGTGAGGCACCTGGTCATGAGGGTGATCGCGGCCCAGGTGATGGCTCCGGACGTGGAGCTCGCCCATGCCGACCACGTCGCCCTCGGTGCGCGCCGCATAGGCGAACCGTTGCTGAGGTGAGTACGCCCAGGCATCGACGGCAGTCGCCACGAACGCGCGCGTTTGCTCTTCGGTGTTCGGCCCCCAGGTCTGGAAGCGGCAGACCTGGGGGAGGGAAGCCCAGGAGTGGACAGCTCGCCAGTCTGCGAGCTCGATTCTGCTCAAGGTCACGGACGCTCGAGCCACAAGCTGATCTTGCCAGATTGAGTTGCGTCGACAGGTTCAAAAAAACGGCCTCTGACGGGCGGCTGGCCGTCGAGGTGGGTAGCGGCAGGAGCGATGTGTACGTGGTGCTACTGGATCAACAGAGCCAGTGTTTCCTTCGCGTTGTGCTCGGCGATTTCCTGCATCGCCGTGTGGTGCGGGAAGTCGCCGTCGAGGAGTCGAAGGGGGCCAGCCACCAGTGAAAGACGCATCGCGAGCATGTAGAGGTCGAGCCGTGCTGCATCGAGTCCGGGGCGGGACAAGGCTGGGTACTGGTCGCCGAAACGGAGCTGCAGGAACACGTGCTCCCACTCGACATCGAAGAACATCAGGCCCTCGATGTCGATGAGGACGGGGTGGCCGACGCCGTCGATCAGAACGTGGTCGGGCCCGAGTTCGCCGTGGATCAGTCCGTACTGCGTGCGCGGAGCCACTCGTGTGGCCAGCTCCTGCAAGCGATCGTGCAGAGAAGCCGCGGCTGATCCGATCCTGGGGTCGCGTTCGGCCGACTCGGCGAGATCCTCAATGGCACGTTCGAGCACCAGTTGCTCGCATGAATTGCCGCTCGCTTTGGCGCCTCGATCGAGCACATCCACTCGGCCGTAGTGCTGACTGTGCTGCTGGTGCATCGCGTCGAGCATCGCGGCCAGCTCACTCACGGCATGTGATGCACGTGCGGGATCCGTCTTCAGGAGCGCTTCCAGAGTGCCGCCGGCAACGTCCTCGACAACTGCCACGTCCGCCGGGTAGCGGCGTCGGCTGTCATCAGCGAGAAGCACCCTTGGAACCCGAACTCCAAGGCCGTCCAGTCTCCGCTGAGAGCCTAGTAAAGGGATCAACCCGGAGGCGGGAGCGAACGGGTGGGCCGCGTCGATGGCTTCCGCAGCCGGCCAGAAGTTCTCAGCCTCGGCCCAGCTGTAGACGATCACACTCGCTGCTCGTGACCCGCTCGTATGAACCCGGTAGACCCCTTTCTTGCTCCCGCCGCGCAACCGGTCCACTCCGACAACGCGGTCTTCCGCCCCCAGTGCCTCATGCACGATCCCTGACAAGGCTTCACTATCCGTGAACTGGCGCATCCGCCGACCCTATCCCCGGCCAGATGTGCCAACTCAGGAGACGTCGGCAGCCTGTTCCTCAACCAGCCGGTGGAAGATCCGGAGGACTGTGTGCCGCCGCTTGCGTGGCACGTCCAGGTCCGCGCGGAGGATGTCGTCGATCACCCGCTTGTACGAATCCGGGGCGGTAGCCCGGGGCGGCTCAGGCCAGGCCGAGTCCAACGCCTTCCGGACCGTCCGCCATGTCACGCCGTGTTTGCATTCAAGCTCCCGAATCGACATGCCGACACGGATGGTCACGCCGGATCGCCGCGTACAGCTCGACCTTCTACGTCCGCGGCATGACCAGAACCTTTCACCAGGAGCACCCCGATGCTGCCCTGGCAAGAGACCCGGTGCCTCCCGAACTTGTCAACACCACTGGTCCGTGGAACGGGGCGCCTCCCAACCGAGTTTTGACAGTACTGGGGTACTTGCCACAGCAGCATCGGGGTGCCTCTGGTGAAGGTCCTGGTCATGCCGATGAGAACCCGGGCAAGGGCCCGGAATACCCAGCGTCTAGGGTCGGCTTGTGCAGCATTTCGAGATCGTGACAGCCGTCGCCGCACCCCCGGACCAGGTGTTCGCGGTAT
>NZ_JBEOSJ010000058.1:0-8436 GCF_040302905.1 Streptomyces sp. NPDC096193 | reverse complement strand
GGGCCCACGCGATGCGTCTCTGCCCAGCAGAGCAACCCGACGGGACAGAGCACCACGGCCCGAATTAACCAACAGCGTCCCCTCACGGGCGGCGGGCCGTCCCAGGCGCTGACGTCATTTTCTCGTGAACATTCCCGAGCCCGTCGACCTCCAGCTGCTGCCCAAAGTGCCGGACAAACGCTGCTGCTGAAAGTGAACGAAGCCACGGCACCGGCAGTCTCCGGGAAGGGTCAGAGCCGGGAAGCGTCACGCGTAGCCAGGACTGCGGGTTTGACGGCGTCTGGGCCGAAGCGGGCGCGGGCGCGGTCGGCGGCGGCTTCGATGCGTCGGGCCTTGTCGTCGGTGGGGTCGAACGACAGCTGCCTGGTGGCGTGTTCGGCCGGCTGAAGGGCTTCTGCCCGCAGGGACATGCCGCGGACCCGCGCGCGTTCGAGGCCGAGGAGCTCGTAGAGGCTGTACGCGGTCTTGGTGAGTGTGGGGGAGTGGGCCGTGGGTTCCGCAAGCGTGCGGCTCTTGATCGTCGACGAACGGTCCGCATAGCGGACGGTGAGGGTGAGGGTGCGGGTGACGACGTCGTCCTCCCGCATTCGGGCGCCGAGCCGTTCGGCGAGGCCGAGGAGGGTGTGGTGGTGTTCGCCGGGGTCGAGTTCGTCCCGGTCGAAGGTGTGGTCGGCGCCGGTGGATCGTGGGGCGGCCTGAGGGATGACGGGCCGGTCGTCGAGTCCGCGGGCCCTGCCGTGCAGGGCGCGGCCGTCGGTGGCGCCGAGGATGCGCTGGACGGTCAGGAGAGGCAGGTCGGCGAGTTCGCCGATGCTGGTGAGGCCGTAGCGGGTGAGTCGTTTCGCGGTGGCCGGTCCGATGCCGGGCAGGGCGGCGAGCGGCTGGGGTCGCAGAAAGGCGGCGACGTCGTAGGGCGTGTGGCCGATGACGGTGATGCCGCCGGGGGTGGTCGTCGCGGCGGCCATGGAGACGATCATGCGGTTCGGGCCGGTGGCCGCCGTTGTACGTACTCCGTACAGGGCCAGGCAGCGCAGGCGAACCAGCTGCGCGAGTCCGCGTGCATCGGTATGGAAGAAGCGCAGGGCGCCGGTGATGTCGAGGTCGGCGGCGTTCGGCGGCAGGGCCTGGACCCGGGGCGTGATGTTCGCCAGTAGCCCCAGGAGCTGCTCGAACAACTCGCCGCTCGGGTCCGGTAGATGGAAGTGGACGCGGAGGATGGTGCGCGGGCTGTTCGTCATCCGGGGCTCCCGGGGCTGGTGTAGCCGAGCTTGGAGACGTCGGCCGCGCGGTCACCGGCAGGCTGGAGGTCAGCCCACGGATGCAGTTCAGCGCCAGTCTCGTGCCGGATGGTGCGCTGCGGACCAGCGGGCTGTGCGGGGGTGGGCTGGAGGCGGTCGGTGTCCAGCATGGTTGAAGCCGAGGTCGGAATAGCGACAGACCGCAGGGAGGGCCTGCGATCTCTCATCTCCCGCAGCCGCGCAGCCTTTCAGCGGCGGGACCAGTACGTCCACGGCATGTGGAGTGTCGACGGAGAGACCCTGGAGTGGGCCACCATGCGGACCCGCCGAAACAAGGCAGAGCCACAGCTCGGGCCGATGAACGGCGACGACGTGGCGCAGCTCGTGATGGAGCTGAACGCGCTGTCCAGCGCCCTCATGGGCTGGTTGATCAGCACGGACCCGTGACGGCGTAGCTTCAGCAGCCCCAAGGCGGTGTCCGGCCGGCCGAACTGGCATGCCTCGATGCCGCCCTCGGCGATGGCCTGCCGCGCCTCACGATCATCGGGTTCGTCACCGTGTCCCGGCGCCGTGAACGGCGAGCACCCCGAATAGGCCGCGGTCTCGGTCTACTACCCACGGGACCGATGACACCTCCACTGAGGCCTGCGCGGAGGGCAAGTGCCTGGCGAAGCTGCTGCCCCGTGTTCTGGGGCAGAGGCTTCGCCGTGTCCCCACGCGGTAACAGATCCGGTTGAATCCGGTACAGCCCGACACCTTCACCGATAACCTCGCGTTCCCCCCACACCACATCAGAACCGTACGAGGGGACAGGCGATGAGCCACCAGTACCCAGGCCCGGAGCAGCCCTACCGGGGTGGCCCGGTGCCCTACATGCCGCCGCCCCCGCCGAAGAAGGGCATGACCGGCCTCGCGATCACCGGCATCGTCATCGGCGGCATCTTCGCCTTCATCGTCGTCATCGGATTCATCGGCGCCGCCGCCGGCGGCAAGGACTCCAGCACCGACAGTAAGGGCAGCGCGGACACGGTGAGCAGCGCGCCCGAGGCGGCCCCTGCCGAGAAGCCGGCCGCGAAGCCCGCGGAGAAGAAGGAAGCCCCCGCGGCGCCGGTGAAGGTCACCGCGAAGAAGACCGTGTTCGTCCCGGGTGTCCTGCACGATGGGGGCGCGTACACCAGCGTCCGCGTCACGATCATGAACAACAGCGACAAGAAGATCAGCGTGAACCCGCTGTACTTCACGATCACCGACACCGACGGCACGAAGCACACCGCCGAACTCGCCGTCGACGAAAACCAGATCGACACCGTCGACCTCGCCCCCGGGGAGAACATCTCCGGCGCCGTCACAGGGAAGGGCAGCTTCACCGCGAAGTACGTGACGTACGTCGATGGGCTGCTCGGTGAGGGGGTGCGCGGGAACGTCTCCTGAGGATCCCGCTACGGGTGTAGTTGCGTTGATGATCGTGCCCCTGACCGTGGGTGGCAGATCCGGCGTGCCCGGAAATGCCGGGGCCGGGGATGCACCAGAAGGCTGAGTGCATTGGCGGCTGTGCGGAGCGGCCGAGGGGGAGTGGCAGGAGAATGCTGACCATCAACGTGGCGGTACTGCTGGCCGTCATCGTCTTCGTGCGGCTGCGCTGTCGGACCGAGGCGCGTAGTCGCATGGATGAGAAGGTGCCCCTCGTCCTGGTGCTGTCGCGGGCGTGCTGCTTGCACTGACGCCGGCAGGGCAAAGGCTGGCGGACGGGCTGGGCGGGCTGGTCGGCGGGACCAAACAAGCCGACGGCGAGTAGCCGATGCGGTGACCCCTGACGTGACCAGGCGCGCCGGGAGCCGGCGCTGACGCCTGGCGCGTAACCGGCGCTGCGCCTGTGATCCACCTGGGCTCCGATGCCCACTGCCGGCCAATGGCCCTCGTGCTCACTTGCCGGACAGGCTGGCGACGCCCCCGCCGTCACACACGTCATGGGCCGCTTTCGCGTCGCCCGACGGCGAGGACGGTCCCGCACCAGGCCGGACGTGGTCCTGGCCGACAAGGCGTACTGCCATTGTCATATGCCATCGAACGGCTCCCCGTCGCCGAGAAGCACTGCGTCGACGGCATGTGGACCTCGATGTCCTCGCGGCTGTCCGCCGCCATCACGGCTCTGAGGCCGTGTATCGCCTCCTCGGCCCCGACTGCATCCCCGCACCGGCCGAAGCAGCGACGTGGCAGCGCACGCACGCGCACAAGACCGGAGCGAGCCTGCATCCGTGGGCCGATCTCCATCCGCTGGCGAACGGTCCGTGAACCTCAAGCCCTCGGGTTCCAAAGGTGTGATGGTCGGCTTCGGCCACGGTCCGGCGAGGAATGCGCTGCGCGCTGCGCAGGAGATGGCTCGCCGTGGGGTTCCGGCGCTGGCATGACCTCTGGCCTGAATGAGTTCTCGCCCCAGTAAACCGTGATCTTGTTCATGTTGCTTTGCGTGTGGGCGTGGTGGGGTTGTGGTTGGCGTGTACAACTCACATAAGTCCAGGGGGATTGAAGAAGTGAGACTCTTACGCACGTTGGCGTGGCGGCATGTTGCCGCTGGTGCCGCGCTGGCGCTTGTGGCGGGGGTGGGCACTGCAGCAGCGGCTCCCGCGCCGCCTGCGCCCGGCCTATGGGCTTCCCCGGCGGAGGTGGCAGCCGCCGGGCGGCAGGACCTCGCGGCCATCGCCGCTGGAGGTGAGCGGCCGGTGTCGGGTAAGACCCCGTCGGCCGGCCCCAAGTTCGCCAAGGCGGGCACCGTCTGGCGGGTCATCACTCCGCAGGTGGTGCTGCGGAACACCGTGACCGACGCGGACGGCGACACCGCGAACCTGACGTTCCAGGTGTACACCACGAACGCGGACGGTACCCCGAAGGCGCAGGTCGACCTCGACGGGCCGGGTCAGCACGGAGTGCTGGTGTCGCCGTATGTGGCCTCGGGCGGCTTGGCGAAGGTGCCGGTGCCGTACGGCAAGCTGAAGCCCGGCGTGCTCTACAAGTTCCGCACCTCTGCCTTCGACGGCAGTCTGTATGAGACGACCTGGTCGCCGTGGGCGGACTTCCGCATCGAGCCGTATGTAAAGTTCCCCGCGGCGCAGACGTCGTCGACGATCGACTCCGACGCCCAGGAGATCATTGAGCTGAACCGGACTGATCCGGGGCCGGCGCTGCCAACGTTCGCCGCGTCGGGTGCCGTGAAGCGACAGGCGACCAAGCCACTTACCTGCGGTAGGGAAGATGCGAAGGGACGCAAACTGTGCATCGAGCTGTCCCCTCCCACGGCGGAGTCCGAGAAGCGGGCGAAGGCGCGGGCTGAGGCGCTGCGAAAGGCGGAAGCCGCCAAGGCCCGCAAGGCGGGTAAGTCTCCTGCCGCGGCGGCTGCGGCTGCCGCGGCCGCGCCTGCTGTAGAGCTGGTTGACTGGTGCTGGGACAAGGCGGTCGGCAAGGACTACATCAACCGCACGGAGGCGTGCCTGAAGAACATCGGGTCAGGGACGCTGGCGTTCGTCGACGCGGATGATGTGCAGATCGGTTTCGCCGAGTTCGACTTCGAGCAGCGGATCAAGGCGTACCCGAATAAGGGCGCGTCCGGGTCGGACTTCGCGGAGTTCGATCAGGCGATCGCCATCGTGCCGGTCTCGATCGACCAGGCGCTGAATGGCGTCACGATGAAGTGGAACGTCGGGTCCACGTGCGGCTCGTGTGTGACGTCGAACGTGAAATGGACGGACGGGCAGAACAACAACACCGGGCCGACCGCGTACTGGGACGTGGACGACTTCGGTCCGCCGTACGGTGACCGGTGGGGCCGGGTAACGACGCAGTGGAACGGCACGGGTAAGGAGACCATCGACCTGGGCTGGTCGGTGACCGCGACCGTGGACGCCAGCGACACCGCGAGCGCGACGGCGGACTTCGGAACCTCCGGGATCAAAGAGGTACGGGAACTTGCGCCGCGCTGCGACGACTACCTCAAGCCTTCGGCGCCGGGCTGTGTGCTGCCGTTTTTTCAGCCGACTTGGACGCTGGACACCAACAAGTACCCGGCCGCTGGGGGGTACTACTGGTACATGCAGCAGGTGATGCCCGATCACGCTGGTTCCGAGCGGTGGGACTCGCTGATGCACTACCTGGGCCCGGACACCCCGGTGAAGAACGGCGCCGGCAATCCGTGGAATTCGAACAACAGTCGTGATCGCGTATGTGATAGCACCTGGAGCGTGCACCCGTCCGATACGTCGGTGGGGTCGGTCGACTGTGACGAGTACGCGATGGCCTCGACGCACGAGTCCGGCGGCTATCCGAAGAGCGTGAACCTGGTGACGTCGGGCAGCGAGTGCGCCCAGTTGTTCACCGACAAGATGGGCGACGGCTCGGCGAACTTCGGCATCCTCGCGGACACCCGCACGGCGACGAAAGGGCCGAGCGGTACGGAGCGGTGCGGGCGTGCAGCCATCCCGAGTGTGCAGAACCAAAAGGCGTTCAGCGGGTTCCCGGCCCCGGAGTGGCGAATGCTGGACGGTGACGGGTTCTTCGTGAACCTTCCGGGGTTCGAGCACTGCACGTCGGCCGCAACTACCTGCACGTGGCGCAAGATCGGCTGACGTAGAGCGAGCGCCAGCAGGTGAAGCAGGAAGAGGGCCAGCCCACAGGGCTGGTCCTCTTCTCGTGTGTGGTCAGCCGGTGAGGGACTGCCACCGGTCTTCCAGCGCGGAGTCGAGCCTGCTGAGCCACACCAGGGTTCCACCGACCAGGCCGGGCTTGTCCCGCGTGGCCAGAGCCGGGGCTTCGAGCATGTCGGCAGCCTCTTCCAGGTAGGTGACCAGCGTGTCGAGTTCTTCGCCGGGGCTTTCGTTGTAGCGGGACCAGCGGCCCAGGTAGCCGGTCGTGGCATCGAGATACAGGCCCGAGGTGCGATCAGCCGCGCCGTGGGAGACAACCGGAATCCAGGCTGCTTTCCACACGGTGATCCGGTTGTACTCGGCGCGGCGGGTGTTGAGGGTGTCCTGGTCGGCCTGAGAGTCCATCTTCAGCCGATAGACGGCGGCCACGGCGTCCGGGGGCATCAGAGCCTCGTTGCCCGGAAGGCATCCCCAACCGTTGACCCCGTCGTCGCCTGCTGTCAGAGACCACAGAGCGCGCAGGTCGGCGGGTATCTGGATGCCGAGGTCCGCTTCCAGGGCGGTGACGGCGGCAGGGCTCACGCTGGCGCGAAGCGCCGCGTGGGAGTCGGGGGCGTTGTGCTGGAGCCAGCGGGTGATGCGCTGCCAGGCGTCGGTGATCTCCCGTCCGGTGACTGCGACGGCAGGATCGGCAGGCTGCTCCACTTCCTCATCCTGGGCCTGGGCATCCGCGGCGGGCTCGGCGGAGGGGACCACGTTCACGTACCGGATCTCGATCCGATCGGGTTCGAGGATGTAGCCGATGGCCAGGGCAGGACAGTCCTCAAACAGGTCGCCGTCGACCATCACGGTGAGGATGCCCGGCAGACCCGAGGGCTGGCCCATGTCCGGGTCGTCGGCCAACTGGCCGGCCACCACCTTCAGGGCGTAGGAGACGCCGGCCCCGAGTTGGGCGGCGGTGTCGCGTACCTGCGAGGGGATCTCAACATTCACGGCCCTGAAGCTCCTTGCTGGTCGGTCGGACGGCGGTGCCCCTCATACAGTAGGGGGCCCGCGCACACCGGCGGTGTGAGGGCGCCGGTCGTGCGGCGCGGTCAGGCGGTTGTCGGTCCCTGGCGGGCCCTTCGACGTGTTCAACGACGCTGCTTACCGTGCTTGCCGCCGCATGGCGCGCCCTGTCGCTGACCACGGCGGGCCTGTCCGGGTGCACGGCGCTGGGGCCTCACCACCGGTGGGAGTGGGGGAGGTGAACCCAACCGCCACTGTCGTTCCTGCCGGTGTGGCTGGGGCTGGTACGCGTGGCCCGCCCTGTTCACCGCGCCCGGCCCGCTGCCCTGACGCTGCTCCGGGGCCGTCGCGGCGGGTTGGGCAGACGACGTGGGGGCGGGAGGGCGACCACACGGGTGTGTGTCATGAGCTTGGCGCACGCGGCGCACACTTCGGCGAGGTGCCACACGCAGCCGACGGCCGGGTCGTGCCGCAGGACGAGAACGGTGTTGTTGGAACAGTGCACGCGCATGACCTCATGAGAGCTACGGCTCTGCGACCAGCACTGGCACGAGGCGCGCTCCCGCACCCGGGCGGCCTTGGCGTGGGAGAGGCGTGCAGGGCGGCGAACCGGCGCAGCCCCGCGATGTCCCGTGACTTGGCGGGCATGGTGCCGGCTCCGGTCGAGCACGTCACGGTCGCCGTCCGGTCGGCGTGCCCGGTCAGGCGCACGGTCCAGGTACGGCCCGGGGAGCGGCCGGTGGAGAGTTCAACGTGAGTAGTGCTCACGCGCAGCGTCCATTGGTCAGGATTCTCGGTGCTTGATGACTTCCCCGCATCGCGCCGGCGGAAGTCGATCGGACGCAGCAGTCGCGCCGCGTCCAGCACGTACGCGACCCGGTGCTGACCCGGATCCGCATACCGCACCGCATTCGTCAGCACCGCAGAGACGGAGAGCCGGTCGGCCAGCTGCAGCGTCCGCGCCGCAAGCCGCAAGAAACCCCGCCCCCGTCCCCGACAGCCCGTGATGGCCGACGTCCAGGCACAGCGAGCCGCCGAACAATTCCCGCCACGGTGCAAGAAGCTGCTCCGCCATGTTCGGCCGCCCGGCCGACAGCGCCCCCACCGGCTCCGTGGCGGGCCCCGGCAGCACGGTCAGCCACAACAGAACGGGTGGCTCTAGACAGCGCTGACGGGAACGTGCTGGAGCGGAAAAGTGAGTGCCATGGTCGATCAGGTTGAGTGAAACTGTGCCGATGAGCCCTCGACCCTTCCCGACGTCCTACGAACAGGCTCTCCGTCATGTTGCGGAGCGGTCATCCGGAGGTCCGGTGGATCCGGCGCTGCGCGTGACCCTCAACTTCCATCCAGACCGCTTGGTGCGAGGCAAGCTGATCTTGGATGCCTTGGTCGAGGACGGCGTCTGTGCCAGTCGTGCCAGCGAAACTCCCACCTTCGAAAGGGTGCGAGCTTGTTGGCGTCCCAGGGTAGCGGTGGGGCAGTCGTAAGGGCGGCCGGTTCCAGCTCGTAGTGACGCCGTGGGGTCCACGTCCGCTGTTGCTGGAGTCAGTGTGCTG
>NZ_JBEOSJ010000057.1:0-8466 GCF_040302905.1 Streptomyces sp. NPDC096193 | reverse complement strand
TGAGATCACCACGCCAACGACGAGGGGCCCTGTCCTGTCACGCCCCCGCCCACCAGGTCATTTCCCCCTGCGGGGCAGGATGAAAGAGGTTCAGTGATCGCTAATCGGACAGACGCATCCGATCAACTGACCAACTCATCAAAGAGACACGCGCCAGACGTCCGACGCACTCAATCTGCAGCTGTAGGCCGCATGCATGCTCTCCCCGCAACTGGGCTGGGATATCGCAGTGGGGCACTCGTGCGAGTGCCCCACCACGGTCTGGATCGACGGCATTCAACAGCCGATTCCGTTTGTAGACCACTACGGTCGGCAGCCCCTCGGGCAGCCCGTTCCTTGTTTTCCGAGACCCGCGCCGCTATAGATCGTCATTGCTTCTGGGAACCCGACTTCGAGGTCCGGTACTCACCGTTGCCGATACAAATCCTCCGAGTGTCTCAGGAACGTCTCCAGCCTTTCGACCATCCCGGACGTACCACCCTTGCCCCCAGGAGGGGGAGGCATGTATTTCACGAAGCCCTCCATCTCCTCTGGGTATTCAAAGTCTGAATACAAGGCCTCAATGGCGTCGAACAATTGCTGCTCACTCAGGCCGCTTTGATGGAGCCAGGACAGTGAGAGATAGATCCAAACGGCGGACAGCTCGTGGGAGTCACCTGAGCCCTCAGGCGAAAGTTCGGGAAGATCCCCGGACCGGATATCTTCCGAGAGTGCGAGCGCCCACCTTTCCTCCACCTCAAGCAGTGGGCGGCCGGCCTGCATTTTGTGCATATAGATCTGCACGATCGCGGCATCATCCAACCACCCCCAATGCTTTCCGTAGGCGACTTCGCTTGTCGTCAGATCAACTCGATCCACGACAAAGCTGCCGGGGATCTTGAACCTAGCCATTGCGTTCATTTTTTGTTTGGGATTCCGTTCATAGTTCCTCCAATGACAAATCTTCGATGAGTGATCAGGTTTCCGCTCCCGCTGCGCTCAACTAGCCATTCGAAGCGTCCAGTCCTTCCGTTAACCTCTCCTGGCATCTGCACCAACAGGCGCTCCACTCCATCTCCACCAACAAGTCGAGTTGTTACACCCTTAGTTGCGATATCACGGACAGCGAAATCCGCCGCCATGTGCCCAGCGTCCCTCTTCAGCCCGGATCCGTGCCCCTTGGCGTTCAGGATGATTTCCTGAGCTTCCTTGGAGTCGACCCCGCACCACGATGCGCTGTTGTGAACCAGCACTGGCGTGTCGCCCGCCAGCACATAATAGGTGTGAATATCGGCGACCGTCAGGTTGTAGACGCGCTGTCCGGGTGTGGTCCATGCTCTGGCCGCGTTGACTTGTGCGTAGATACCGTCTGCGGTCCGTAGCAGATCGCCCGAGGTGAGGTGCGCGGCGTCGATCCAGGCTTTTTTGTCCCCCGCTACCCAGAAGGGATGCTTGTCTGTGGCGACGATCGTGCCGGTGGTCTGTCCGTTGGGACTGGTGATGTTGATCTCTGCCAGGTTTTTCGTCCCGTCGCCGACGATGGTCGCCTGGACGGCCTTGGCTTCGGTGCGCCCGGAGAGCGGGTCGGTGGCGAGGACCTTGTCGCCAACACGGACATCCTCGATCGCCTCGGTGCGACGATCACCCATAAGGACCCGAGTGCCTGGGACGAAGCTGTTCTTCTCGCAGGGCCCCGTTCTGAGTGCCTTGACCCTCAGCGCCGCCATCGCAAGGCCCTCGAAGCACGTCTTGTCCGGCTTGGTGAGGCATTTCTCGATCTGGTCCGCGCCCGCGAACCAGGCGATCAGGCGGTCGAGGTAGGTGCTGGTGATGCAGCCGTAGCCGCCGGCCCCGTCACCGCCGCAGACCAAGAGCGTCTCACCCGGCTTCAGCTCCCCGTCCTTGAGGAGATTCCCGCGGTACTTGACAAGCCGCTTCTCCAGAGCCTTGCGCAGTTCTACGTCGGAGAGCGGCTTGCTGGCCTCCTTCAGTTCCTTCTGCACTTGGGCTTTGAGTTCCGTCACGAGCTTGTCGGCGGCGACCTTCAGGGCTTCGGTCGATGCCTTGGCGGCTGCGGCGGCGTCTTTACCCGCGGCTTGCGCCGACGCACTCGCCTCGTATACGGCCATGTTCGCCTGGTAGGCGTAGCCCCCGGCGATGCTGGCGGAGCGCTCGGCGCGTTCGGAGGAGCGGGCGGCCGACTGGGCGTCCTGTTGGGCCGTGGCGGATGCGTTCCTCGCTGTCTTAGCGGATTCCGCGGCGCGGTCGGCGGACTGGGCCGCGTGGTCCGCGGACTCGTCGGCCTGCTTCGCGTACGTATCGGCCTGCTGGGCGGACTTCTTGGCCTTGTCCGCCCATTCGACGGCCTTCGCGGCGTCCTTGCGGGCTTCCGCGGCCACCTTCTGGGCTTCTGCGGCGTCCTTGTGGGCAAGCGACGCCGACTTGTAGGAGGCTTGGAGAAGGATGTTGATCTCGGCGATGTGAGCGGCGGCGTTCGCGTCCCGCTGACGTGCCTTGTGCAGGCCGATGTCCAGGAAGGTGCGCAGTCCGGACGGCGGGCCCGACAGGGCGGCCTGTGCTGCGGCCTGGACCTCGGCGCCGCCGGTGGTGAGGGCCTGAGCGACGGCCACGCGGTCGTCGTCCTCGCGGGCCTTGTACTGCCCGCCCTGAAGGAACTGCGCCATGTCGGCTGCGGTGCCGTCCAGCGCCTTGCTGGCGGCGGCCTTCACCCCCGGACCGCCCTTGACCGAGATCTTGCCGATGGCGACCCGGTCGTCGTCTTCCTTGCCCGGGTAGGCGCGGGTGCGCAAGAACTCCCGCACCTGGTCGATCGGCTTGTCCACAACATCCAGGGCGGCCTGCTGCTGTGCGGGGATCTCGGTGGTCGCGGCGATGTGCGCCACGCTGGCCCGGTCGTCCTGTTCCATGGCGACCATCAGCCTGGTGCGCACGAACTCGGCCACATCCTCGTCGGTCCCGGACAACGCATCTGCCGCGGCCTCCCGTACCCAGGTCCCGCCGCTGTGCAGCAGGTTGACCGCGGCCTGTCGACCCTTGGTGGCCGTGACCGCCGGGTCGGACTCCGCGGCAGCCTGAGTCAGCAGCTCCTGCGTCTGGGAGTTGAACTGCTGGCGTTGGCCGATCTCCCACTGGGCGGCGGCCACACGGGCCTTGTGGGTGCGGCTGGCTTCCTCGGCGGCCAAGACCTCCTCGTCCTGCTGCTGGGCGAGGCACTCGGCGTCGGACTTGCGGGCCAGATCTGCCACGGTAGAAGCCTGCTTGGCAGCCGTCATCGCGTTGTTAGCAGCCTCGGTGGCCGCGTTCGCGGCAGCGGTGGACTCCTTGGCCGCGTCGACCGCCTTGCCGGCCTCATCCGCGGCCTTGTCCGCAGCCGCCGCTGCGGCTTCAGCATGCGCGGCAGCGTCGTTGGCGTGGTTACGCGATTGCCGGGCGGCTGTGGCGGCCTGGTTGGCGTTGGCCTGTGCCGCGCCTGCGGCACGCGTGGCCTGGTCGGCGAGCCGTTTGGCACGCGCCGCAGCTACCTGCGCTTCGTTGCTCTTGGACCCGGCTTCGCCGGCCCAGCGCCCGGCGTCAGCGGCCGCGGCCGCCGCAGCCGCCGCGTTGGCACCCGCGCCGGCCGCGGACTGCGCCGCCTTCGCGGCATTGTCGGCAGCGATACCGGCCTGGTCGGCGGCGGCCGCCGCCTTCCTTGCACCCTTGGCAGCGTCACGTGCCTTCTGCGCGGCCTCTCGTGCCTGCCTGGCCTGGGAGGCGTTACCGGCGGCTGCCGCTGCGGCGGATCTGGCCGAAGACGCCGCGCTTCCCGCCCGGCTGGCGGCGTATGCGGCCTGCGCCGCCGCGGAAGCGGCCACCCGGGCGGTCGCGTTCGCGGCCGCGGCCGCTGATACTGCCCGACGCGCCGACTGTGCCGCGCGGTCGGCGGCTGCGGCCGCCCGGGATGCGGCTGCGGCCGCCTTGCCAGCCGATTCCTTCGACTTCAGGGCCTCGCTGGCCGCGAGCTGCGCCGCTTCCTTGGCTGCCTGAGTGGCGGTCTCCGCCTTGGCCGCCTCCTCCTTGGCGGTCTCGGTCAGCTCATGTGCCCGCTTCTGCGCCTTATCGGCCATGTCGGCCAGTTGGGCGACGGTGAGCGTCTCCTGATCACGCGCTGCGGCGACCGTCCACCCATCGTCCAAAAACTCCTGGACATCCTCGGCCGTACCGTCCAAGGCCTGACCGGCGACCTTCTTCACGTTCGGGCCGCCGGAAACCAGCAGTTGGCCGACACGCACCCGGTTGTCGTCCTGCCGTGCCCGGTACTGGCCCTCCTGGATGAACGAGCTCCAGGCGTCCGGAGTGCCGTCCAGCGCCTTACCGGCCGCCTTCTTCACACCCGGACCGCCAAAGGCCATGATCTGCCCCACCTGGACACGCAGATCGTCCTCGTAGGCCGGTACAAAGCCCTGGTCCAGGAAGGTCCGCAGCTCCTTCTCACCGCCATCCAGGGCAACATTGGCCGCCTTGCGCACGCCCGGACCGCCTATGGCAATGACCTGGCCGACCTGCACCCGCAGATCATCCAGCGAAAGGTTCTCGAGGTCCTCGGCCATGAACGTGTTGATGTCCCTGTCCGACCCCGCCAGGGCGGCTTCAGCCGCCGCGCGCACGCCCGGACCGCCGTGTCTCCATTCCAGGAGAACATCGGATCTGTCGTACACCCACGCCTCGTCCTCGGCCTGGGCAGGACGAAGATCGATGCCCAATACCATCACCAGGGCTATCAGCGCCGCCACGACACCACGCCATCCTGGCGCGGCCCGCAATCTGGCATTCAACGTGTTTCTCCCTTACCTGATTGACATTCAACGGCGGCCTTCTCAAACCCACGGTCAGCTCGCCGTCACTGCAGTAACGGTCCGGAAAACTGGTGCTGGTGTCGTCGACCTCCACGGACGGATATGTCTGCTTGGCTCGTCGGCGGCAGACGGCTGCCAGCCGAGAAGCCTCGTCTTGGGTGAAGTCCTCCGTGGACAGGAGCACCGTCAGGAACGCCGGTCAGGGCCCTGCTGCTGAGGCCGCCTTGTCTTCGAGATGCCGGCGGCGACGTCACTCCGCCCGACGCCGGCCAGCGCAGCAGTCGCGCGTTGTTGGTACGGCTGCCTATTGACTGCTCGCCCCTGGTCGCACCATCTCGGCCACTTCCACGATGTGGTTCAGACATCCCCGGCAACCTGCTGCACCCCTGCGAGGGAGCGTGTCCGGCCGCTCGACGGTGGCCGGACACGCTGCAGGGGGCTGATCTCAGTAAGTGCTGAAGAGGGTGGTGTTGGCGTAGAGCCAACTGGTGGCGGGGGCAGTCCAGCCGGCCTTGGCGCCGTTGAACATGGCGTCGGGTCGTGCGGTCCAAGTCCACGTCCGCACGGCGTCGTCGGGCTGGTGGTTCAGCATGGCGAGATCGTCGCGGCCGTCGCCGTCGTAGTCGCCGATGACGATCTGGAAGCGCTTGGCGTCAAGGTTGCCGGGATTGCTGCTGAGGGTGACCTTGGCCGGGCCGAAGCGGTCCTTCCCGTCCACCTTCTGCACCAGCATGGTGGAGGTCTTGTCGCTGCCGTCGGCGTAGTCGTACCAGATCAGCACGTCATCCCCCCCATCGCCGTTGAAGTCGCCGGAGTGCGGTTCGGTACGGCTCCAGTCGATCGAGGCGCTCTCCCACCACACGGTCGGAGTGGCGAAGCCGCCGGCGGGCGTGGTGGCGAAGACGTAGGTCTTCACATCGTCGTTGCCCTGACCATAAAAGACGCTGATCTCGTCCCGGCCGTCCCCGTTGAAGTCGCCGGTGACGAACTTGGCCCGGGCGCGTGTCCAGGTGTCCTTCGGGGCCGACCAAGAGGACACCGGGGTGTTGAGCTTGCCCTTGTCAGTGGACAGATACGTCCACAGCTTGGTCGTGCCGTCGGCGCCGGCGTACCAGATGGCCACGTCGTCGCGGCCGTCGCCGTTGAAGTCGCCGGCCTGCGGGGTCATGTAAGTGAAGTGGAACGGACCCCCCGCGGGCGAACTCCAGGTGGCGACGGGGCTGTCGAATCCGCCGTCGGGCTTGCCGAGGGCGATCCAGATCTTGACGCTGGTGTCGCTGGAGCCGCGCACCGTGGCCATGTCGCCGCGGCCGTCGCCGTTGAAGTCGCCAGTGACGAACTTCATGTAGCGGGCATCCCACTCACCAGCAGGAGCCGCGTACGACTTCTCAGGCCCGCCGATGGACCCGTCCTCCTTCCCGAAGAAGGAGTACATGCCGTCGTTGCCGGCCGTGTAGCTGTACCAGGCGCCGAGGTCGCTGCGACCATCCCCGTTGTAGTCATGGCGGAGGCCGGTGCCGCTGGACCACTGCGACTCGTTTTCGCTGTTGTAGATGACGAAGTTTCCGCGGTCGTTCAGGACTGCATAGCCGTTCGGGGCACTGGTCCCGGACTCCCACAGCGTGGCGCTGTCGGCGGAGTTGCGGACGATCAGGTTGCCCTTGCTGAGACGCGCGAAGGCACCGGGATTACCCGCCGTGCCAGTGGACCACAGAGTCTTGCCAGCATTGGAGGAGATGACCAGGTCGCCGTCACTGCGCATGGTCAGGCGAGCCGAGGCCGAGACGAGGGTGTCGCCGGGGGCAAGGCGCCTGGCGGCGGTCAGGCGGGAGCCGACGTTGATGTTGTCGGCCCGAGCGGCGATCGCGTCGGTGCGGGTCTCGGCCGTATCAGTGCCGAAGCATCCGCCCTGCCGGGAGCGGCTGGCCACGGCGAAGAGTTCAGGCTTGCCATTGATGACGCGCAGGAGCGGCGCGCCGGTGTCGCCCTTGCAGATCGCGTCGTTCGCGGTCTTGCCGGCGATGTCGAGTCCCGTTTCCGTGGCCGCCTTGACCGCGAAGCTGGCGGTGTGGAGCTTGAGCGGCGCCCATTCGTCTCTGGTGCGCCCGTATCCGGCCACTGTGAGAGTGTCGCCTGGGGCTGGCGCAGTGGGGGCAAGGGCTACCGGGGTGATGCTGGTGGCAGGCTCGGCCAGCCGGGCCAGGACCAGATCCCGGCCGACGCGAGGTACCAGATCGACGACCTCACTGACATGACCCCCTGTCGTGGCGGTCAGATCGGCGCGCCCGATGGTCGCAATCGTCCTGTCGGCGGGCTTTCCGGGCGCGAGCTCGGTGAGCCCACCGGAAAAGCAGGAAGCAGCGGTCAGCACCCAGTGCGGGTCAATCAGGGCACCGGAGCATGCGCGCTTGGTGTCTCCCTCACCGATCTCCAGCTTCGCCGTGAACGCGTAAGCGTTGTCCGTGGCGGCGGCGCCGGTGACGGCATGGGCGGGTATGGCAAGCAACGTCAACGGCGCAGCGGCGAGGACGGCAATGAGTTTAGCGAGGCGGTGGCCTCTGGTGTGTCGCAAGACCTTGGATTCCTTGGTACGAGGCCGGCGCTTCCGTTCAACGGTACGCAGCGGGCAGATGGCGGGACGCTGGCCGAGTGCTACTTGGTCGATCGGATCTCCACGAGCAAGTACTCGCGGCCCTGCTCGTCCGCGCTCTCACCCACCCCAGTCCAGGCGTTCTTCGAGATGTTGAAGGTCTTCTCCTCAGCGCCGACGGTCATGTCGACGTTGGTCGCATAGTCGTTGCCCTTGATCAGGTGAACGGAGGGGATCTCCAGGGTGAGCCAGCCGGAGTTGCCGACGACTTTGAAGCAGATACTCTCGTCATTTCTCTCGCGGGCCTTGACCTCGATGAATCCGGTGCCGCTGGCGCAGTCGACGAGAGTGATGTGGCCATCGCCGCGCTTGAGGACGATGTTCTTTTCAGCGAGGATCTTGTCTGCCTGCGGGTAATTGAAGTCCTCGATCGCGTAGCCGGGGGCATCGCCCGCTACCGGCGCGAGCGCTTCAGGCTTCGGTCCGGTCTCGGCGCGGACCCCGCCCGCCAGCGCGAGCCACGCCAAGGCACCAGCAGCAGCTGCGGCCCCGAGCGTTCGCACTATAAATCTCTTCCGCTGCGGCCTCGCCACATATGCGGTACGTGCCTTCATCACAGTCCTCAAGTCGTCGGTCCCGACCCACTGGCCGGAGCGTGATTCAAGGCAGGCAGGAACGCGACCTGTACAAGTGCCGCCCCCCACTCCCCCGGCCGGAACACGGCTGTCCCCGAAGGCCTTTACCCTCACGGCATCGCGTCGAGGGAAGGCTTCACTCGGAGCCGCTCCAGCGCGGCAAATTCAACCTTGTTGATCGGGTCACTGTCGACTCACCAAACCTCAGGAAACGGGCGGAAGGCGTCATTCCATCGTGATCTTCACCACCTTCCTGAAAGGGTTGTACGGAGCAGGCCCCCAAATCCTCACCAGGCTGGCGATTTACATCACACCAGTGAACCTCTTTCATCCTGAATACGTGCAGGTCATGAGGGTGTGGATGGCCTGGACGATGGTGCCGATGCGACGAGTGGAGCATCTGGCCCGC
>NZ_JBEOSJ010000056.1:0-11614 GCF_040302905.1 Streptomyces sp. NPDC096193 | reverse complement strand
ATACCGCGAACACCTGGTCCGGGGGTGCGGCGACGGCTGTCACGATCTCGAAATGCTGCACAAGCCGACCCTAGACGCTGGGTATTCCGGGCCCTGCCCGGGTTCTCATCGGCCTGACCAGGACCTTCACCAATGGCACCCCGATGCTGCTCTGGCAAGTACCCCAGTGCTGTCAAAAACTCGTGAACATCACCCGACCGTGGATCTGGGTGCCTCCCAAAGCCGTGAACAACCGACGGCACTACTGGTGAATAGAGCCAAGCGGATGAGGGCTTGGTGGCCCTCCAGCCACACCAGGGACGCGGGCCGGTAGACCCGGGTGCGCAGGAGCTCCGCGATGGTCGCGCGTCGCGCGGGCTGGAGAAGTGCAGCAGCGCCGGTTCGGTGGCGGCCTGCGTGTCGTCGTGCTCCTGGTCCTCGCTCTCGCCGCCGGTCCTGCCCTGGCTGCCAGGCGTTGGTGATGCGGCCTTCTTCGTCGCGTCGGACGTGCACTGTGTGCTGCCGGCTGGTGAGGTGCGGGAGGGCGGGCCTTGCTGCCGGAGCTCTGGCGCCCGCTTCACGTCCGAGTTGCCTCAATAGGTCGTAGCTGCGGTCAATTTGACGGTCCTTCTGTTTTGCAGCGACTCGTGATGCTTTTCCGTCGTCGCGATGGTGAATGAGACGCTCAGGAGGACTTGTGGGTATAGCGCTAGCCAAGAGGAAGGTCTGCAGGTCAATGCAGTGATGGCGTCAACTCTGCCTGCCCTGGGCCGACTCGGCGGTAGCCAAGTGATCGATTCGCAGGTAAAGTGCACGTGTGTTCAGCGCCTGGAACGCGCAGGGCTGAGCGTGGTCGGATTCTCCTTGACCAGAGGGTGCGACTCGGTAATCGGGGGAATGAAGTCCGGGGGGACCTGTCGGTTTCCACGCCTGTCCAGGTGGCCCATTTGGGCTTCCTTCCCCTTGCGACGACGCAAGGGATATTTCAGTGAACCGCAATACTCTGCGCATGGCGGCCGTTTCGGCCGTCGCCGCTATCGCTCTCGGTGGAACCGCGGGTCTGGCGCAGGCCTCGCAGGCGCCCGCCGCTGCATCTCACACGGTTTCGGCCGTGCAGCAGACCGAGGCCCAGCAGGCTGCGCGCACCCTGCTCTCGAGCCCGCTGGCAGTCAACCTGTCGGCCGCCGAGCGGACCGAGATGAACAAGATCGCCAGTGGCGAGTTCGCGGCCGCGAGCAAGTGGAGCGCGATCAGGGCCGCCTTCAGCAAGGTGGGTGGCTTCGCCAAGGCCATCGCCGGCAAGTACAGCACCTTCAAGAAGTGGTACGACGGCCTGTCGTGGTGGCAGAAGGCCCCGCTGCGGGCCATCACCCCCGGCCTGACCATCCTGGACATCTACAACGCCCTCCACTGATGACGGCTCGGGGGCCGCAGCACACGCGGCTCCCGGTCTGAGTGGTGCTGGCTGGGGTCGTCCGGACGGCCCCAGCCAGCACTCACTGCCCTGAAGACATGCGACACGGAGCGTTTTCGAATGACTGACACCACAACTACCCGCACCGCGACCGAAGGCACGTGGGCCCTGCCGCTGGCGGTGCTGGCTCCACTGGCGCTTGTCAGGCTTCTCACCGAGCCGACCACGCCGTGGCTCGTCCTGTCCTGGATCCTCTGGTCGGTGTCTGCGCTGCTCATCGCCGCCGGGTGGACGACCGTGCTGCGAAAGGGAACACGGGGAAATGCTGCATGGGGGATGTGCGCAGTGGTTCACGCAGTGCTGGCCTGGCAGTTGATTTCCCTCGTGGGAGAATAGAAAAGGCCTGCGCTTCTGGCGCCGAAGGGCAAGAGAAGGTAATCGGGGGAAGAAGTCCGTGAGGCACCTTCGGTTTCCACGCCTGTTCAGGTGACCGAGACTTCCTCCCCCTTGCGATAACGCAAGAGAAGCCTACATGAATCACAGCTATCCGAGTACGTCGAACGAAAGCTCACCGATAGGGCCGCCCAGCAAGACGGCGATGTGCCCACAGTTGAACGGTACCCACTTGTGAACAAGGGCGATGTACTCGTCGAAGCCCGGGATCTGACCTACTCCTTCGCCGCCAAACGCGTCCTGGACAGCGTCTGCCTCGAGTTGCGCGCCGGCGAGGTGACGGGCTTCGTCGGAGCGAACGGCGCCGGCAAGACGACAAGCATCCGGCTGCTGCTGGGCCTGCTGCGAGGTGAGGGCCGGACCCGCTTCCTCGGCCGGCCGCTGCACAGTTGGCGAGCTCCAGGAACAGTCGTCGGCGCGGTCCTGGGCGGCATAGCAGGCCATCCCCAGCACCGCGTGCACGCCCATCTGCGCATGGTGGCGGCCGGCTCAGCCGTATCGGACACACGGGTCGATGAAGTCCTGAACACCGTGGGACTGGGCGAGGCAGCCCGGCTGCGACTGTCCGAACTGTCACTCGGCATGGCGCAGCGCGTCGGCATCGCCCAGGCGCTGCTGGGCGACCCGCCCGTGCTCATCCTGGACGAGCCCGCGAACGGACTGGACCCCCACTCCATACGCTGGCTGCGGGACTTCCTGCGCACCCAGGCCGACCAAGGCCGAGCAGTCCTGGTGTCGAGCCATCTCCTGGGTGAGATGGAGCAGCTCGCCGACCGCGTCATCGTGCTCACCCGCGGTCGCGTCGTCGCAGCGGCACCCATGACGGAACTGCTGGAACGGGCCGCCGGAATTCGCACGGTGCGGCTGGAGGCACCCGACCTGCCGACCCTGGCAGGCATCATCGCTGAACATGGCGGGCACCTCACGCCCGCCACCAAAGATGAAGCCCTTGTCACCGGCCTGGACCGCGTACAGATCGGCACCCTCGCACTCAAGGCCGGCGTGCCTCTGTACGGGATGCGTGAGGACACACCCTCGTTGGAGGACTTCTACCTGAGCATCGCGGAAGAGGAGTTCAAGATCTCATGACATCTACCGCGATGACGGCCCCACGAGCCGTCACACCCCTCGACGCATTCGGCCGGGCCTGCCGCTACGAATGGCGGCACCTGACCGCATTGCGCTCGACCTGGATCCTCCTCGCAGTGGTCGCAGCATTGAGCCTGCTGACCGGCATCACCGTGCTCCTGGACGCCGACAAGCAACAGACGGTCAGCTCAGCGGTAGTGGCGGACGCGGTCGCCTGGACCCCGCTCGCGACACAGATCCCCGCACTGTGCTTCTTCGTCCTGGTCCTCGGGACCGGCCCGGTCTCCACCGACCTGATAGCCGGCGCCGCCCGGACGACCTGGCTCGCAGTCAACGGACGCACCACCGCCTACGGAGCAAAATGCGCCGTCGGCTTCCTGGTGGGAGCCGGCGTGGCCGCCATCAGCGCACTGGTCGGCGCACTCTCGTGCGCCGTGATGCTGAGCGCGATGGGCCACCGACAGCCGGCCTGGGGAGAGATTCTCGCTCCATCCGCACGCTTTGCCGGGTGGATGGGCTGCTGGGCACTTCTGTGCCTGGCCGCCGTAGCCCTGCTGCGCAGCCGTATCCTCGCTGTCCTGCTCCTGGTCCTGTGGCCGCTGCTCGGCGAACGCATGGCAGGCGCCCTGCTTGGATACCTGCCGGGTTTGAACGGTGCGAGTGACTGGCTGCCGTTCGCTGCGGGCCGGGCCATGCTCACCGATGTCACCGCCTACTCCGGTGAAGACCAGTCATTCGCCCAAGCGCTTGTCGGCTCCGATCTGTCCACGCCGATCGCGACAACGGTGTTCGTGCTGTGGACCTCCGTCATCACTGCGGCAGGACTGTGGTCGTACTGCCGACGGGACTTCAAGGCAACCTGACCGCCCAAGCACGACCCTTGGGACACGCTTCAACTGATCACTTCGTAGCCGCTGCTGCGTCGGGGCAGGAGCGCAGACGCCCGACACGCGCCGAACCACAGACGTTCATCGCGCCCTGGCTCGGGTGTGTCCATCGCGTCCGCCCAGTCCGCCGAGTCAGGCACTGCTGTTGCCAGACGGCGTCGTGGCGAAACCGCCGCACCGCCCACGATCTGCACTATGCAATGCGCCGTCCAGCAGTTCGCCCTGACCTGTGCCGGAACCCGGCAGAGCCGACGCTCAACGGCCCACCCGCAAATGGAGACATCATGCCCATTCCTAGCGCAACCGTTCGTCAAATCATCATGGCATCAGCCCTAGCCGGACTCGTTCTGGCGGGAGGAGCGCCTGCCCAGGCTTCGGAGATGGCAGCCGCTCCCTGCCCAGTGTCCGGCCGGGCAACCCACGAGTTCGGCCCCAGCCCCGCCGGCTTCCACCACGGGCTCGACATCGCCAACACCGCGGGGAGCCCGATCAAGGCAGGACTCGCCGGAACAGTCACATCCACAGGCAGCTCTGGAGCCCTGGGCCAGTACATCGTGGTCACCCATCCCAACTCCATGAAGACCACCTACGCGCACCTGAGAAGGGCTTCCGTTGGCGTTGGCGCTTCTGTCAACAGCGCAACCAGGATCGGTGAGATGGGGGCAACCGGCACCGGGGACGGCCGCGCCCGATTGCACCTCGAAGTGCGGCAAGGCGGGGAACGAATCAACCCCCGCCTTACGTACAGCTGCCCGCGCTAGAGAGGGTGCCCTGCGTTCCTGGGGTCCGCCTCCCAGCACCGTAACGTCAAGTCCTGTGACCTGTGCGCCAGCCTGCTATTAGAGGTCGTTTCATCCTGTTGTTTTATCCCTGAATGCGGCTTTGATGGGCCGGGGTTGGGTTGCGCCAGGAGATGGTGTTTTCGCCGGTGAGTCGGCGGGTCATGAGGTCGGTCATGGCTAGGTGGATCATGGCTTCGGAGCGGTGGGGGTGGGTTTCGTAGTCGCGGGCCAGGCGGTGGTGAAGCATGAGCCAGCCGTAGGTACGCTCGACTGCCCAGCGTTTCGGGAGGGGGGTGAACCCTTTGGCGCCGGGCTTGCGTTGGACGATTTCGAGGTCGATGCCGAGAGTGGCGGCGTGCTCGACGAAGTGCTTGCGGTAGCCGCCGTCGACCCACACCTTGCGCAGGCCGGGATGGTCAGCGGCGGCCTGGTCCAGGAGGGTTTGCCCGGCGGTGGAGTCCTGGACGCCGGCGGCGGTGACCAGCACTGCCAGCAGCAGGCCGAGGGTGTCGGTGATGATGCTGCGTTTACGGCCGACGATCTTCTTGCCCGCGTCGATGCCCTGGCTCTTTGCTGGGACGGAGGTCGAGGTCTTGACGCTCTGCGCGTCGATTACGCAGGCCGAGGGCTCGGGGCTCTTCCCTTCCTGTTGGCGCACCAGCTCTCTCAGCAGACCGTTGAGCTGGGCGAATACACCATCCTTTTGCCACCTGGCGAAGTAGCCGTAGACGCTCTGGTGCGGCGGGAAGTCGTGTGGGAGATAGGCCCACTGGCAGCCGGTGCGGTCCACGTACAGGATCGCGTTCATGATCTCGCGCAGGTCATGCCGTGGAGGCCGGCCGAAGTCCAGAGCCCGACCGCGGCGTTCGAAGCGCCAGGCGGACAGCACCGGCTCGATCAACTCCCAGCGTGCATCGGACAGATCACTTGGATAGGCACGACGTTCCGTCATGGCCTGGGCATACCGCGGTCCGGGGCGTGCGCCCAGGCGTGCAACCTGTCCCGTCGAAGCACGGCCCAGACTCGGGCGTCCTGGAATGAGACAGGCGCAAGCAGACCTCCGCCCCATCCGTCACACCGCCAGTCTCACCACGCAGAGCCGCCACCACAGCCTCACCCGCAGCACATCGACAGGCAGGGCAAACTATCCCAGAGGACCGCACTCAAGATGAAAACGACCTCTGAGTACCCATCTCAGTTGAGACGCCAGACCAAGATCTCATTCTGAAACGATCAGTAAGTACTCGCACAAGCAGGCGCATGCCCGGCTTGCTGGGATGCGCATGCCGTTGCGCTTGAGGTTGCTATTGGGGTTGCGCATGGAGTTGCGGTTGGCGTTGCGCTGACCTGCGGCAATGCTCACCTCCCGCAGTTGCATTATGTGAGGTCAGAGGGCACTCCCCGCCATGGTCGGGGACCTTCTCCAGCTCAGACTTCCCCTCTACAGCCCTTCTCCGACAATCAAGGTGGGGGAGACGGAGGGCGTGCGGTGTCGGGGAACGGACCGGCCTGCGGCGCCAGGGTGGAGCGCGTCGGAGGGGCCTCCGCGCGCAGCGGGAGGGCGCAGCACAGCTGGCACACCGCTGGCACCCAGCGGTGTGCCAGCGGGCTTCCGGAGTTCTGCCGGTCTGGTCGTCGGAGAGCACACGGGCGATCCATGGTCTGACCTGCATCACACCATCACGATTGCCCTGCGCCGCTCGACCGAGTCGGAGCTGGTCGAGCTACTGACGCAGAACCTGGTCCGCTACGACCAGTGGGGCCACGAGACTTTCCGTGCTGACGACCTGGGACGCCTGGCCGGGTGGCGTCTCTGGCGCCTCATCCGCGACCGCGACGCCGCCGGATTCGGCAGGCTCGATGCCCGCCGGCGCCAGGTAGCGCAGGCCCAGCACGTCAGCGCATGGGACGACATCGAGACCGCAGTTGCCCGTCGAGCACGGATCCTCAGGGGAGAGGCCAGTTCGCGGATGCTCGAGGAACGACCCCGCCGTGACGAGGCCAGCCGCCGTGATGCAGCGTTCGCCCGCGCCGAGGCTGAACGCCGAGAGAAGGCCGAGCGCTGGAACCTGGGGCGCTGGGAGCTGGAGAGCTACCGCGAAGGACAGTCGCCCGAGGAGCGCCGGATGCCGCTGCCGCCAGGGACCACGAACGACGCGATTTACGCCGCTGCCGTAGCCAGGGCACGAGCAGAGAAGCGCCGCCGGCGCCACAGCTGACCCCCTACAGCGGAGGCGCCTGCCCGAACTGCCCCCGCGACGGTTCCGGCCCGTCCTTCTGCGTGAACTCGGAGAGCTTCCAGCCGTCTGCGGACCACGTAAGCGTGATCGTCATGGTGAACCAAGAGGTTTTCACAGGGGCTTTCGACGCCTGGCCCATCACCCCGAAGAGCCCCGAGCACCACACGGCCACTGTGGCTGTGTCGTCCTGGTACGCCTGCACTGTCGTCCCGGCCCTGTTCTCCCGAAGCTACGGCGAAGTGACAAGTAGCTCTCTGTAGCGGATCTGGGATGTGGTTGTCAGCGTTTTTGATCTTCTGGGCTCGCCGGGGGCCGTGCTCGGCGAGGTTGGTCCGGTCGTGACGACCGGAGGGAGCGCGAGGTGCGGCAGGAGTGGGAGCCGGAGGACCTGATCGAGGTCTGGACGCTGCTGGAAGACGACCAGGAGCGGCTGCGGAACAAGTCGGGTGCGAACCGGTTTTCCCGAGCCCCGCACTGCGCCCGATGCACAGGTTGGGCGGTCGGCAGCTGACTATGAAGCGGCGTCGTGAGGGCAAGGACGACGTACAGGCTTCTGGACGGGAGGGTCCTGAACCGGCGGCGCCCTCGGCGAGGCACCGCAGAGAAGCGGCTGCACAGCGTGATGCAGCAGGCTGCCCGTCGTTGTCCGGCGAACGGGTGGCCTTTGTTGATGCCTTGGCTACTCGTGTGCGTCGACGATGCGGGTAAGGGCGCGTAGACCTGCGACGATTTCAGAGGCGTCGGGAGCCTGGTCGGGGTCGGTGAGCCACTGCGTCATCAGACCGGTGAACAGGGCCATCTGTGCGGCGCCCAGGGTGCGGGCGGCGGTGCCGCCGACCTCGTCCTCGGGTGTGCCGAGCAGCAGCGCGGCCAGACCCTGGCGGCCCAGGGCCTGACTTCCGGCCAGGTAGCGGCGCAGATCGTCGGAGTGTTCCGCCTGGAGCAGGGCTTCGACCGTGGCCAGCCACAGCGTCCGGTCATCCTGGAAGGACTTGATGATCTCCGCCCACATCGCCTCGTAGCGCACGGCCGGGCTGCTTCCGGCTTCGCCGAAGGAAGCCAGTGTGCGGCCGATCCGTGTGCCCCACTCGTCGATCGCCTCGATGAGCGCGGCGTTCAAGAGCGCCTCACGGGAGCCGAAGTGGTAGCCGATGGCCGCCATGCTCACGCCGCCGGCCGACGTCACGATGTCGCGCACCGTGGTCCGGGCCCAGCCCTTCTCCTCCAGACAGCGCCTGGCCCCCGCCAGTAGATCCTCGCGATTTCCCATGCCGACAACGCTACCCGATGCATTGTGCGAATGCATGAGGCGTAAGCCTGAGACGTTCGTCTTGTGCAAGCGCCTAAATTTTGGAGTACTGTCGTGCCGCACCCACCAATCGAGGGAGATGTCATGAGCCACGCCCGCCCCGTCAGCCGCCGCCGTCTGCTCAGCCTGGCCACCGCCGCCGTCCTCGCTGAGGGGACCCTGAGTGCCGGCACCACCGCAGCCTCGACCCCCTCGACGGCCGAGCCGGTCGACGCCCTGAACCGCAGCGCCCGGCCCCTGGGCGACCTGAACGGGCTCGGCCGTATGGTCGGCGACGCCCGCGTCGTGGGCCTGGGCGAGGCCAGCCACAGCGCCCACGAGTTCTTCACGCTCAAGCAGCGGCTCTTCCGCCATCTCGTCGCCACCAAGGGCTTCACCACCTTCGCCTTGGAGGCGAGTTGGAGCACCGGCCTGCGCCTGGATGCCTACGTCACCCGCGGCATCGGCGATCCCGCCCAGATCATGCGGGACGAGTTCCAGGGCCAGTACGTCTTCTGGAACACCCAGGAGTACCTCGACCTGATCCAGTGGATGCGCCGATACAACATCACCCACCCCGACCGGCCGCAGCTGCGGTTCGTGGGCAACGACCTCGGCTACGCCGGACCCGACGCCTTCGACCACGTCACCGACTACCTCGCCGCGCACCGCCCCGACCTGGCCGGGCGCATCGGAGACCTCTACGCGGGACTGAAGCCGGCCGCCGGGACACAGGCGGGAGCGTGGATGGTCGGCCAACTGGCCAAGGAAGTGCCGGCACGCCGGGCCGAGGCCGACCGGACGGAGGCCGCCCTGGCACTGCTCCGTGACCACGGACGCCCCCGCACGGCCGGCTGCGACGCCGAGCGGGCGCACGCCCGGGCCCTGCATAACGCCGCCGCCATCACCCAGAGCTTCACCGGCTATGCCTTCCCCGACGAGCAGTTCCCCGAGCGCATGCGCTACCGCGACCGGGCCATGGCCACCAACACCGCCTGGTGGCTGCGGCACGAGGGCGGCCGCATCCTGCTCGCCTCCAACAACGGCCACGTCGCCTACACCAGCGACAACCCGGACGAGTTCCCGGAGCCCACCGGCGCCTTCCTGCGCACCCAACTCGGCCCGGACTACGTCAACATCGGCCTGACCTTCAACCAGGGCACCGTCAACGCCCTGCCCGACTTCACCGCAAAGCAGCCCCAGGAGTACACCATCACACCGGCCCCGAAGGGCCACAACGAGCACACCCTCGACAAGCTCCGCCACCGCGACTTCAGCATCGACCTGCGCACTGCGCCCCCGGCAGCCCGCACCTGGCTCGCCGCAGCCCGCCCCACCCGCTCCTACGGCCTGTACTGGTCGACCGATGACCCGGCAACCGCCCTCGGCCGCTCGTACGACATCCTCATCCACCTCCACCAGGTCGAAGCCGCCCACATCCTCCGGTGACTCAATAGGCAGGGGGAGCCGGGCTCCGAAAGAGGTCAGCGACGATTGACCACCAACCCGCCCCTGGCCAGACGGAAAGGAGGCGCGCTCCGGCAGAGCACGCCTCTCATAAACGGTCCTTTGCGCGAGCAAGATCAATCACGAGGAGCCTTTTCCAACCTCACGCTGACGCGTGATGGAGGACAAGCACGGCCTGAACGATCGCGGTGATGCGGTTGGTGCTGCAGCGGAGCTTCCGAAGAAGCCACCAGCTCTTCAGGACCGCCATGGCCTGCTCGACCAAACAGCGGATCTTGGCGTGACTGCTGTTGTGCCGGCGCTTCCACCTCTTGAGCCGGCGACCTCGGAACGGAACACGGACGGGGTGGCCGGCTCCCTGGTACGCCTTGTCCGCCCAGCACTTCAGCTCGGCTGCGGCGAGCGCGTCGATGATCCCGTGGGCCCGCGCGGCGGTCAGGTCGTGGACGGACCCGGGCAGGGCGGTGGACGCCCCTTCTTCGCGCAGGTCGACGACGACACTCTCGACCGCTTTGAGACGGTCTTCAAGAAACTCACGGCCTGAACCTGCAGACAGCACGAGACCCCGGGCGCGGTCATGACAGCCCGGGGTCTCGGGGTGTCCGGCTGGTTCGCCGCCCGTCGACGGATGACGTCACGCCCACTTCATGCCCAGCTCCCGCAGCGCCTCCAACTGCTCCTGGGTGAGCTTGTCCCGCCGGGTCTTGGTGTTGGAGACCCACACGCCCAGCTTCACGGCCACCGGCTCCTTCTGGCCGTCGACCGTGCCCACCAGGGCCTCGCTCACGGCCGTCACGCCGTCATCCCAGCCGTCCGAGAACACCGCGCCCCGAGGCCGGCGCCATGCCGTCCAGCTCCACCACCTGGCACTGCGCCCCGGCGACCGCCCCGGCCTCCAGCGCGGCCACCAGGTCGTCCGCCTCGCTCGCGGGCACGTCCTGCGCCTCCAAGAGCGCGAACACCTCCAACCGGGCATTCACGCCCGCCGTCTGGTACTGCGTCACCCGGCGCAGAGAATCACTGCGCAGCGCGGGATCCGGTCCGGTAGATTCGTGGTGACCGCATTTTCGGCCGTTCATATCGAAATTAAGGGAGGCTTTTCAGGCGGTTGGGGTATGTCCCATGTTTCCGCCAATGATACATGCTGCATCAGAACGAGTCGGCCGAAGGCCGGTTCTTGTTCTGCTTCCGGGTAGATGAGCATCTGACAGTGACGCTCCTGTAAGACGAGAGGGGATGGCGGTGGAAGCGGCGAAGTGGTCGATGGATCGTGAGCGCTTGTCCCGGTGGGTTCCTGAGGGTGAGCGGATGACGGCCGGTTGCGCGGTGACGTACGGGCGCACACTGTGGGGCCTGCTCCCGCGGCGTGCTTCGCTTCTGTTGACCGACCGTCGGGTGCGAGTACTACGCCACCGGGGCAATGACCTCCAGTACGCCATACGCGGTGTCTGGTTCGAGATGATGCGCGACGAGGCCGTGGCGGTGTGCAGGAATCCGCGGGTGCGGGTGGAGTTCGACAAGGGGCAGGAGATCGAGCTACGCCGGCACGGTGGTGGGGTCGAGCGCCTGCGGATCAGCCAGTGGGATGCGGTGCATGCCGAAGCCCTGTACGCGGCGTTCCCTGGCGAGCACAGCGATCCGCAGGCCTGACACCGACCTGAGAGCCGGGGCACCTCAATTTGATGCACCCGTCTTCCGAACCCCGACCAGCAGCCCCCTCCTCACAGCCAGCTGCCCGCGTCAGCGGGCTCAACGGCCCTGGAGGCGGAGCCAAAGGGCCGAAGCGGGGGAGCGAAGCGAACCCGCTCGGGGTCTGGAGCGAAGCGAAAGACCCCACGTGGTGGGCGCAGTCACCACGGCTTCGGGAGCGCAGCGGACGAAGCGTCACTCTCCTTGCGAAGCAAGGAGAGTGAACGGGACGCGCAGCGTCCCGCCAGCGCTCCCGCGGAGCGGGAGCGCAACAACCGTGCGAAGCACGGTTGTTCGCTTGCACATCGCGCAGCGATGTGGTACCC
>NZ_JBEOSJ010000055.1:0-12364 GCF_040302905.1 Streptomyces sp. NPDC096193 | reverse complement strand
CGGGCCAGATGCTCCACTCGTCGCATCGGCACCATCGTCCAGGCCATCCACACCCTCATGACCTGCACGTATTCAGGATGAAAGAGGTTCACTGATGCCCGCCCTGTGGTTTACGCCCCCGCCCGCTTTGAAGCAGGACCAGTTGCGCGCTGCGACGGCCTGACCAGTGCTTGGCGACGGGCCCGGCAGGATTACAGCGTGGTTCCGCCGTCGATGGTGATGCTGGCCCCCGTCACGTAACGCGACTCCTCGCCGGCCAGGTATGAGATGAGAGCGGCAATCTCTTCCGGAGCTCCGACACGCTTGAGGGGGCTGGACTCAGCCAGCATATCGACGAAATCAGCGTTGATGTCTGTCTTCGTCGGGCCGGGCTGGATGTTGTTGACCGTGATCCGGCGGGGTGCCAGGTCGAGCGCGGCGCCCCTGACCAGGCCCACCAAAGCTGCCTTGGTCATCTGGTAGACGCTGGTACCCGGCGTGCGCGTGCTGATTGCGGCGTTACTGCCGATGGTAATGATTCGCGCACCGTCCAGCACATGCGGCAGCGTCGCCTGGATCGAAAGGAAAACCGCTCGCACGTTGATGGCAAGCAATGCGTCGAGCTCTTCGAGGGTAACCGTGTCGACGGTGCCCATCCGGAAGATTCCGGCATTGACCACAACGGCACTGATGGCGCCGAAGCGGCTCACGGCCTGTTCCACTGCACCTCGCACAGCTTCCGCGTCAGCGCTGTCCGCCTGGATAGCCAGGGCCCGGCCGCCGTCCCGCTCCAGGGAGTCGACGAGCTCCTTTGCCTTGTCGGCCCGGGAAGCGTAGGTGAAGGCGACGTCATAGCCATCGGCTACCAGGCGAGTGACCGCGGCTGCACCGATACCCCGGGAGCCACCGAATACGAGAGCCGTCTTGCGGGCTTCCCCGGTTATGTCAGACATTCACTTGCTCCTACTTAATTTCTCAATCATTACGTGATTTGTTCGGGCCGCCGATCGGGCGGTTGATCCGCGGCCCGCGAGGCACTGGACCTCCGTGCCATGGTCGAAACGCTGCATCTGTACCGCCTGGCGCCGATCGCAACAGGCTGAGACTGGTGCCGGCCATGGCGTTTGCGCAGGCTCTTACCGCAGCTGACGGAAAGTCTGCCGAACGTCGCTGACGAGGGCTTCGGGGTTCTCGTAGTGGACGAAGTGGCCGCCCTTGTGGTGGGCGTTGACGAAGACGGGGTTGAAAAAGCCGCGAGTGGGCCCGTGCTCGAAAGCCGCGATGCGCTCCTCGGTAGTGCGCACGCCGGGCGGGTAGACGTCGCCGAGCAGGAAGGTGAAGCCCGCCGGAGGCTCTACGGTCGGCTGCCGGTCGTGCACCGGCAACCACGGGTACCGGACCGCGTTGCGGTACATGCGGATGGAGGAACCGATCGACTGCGTGACCCAGAACGCGGTCGCCTGGGTGAGGATGAAGTCGCGGGAGAACGCCTCGTCGAAGTCGCCGTTCTTGTCGCTCCACTTCTTCCACCGCTGCAGCAGCCAGGCGAGAAGGGCAACCGGGGAGTCGTTGAGGCCGTGGGTGAGGGTCTGACCGTCGAGCATGTGGACCGCGACGTGGGAGGCGTAGGTGGAGTGCATCTTCATGATGTCCGCGCGCAGCTCAGGTGAGGCGTCGTCGGGGATCGGCGCTCCGCCGGTGAGGTCCCAGAAGCGGTCGTGCTGGAACATCCCCGGGGGAAGATCGTGGCCGTAGTGCAGGCCGATGATGTACTCGCCGTACTTGTGGCCCAGCGCGCTGTTGACCAGGGCGCCGTAGTCGCTCCCCACGGACCCGTACGTGCGGTAGCCGAGAACATCGGTCATCAGGGTGTTGAGGATGTCGGCGATCTTCCAGTAGTTCAGGTCGCCGCCGACCGGAGTGGACCAGGTGAAGCCGGGGAGTGTCGGCACGATGACGTCGAACGCGTCGGCCGGGTCGCCCCCGTGGGCGGCGGGATCGGTCAGTGGGTCGATGACGGGGTAGCTGAACTCCCCGGGCCACGGCCAGCCGTGCAGGACCAGCAGCGGAGTCGGGTTCGGGCCCTTGCCGGCCTTGCGGATGAAGTGGACGGGGGTCCCGTCGATCTCCACCTTGTACTGGTCGTAGGAGTTCAGTCGCTTCTCCGCCGCACGCCAGTCGAACCCGTCCGCCCAGTACTCGACCAGCGGCTTCACGTATGCCGTACTCAGGCCGTAGTACTCGTCCTCGTTGTCGAGGTCCTCCGCGAAGCGGGTGGCCCGCAACCGCGCCTTGAGGTCGTCCAGTACGTCCTGCGCCACATCGATCGTGAACGGCTCCGGGGAAGTGTCCGCGCTGCTGTCAGTCATGGTCCACTGCTTTCTTGCGAGGGTGGTGAAACCGTTGCGACACTCGGCGATCCCAAGCGGACCACCCGGTCATGTTCGACCATACAGCCATCCGGACCAGGTGGTCATGTTAGCCGCCTCACAAGCGGACCCTACGGTCAGCTTTCAGGTAGAATCGAAGCGGGTCGGGCGTGGCGCGGGGTGCGCGGGCGTCGCCGGCGGTCGCACCGGCGATCACCCCTTGGGTCCTGCGGGGCCAGATGCAGTCCTGAGAAGGAGGCGCAATGACACACTCGGTGACGAAGCCGATGCGTAGTGATGCGGTACGAAGCAGGAAGCTCCTGTTGGAAGCGGCAGCCGCAGCATTCGCCGAGCAAGGCGTTGAGGTGTCGATCTCGGAGATCGCCGAGCGGGCCGGGATCGGCAAAGGGACTGTCTTCCGGCACTTCAGTACGAAAGAAGATCTCCTGGCGGCAGTCGTCTCCGCGAACCAGACCCTTCTCGTCACGATCGGCGAGAGGCTTGCGCGCACCGCCGCTCCAGCCGACGCGCTGCTGGAGTTCATGGCCGCCGCCATTGAGCTCCAGGTCAGGGATCGCGCCTTTTGTCAGGTAGCGCACGGGGAAGCCCGTGACCACCCTGACGTACGCAACGGCCTCGCGGCGCTCACCGTAGTCACCGCCACCCTGACGGACCGCGCCCGCGCACACGGCGCCATCCGTCAGGACATCACCGGGCAAGACGTCATGCTCCTCATGAGCGGAATCTTCCAGACCGCGTCCCCCTTGTTGCCGACCCAACCGCAGCTGTGGCGCCGTTACCTACGCCTCGTCTTCGACGGAATGCAAGCTGACACCCCCGCACTGCCAGGCCCCCCGGCCGCCCCCCAAAGCAGCTGGCAACAGGCCGAGCTAGCGGGTAGCCCGATAACCGGCTGACCTCCGAAGAAGGACCCACCAGCTCGTGCATCGGTGTTGACGGCGGTTGGCGTCGTTACTTGTTGATCATTTCGTTCGTAGGGGGGCGGGAGCGGAAGGCCGGCCTCCCGGCTGTCGGACAGGATTCCGGCGACTCAGCGATGCATATCTTCCGGGTGAGCGTGCTGAGCCCCGGGCCCCAAGGACCCTGGGCCTGATCGGCGCCGTGGGCCCGGACCTCGACGCGTTCGCCCAAGAGGTCCCGCTCGGCAGGGTCGGCGACCGGGACGAGGTCGCCGCCGTGACGACTTTCCTCGTCTCCGACGCCTCGAGCTTCGTCAACGGCGCCGGCTGGTTCGTCGACGGAGGCCAGGCCCAGGTGTAAGCACTCGCCCCGGCAGCTCGGCCGAGCGTTGAAGCCGGCCGGACGCATCCATGCACAGCGACACCCCGGAACGTGGGCCCGGGGTCTCGCGCTGTCGCATCACAATCGCGGCCACCACCCCAGCACCAGCGACCAGGACCCGATCCCTGTGGGCTGCTGCCCTGAGCGCCTGCCCGCGCGTTGACCTCGTCGGACAGCCAGGGAAGGCGAATGAGGCGACGATTCCGCTGCTCACTGGGCCGTCCGCGGCATACCCTCTGGTGCGCACGCGGCCAGAACCGGCACACCCTTATCGTCCTGATTCACCTACCACCGCTCCCCAGAGGTCTGGACGGCTTAAGGGGAGCCCGACGCCACAGAAGAGCGCCGCTTCCCGCAACACGACTCGCCATGTCTCCAGTTCCCTACTCGCGTCCGGGAATTGAGCGCGGTAGGACGCTCTACTTTGTCCAGGGCGCGCTAAGCTCGCCGCGCAGCACGATCAGACGCAGACAGAATGGGCACGGAGTTGGGCAGCCAGCTCCGTATACCTCATGGCGTCCAAACCTCACGTGCCTCTCGGACCAGCGCCAGACAGCATGGAGCACACCACCTCTAGAATACTCCTGTCGCGGCGTCCATACTCTGCAACACCGGTCTGCGCAGGAAGACTTCGAACGCCGGACGGGTGTGTCTCTTACCTTCGTGTCATGCAGTATGTATTTGTAGCTGCCAAGAGATGCTGTCGAGGGAAACATGGAGTTGAGCGGACAAGTCCGCCCCTCTCGGCTGGACCTCTGGTCCCCATGCCATGGGTGACTAACGCTCCGCGCCTCGAACGAAGGTGTAGGCCATGGGTTGGACTCCTAGCGATTACCCCGAACCTGGCATCCACTGGGATCTCACCGAGGCGGAGTACCGAGACGCCTGGGGCCTGTACGTCAATCACCGACACTATCGGCTCGCGGACCTTTGCGGCTACGAGGTTGGCAACAAAGCACGATACGCCGCTATCTGGGAGCAGTCACATCTTCCAACGCTTAATCAAGTAAGCGATTACAGGATACCGTTCGAAGGATTTCAAGCGAAGTACGATAGCCTGAAGGAAGAACACTATCTTCCCGTTCGACTCAATGGCTACAACGTCGGCGGTAAGGCATTCTTTGCGGCGATATGGGAAAGAGAAAGATCCCTTCCCTTGGTTTCGGTGCGCCACAATATTGACTACGCCAACCTGTACCAGTACGTCAAAGCCATGCGACTGGAGGGATACACCCTTGTAGATCTCTGTGGATTCACGGGCCCGGATGCGAAAACACTCTGCGCGGCCGTATGGGAAGGCTGGCCGGGATTCGAAGCCTACTGGGACTGGATCCAGCCACAATTCGGCACAAGCTATCAGGGGCTGTTCGATGGACGGGACCATGTGCACTATCGCGCCGCCCGAAACATCGGATTTACCGTTCGAATCGGACCTTCCCACGAAGAAACTCCGGTGTACACGTCGGTTTGGCCCTACTCGGACGGACGCTCGTGGACGGCACGCTATGGAATGGATGCCAGTTCCCTCAAGATAGAAGTCAGCCAGAAGAAGGCGAGTGGATTCCGGCTGGTGTCGTTGGGCGGGTTCGCCCTGGGTAGCGGGACAAATGCCGTTCAGCGCTTCTGCCCGATCTGGGAAAAGCGTGAGGCCGGCACTGTCATCCCGACACTCGTAGCCAAATTCAGAAAATACCATGATGTACCGGGCTTGTCTTTGGCGCTATCCAAGGATGAGAAGCTCGTATATGCGGGGGGCTTCGGCTGGGCAGACAAAGCCCACGCGATGGCGGTGAGCACTTCGAGCCTCTTCCGGATTGCCAGCGTCTCAAAGCCCATCACCGCAGTCGCCATAATGAAGCTGTGCGCGGAGGGACGCCTAGCACCTCAAACCCTGGTTTTCGGCGGGAAGGGAATCCTGGAGGAAATGGGCACCCCCGCGGACCCGAGGATCGAGAAAATCATCGTGCGCAATCTTTTGGAGCACTCAGCTGGCGGCTGGCGCAATGACAGCAACGACCCAATGTTCACAAATCCCCATCTGGATCAGCGCAAGCTCATCGAATGGGTGCTGGCCAACCGGCCTCTGGACTACCTCCCTGGCACGAAGTACCTCTATTCGAACTTTGGATACTGCATACTCGGGCGAATCATCGAAAAAGTGACAGGAAAATCATATGCGAACTATGTGAAAGAGAAGATACTGGCACCATGCGGCATAGGCGATATGGATATAGCGGGGAACACTAACGCGGACCGGCTTCCCAATGAAGTTTTCTACTACGACCAGAACGGAGAAGACCCGTACGGAATGCCGGTGCGCCGCATGGACGCACATGGAGGCTGGCTGGCCACGCCCGTGGACCTGATCGATTTCGCTCTACGGGTGGATCAACTTCCCAAGAAGACCGATCTATTGCCTGCTGACTGGATTTCGTACATGACCGAACCGTCCGGACTCTACGACGACTCCACACCACCAAAACCAGGCAATTACGCCAACGGTTGGCATGTGAACGGCTCAACGTGGTGGCACAACGGAACCCTACCGGGAACCACTTCCATGCTGGCACGGACCAGCGACGGATTCTGCTGGGCCGCCGTGATGAATACTCGATATCGTGAGCCTGACGACAAGGAACCAAAGGACAAGGACACTGCCGTAGCACTCGAAAACCTTATGTGGGAAATCCATGACCAAGTGGACACCTATTAGCCTCGATCTTGCATGAGTGTCCGTCAGCCTGCTGACGGACACTGTCCGCTTGTTGGGGGTAGGGATTTCTGCGGGCAGGCAGTTGGTGGCCCGGCTGTCACGTCAGTCGGCGCAGAGTCTCACAACTCCGGCATGAGGATGATCGTCGGGACTTGCCCTTGCTTGCCGGCCAGCCAGGATTCGGCAGGGCTACCAGTCTTTCGAACGCGCTGGGAATCACGTCGGTCCGGGGCCAATGATGGGCAGGCGGAGGATGCTGCGGCGGGAGGGCATCGCAACTGGGCGGCGGTGAGAGCAGCCGCGGGCGTCTGGGCTCCCACCGGCGGGTGAGCCCGGTCAGCCGGGGCTCAGGCCGCAGCGGGCACTTCAGCACCGCCTGATGGATGGCGTCGGTGATGACCATGCCGATCCAGTAGGCAGCCACCGTCCATGCTAGGTGGGCCAGTTCAGGAGCGCATGGTCCCGCCACCGGAGTCGGTGCGGACCCGTGGGTCATCAAGGTGTTGTTGTTGAGGACGAAGTCGCCAACCAGGTCGGGTGCGAGCGTCACTATGACGAAGGTCTGGTCGGTCGGAGACGTCCAGCCGGTCGATCAGCTGCGCTTCCAGCCGCGCCAGGTCCGCGAAACGGTCCTGGAACCCGGCAAAGCGATCCCGGTACGCGGAGGCGACTTGCGCCTCCGACAGATACGTGGTCGTGGTCCCGTAGCGCCGGGGGTAGCGCAGCCCGATGTCGACCTTGACCGCGTGCGGGGCCATCGGGCTGCGGGGCACAGCGATGAGCAGGAAACCGTGCCCGGGCCTCTTCGGACTCTCCACCTGAATCACGTCGATGACCGGCGTCGGGTGGACCAGCTCGGAGACGATCTGCCGGATCCGGTCCTGTTCGGCGTTGTCCAGAACAACCTCCGGGGCCGCCATGGCCCGTGCCTGATTGTCCTCTGCGACGCCAAGAACCAGGACTCCGCCGGAGGTGTTCGCCAACGCCGCCACATCGCCCGCGAGGTCCCGCTTGGACTTGTCGGAGCGGCCGTAGACCTCCTCCTTGAAGTCGAGGTCGTAAGACTCGGTCACGGCGTTCGTGACCAAAGCGGCGACCTGGGTGTGCGAAACCGCGTCCAGTCGGGCACCGAAGATGCCTTCGAGCCGACGCGAGCGAAGAGCGACCATGACGCCCAATCCTGCCCGAACCGGTCTTACCTGTCACAGGAATTGATCGAGGCATCCCGTGTACGGCGGCCAGCGGAGAGCCGACAATGTGCGGATCATGTCTGAGACCTTCTGGACGGCCGTGTCCGCCATTGCCACATCTGCCGCGCTCTGGGTTATCGCCTGGCAGGCCATCCTCACCCGCAAGGGCATCGACATCCAGGCCGCCGTCGCCTTGGACAGCGCGCGGGCGCGCCTGGACAGCCAAGCCCCGGATGTTGTCGTGCAGTTGGAGGACCCGTGTTGGCCGCCGCTTGCGTGGAGCCACATGGGGATGCCCGTAAGCCCGTGGCCGCACGGATATATCTGGCACTTTCCGGAGAAGGAGCACGAACGAATCGTCCTGCAAGCCGAGGTCATTGTGAGGCACTTCCACAGCGGTCACTTGGAGGTGACCTTTGGCGGGGAGGACAAGGTCGACGACCACGACGGCCGGACCCGCCCCGCCCGGTCCGTCCTCCTGGCGGACGAGGACGGAGAGCACCGGGTCCTGCTGTACAGGGACTTCACTATCAAGGAGCTCGCGGAGAATTACCGGGCTCAGCAGGACGGCCGACCCCTCCCCCACCGTGTGCAGGGCACCATCACGGTGCACGACGGCCGCGACAACGGCGTCACCGACACGTGGTCCCTGGACCTGACCGGCAGCCCGGTGCAGCCTCACGAAAGCCGAGACGGCGCCTGGATCGTCGTGCCCGACCATCTCACCGACGGCAGCGGGCTGCGCGCGCTGGCCTACGAACGGCGGCCCGCACGACGAAGGACGTACTGGATCTCCCGGCAGGACGGTCTGGAACTGCCCGCGCCGCGGTACACCAGCTGAGCCCTGTCCGAGCTCTGGGCTGGGCAAGCCTGCCGCACGGTGAGCTTGCCCAGGATCGGTTGGGCTTGCCCGGCACACGTGACCGGTCACATGTCCGCGCCCGTGACCGGTGACGGGCTGTGTGACCGATCCGTGCAACCCGGGCGTCCGGATCGGCCATCCGGTCAGCAGCCAACTCCCCGGGCCAGCTTCCTGAAGCCGTCGCCGCTGCTTGCGAGCGTGAGCGCGGGCGAGGGCTTCGTCGGGGTTGGGACGTTCCTCCGGGGTGTTCACGTGACTTCTCCTGCGGTCCGACCGGCGCGGGGTGGATGCCGGGCTGCTGGGTGTGCGGCTGCGGGGCCGTCACCGGGGCGGGTTGCGGTCGGGGGCCGTGGGCGAGAGCGCGGCCCCGCTTGCCGTCCTGGAGCATGGCGGCCAGCTTCACGGCGGCCCCGAAGGTCCGGCGGGTCTGCTCCAGCGTGTTGACGCCGGTCTCCGGCTCCAACTCCAGGAGGCGGCCGTTCTTCCGGCCAGAGGGGAACGGCCGCGGGCGCAACCTCGGGGCGGCGGGCACGGCGACGGTGCGCGGCCGGTTACGAGAGCCCAGTCGCTCCGCACGGCGCACCGCGTGGACCCTAGCGGCCAGGCCAGGGCGATGGAGGCGAGCCCGCTCGTACGGCGGGGCAGGCCCGGCTGGTGGGGCTGGCCGCGCAGAACGTAGGAGAGGTGCCGGCGGGCTTCGGCGAGCAGGTGGTGTTCTCCGAACTACGCGTCGGCCCAGCTGTCACCGACCCGGTCGGGGCGGGGCAGCCTCGGGTCGCTGCTGTACCGGCGGGCGCTGGGCGAGGCCGTCGCCACGGCGCTGGCGGTACGCGACGGCGCGCCGTCGACCGGCCCCGCACCCACGTACGCGCAGGTGCTGGCCCTCGTCGACGGGCCCGGCGTCACGTGCCGGTGAGCTTGTCGAGGTCGGGGGCGTAGACGGTCATCCAGTGCGGGTTCAGCCGGTAGTAGACGGCCTCGCGGTTCCAGTCGAAGGCGTCGTCGTCGCCGTAGAAGTCCTTCAAGTAGGCAAGGAGTTCCTGCCAGTCGGCCGTGGTCTCGGCGTCCTCGGGGTTCAGCTCCTCCACCGTGCCGTGGGTGAACACGCCGAGGTCCTCGCCGCGCAGGTGCGCGACGCTGGAGGCCGGACGGGCCGCGAGATGACGGGCCTTGGCGGCGTTGCGCGCCGTTCCGAAGTGCCACCGGCCGTGCAGGAAGTGCCCGTCGGCGCCGCTGATTCGCGGTTCGCTCTTTGCGGTCACCGTGGAGAGGGCGAGCGTGCACATGCCAGTGAGGACCCCGGTGAGCTGCGCCGCCGTGATGGTGCGGCCCTCGACGATCGAGCGGAGGTGTGCGGTCGAGCCGGAGAGGGAGGAGTCGAGGAGGGACTGGAGCTTGTCGAGTTCTTCTGGGGTTTCGCGCATACGTCCATCGTCGGCCGTAAACCCGACACCCTCTGTCGTCATTGATGAAGCAGCGGAGAGGTTGCTCCGCGCATCTGAGTCATCGGTCTGGCCGACGAAGTGGAACGCGCCCAGACCCACCGCGGCGCTTCGCCGACGCACCTCAGTGAACTCCCCGTGCCAAAGCACGCACGCCGCATTTTCCGGACTCACAAAACCATGACACCCACGCCTCACTTAGGGATGTCTCAATAGATCTGCAGGCTCGTCTCACTCTCTGCAGCCTTGCAGGTAACAGCCTTACGAGTCGGTAAGTCCACAGGCCATACTCCGATTGATCATCTTCTCAGTCTCCGCAGCACTGCAGGTCAGAGTGTCGTCATCAAACCCTAAGTCTGCAGTTCGATTGAGACGACATACCCTCAAGCGGTGGCATCCGCCACGGTGCCGAAAAGGTTCAGGACATGTTCGGCGCCGGTGAGGTCCAGAAGCCGTCTCACACCCGCAGCTGGTGCCGCAATCCGCAGGTCCGTGAGCCGGTGAATGCGCAGCAGCAGGTTGAGGAAAGAAGAGTCGGCGAACGTCACGGCGGAGGTGTCCAGGACCAGGACCGCATGATGGCCGGCAGCCTCGGTGAGAGCATCGGCAAGCGGCGCCATGTTCTGAAGGTCGACCTCGCCCTGCGCGGCGACGACCCACGCTTCACCGGCCGCGTACTGCCCGCCGAGCGGACCCCCGGCCGGCTGTCGGACAACACCTTCATCTGTCATGCGCCCCATCGAACCGGTGCGGGCGACCGTACGCAAACAGTGGCGGGATTCCCCCAAGACCTCCTCGACGCCCGGCGCGCCATGTCAACCCTGCACGCCCAGCTCCACGCCCTCCAGGCCCGTCTTCCGTGGTCCCGAGAAGCGCACCCCAGGTGGGAGGAGAAGACGAGCGGGGACGGCAGCGCCCCGGGCGGCCAGCGACGGACGGATGGGAAGCCGCCGACCCCGCGGAATACGACCGGCTATGGGAGGAACTGCGCACCGCGGCTGCCGTCGTGGACTGCCACTCACACTGGGACCGGGGCCAAGAAGCGGGCGCGGGCGACCGCCTGCACCGGCTGGCGGGGCAGCGTGTCCCACAGCCGCGTTGTTACCGCGCGCGTCTTGTGGGCACTTGCGATCGTGGGGGGTGACCGAGAGAAGGGTCCAGACATGCCCCGGTCGGCGCAGGGCGTAACCGTCGTGGCTCTCCTGGCGGATCCTGATGTGCCGACGGAGATCGCGCGGCGCGTGGCCCGGGTACTTCCTGCTCGGCTCGCCGACAGGTCAGTCCGGGGCCGGCGGTTCGACGTCGAGGTGGTCAGCGAGCCTTTCACCGCGGGAACCGAGGACCTGCCCACCGTGATGCGCCGGATCATGGATCGCGGAAGTGCGGAGGACTGGGACATCGTCGTGGCCCTCACCGATCTTCCGCTGCACTCGCACGGACGCAAGATCGTCGTGGATCTGAGTCACGAGCACGGCCTGGCGCTGCTGTCCCTTCCTTCTCTGGGGGGCTTTCGGCTGCAGAGAAGGGCCCGGCGGGCTGTGGAAGAAGCCGTGCTCGGCTTGGCGGATCCACAGGCCACTGCGGCGAAGGAAGACCAGTCGCCCCTGGGGTCTTCTGCCGGGCGGCTCACGCCGATCCAGCCAGATCCGGTCAGTGAGGAGGAGGCCGCGGATCTGCGCTACGTCGTCAGCGGGCCGCGCGGTTACCTGACGGTGCTTGCCGGTATGGTCCGCGCCAACCGTCCGTGGCGACTGGTGCCCGGTCTGAAGAAGGCCCTGGCGGCCGCGCTCACCACGGGGGCCATCGCCACCGTGAACTCCACCGTCTGGAGCCTGGCCCAGGCCCTGAGCGCGCCGCGCCTGGTGATCGCCATGGTCGGGTCTGTGGCGCTCATGATCGGCTGGCTGATCATCGACGCGCAGCTGTGGTACCGGTCAACAGACACGTCGCCGGAGGAGAGGAAGAGGACGGCCCTCTACAACGCCTCGACAGTCCTGACCGTCGCTATCGGGGTGATCGTCTGCTACGTGGGCTTGATGGTCGTCAACTTGCTGTGGGCGCTATTCATCCTCAACGATCAAGTGTTCGCTTCCATGACGCGGACCCCGCTGCACGCGACGGATTACTGGACGTTGTCGTGGTTCGTCGCTTCGGTCGCCACGGTGGGCGGGGCGCTGGGATCGGGTTTGGAGAGTGACGAGGCGATCCGGGCAGCCGCGTTCTCCAAGCGCGAACAGGAACGTCGCCACATGGTGCAGGACGACGAGGGCGACTAGCCGGCGGCCTGGGCTACAGCGCTCGGGTCCGAAGCTTTTGCTGATCGATCGTGCGGGGTTGTTTAGCGTCGGGGGCGGCGGGGACCCGGGCGGCGTGCGGCCGGAATGCCGGGCTCCGCCTGGCGGGTCGGCGGTACACCGTTCCGCCTGAACCGGGTGGACGGTCCACACAGGCAGGAACACCTCGACAACGTCGACGACATCCGGATCCGCCTCGAAGCCCTGGCCGAG
>NZ_JBEOSJ010000054.1:0-13625 GCF_040302905.1 Streptomyces sp. NPDC096193 | reverse complement strand
TCGACAACGGAGAAGTGATCGCCCGACAAGCCGGCGCCGCACCCGCCCCCGCCCTGCACACCTGGGTCGAGGAAACCATCGCCGGCCGCCGCTGACGGCCGGCGCTCCCGAGAGGGGACGCCCCGGGGGCCGCGAGCCCCCGGGGAGCACACAAGGAGGCAGCATGAGCACACAATCCGAGCCGCGGCGGCCGTCACCCGGCGACGTGACGCCCGACGCGCGACTGCGCACCGGCGCCGAGGGCGAGGTGACCCCCGAGGACCTGGTGCTGGCTTCGGGACGGGACGTCACCCCCGCGAATCTGCGGTGGGCGGAGCGCAAGATGGCCGAAGAGGGCACGGCGGCCGTCAACAAACTGCTTCCCTGACCGACCCCGGCGGCGTCCGACCACGGCGGCATCCGCCAGGTGCCGCCGTGAGCACACACACCGCCTCAGACCAGGCTGTCCCGCCACGCCCGGTGCAGATCCGCGAACCTGCCCGTGCCCGCGCCGAGATCGGCCGGAGCACCGTCCTCGACGATCCGGCCGTGCTCCATCACGAGCACCCGGTCCGCGACCTCCACCGTAGACAGGCGGTGGGCGATCACCACAGCCGTACGCCCGTGCAGCACCGTGTCCATCGCCCGCTGCACCGCGCGCTCGCCCGGAATGTCCAGCGAGCTCGTCGCCTCGTCGAGAATCAGCACCGACGGGTCGGCGAGCAGCGCGCGAGCGAAGGCCACCAGCTGCCGCTGTCCCGCCGAGATGCGGCCGCCCCGCTTGCGGACGTCCGTGTCGTAGCCGTCCGGCAGGCCGCTGATGAAGTCGTGCGCGCCGATCGCCCGGGCCGCCCGCTCGATCTCCTCACGGGTGGCATCGGGGCGCCCGACGGCGATGTTCTCGGCGACCGTGCCGGAGAAGAGGAACGCCTCCTGGGTGACCATCACGACACCCCGCCGCAGTTCGGCTGTCTCCAGGTCACGCAGATCGACGCCGTCGAGGAGGACCCGGCCCTCCGTCGGGTCGTAGAACCGGGCCAGCAGTTTGGCCAGCGTGGACTTGCCGGCACCCGTCGTGCCGACGACCGCGACGGTCTGGCCCGCGGGGATCGTCAGATCGAAGCGGGGCAGTACCTCGCCGCCCGTGCGATAGGCGAAGCGCACCGCGTCGAACACGACCTCACGGCCCGGCTGGTCGCCGGCGAGGGCGGGCAGCGGGCGGGGCGCCGCGGCCTGCGGGACCGACGGGGTCTGGGCCAGCAGGCCCGCGATCTTCTGCAGCGAAGCGGCCGCGGATTGATACGAGTTGAGGAACATGCCCAGCCGGTCGATCGGGTCGTAGAGCCGGCGCAGATACAGGACGGCCGCCGCCAGCACACCGAGCGCGAGCGTCCCGCCCGCGACCCGGTACGCACCCCACAGGACGATTCCGGCGACCGCGGTGTTGGCGACGAGCCGTGAGCCGACGACATAGCGCGCCATCTCCAGGAGCGAGTCGCCGTTGATCCGGCCGTGGCGGTCGTTGAGCTGCCGGAAGGCGGCGTCGTTGGCCTCCTCGCGCCGGAACGCCCGCACCGGCCTGATGCCGTTCATCGTCTCCGCGAACTTCACGATGACGGCGGCGATCGCGGTGGAGCGGCGGGCGAAGACGGCCCTGGCCCGGCGCTGGTAGAGCCGTACCAGCAGATACAGCGGGACGAACGAGGCGACGGCCACCCCGCCGAGCCCGAGGTCCAGCCACAGCAGCAGCACGGAGATGTAGACGAAGGCGAGGATGACGTTGATGAGCTCCTGGAGCCCTTCGCTGAGCAGTTCGCGCAGCGACTCGACGTCGGTGGTCGACCGGGAGATCAGCCGTCCCGAGGTGTAGCGCTCGTGGAAGTCGACGCTGAGCGCCTGCGCGTGCCGGAAGATGCGGCCGCGCAGATCGAGCAGGACGTCCTGGTTGACCCGGGCGGACGCCCGGATGAAGGAGTACTGGAGCACCCCCGCGCCGAACGAGCAGACCGCGTAGCCGACGGCCACCATGATCAGCGGGCCGTGGTCGTCGCGCCGGAAGGCCGGCACACCGCGGTCGATCGCGTACGCCACGAGTAGTGGCCCGGCCTGCACGGCGGCCTGCTGGAGCAACAGGAGCAGCGCTACCCGTACGACGCGCGCCCGGTGCGGCGCGAGCAGCGACCGCAGGAGGGCGCCGGTCGCGCCCCTGGCCGTCGGAAGGTCGTCCCGGTCGAAGGGATCGCCCTCGACGGCCTCGACGCTGCCGCCGGCGGGAACGGCCCCGGCGGCGGTCGTCGTGGTGGTCGCGGTCATCGCGCGCTCCCTTCACTGAGCCGGTCGTCGGAGGCGTGGGCCTCGTGCGTGGCCTCGTGGGCGGTCTGCGGGCTGTCGGGGCTGGTATCCGCACGGTCGGCCCCCGACATCAGCCAGGCGTACTCCGCGCTGGTGCGCAGCAGTTCGTGGTGCGTGCCCACCGCGGCGATACGTCCCTGCGACAACAGCGCCACCCGGTCGGCCAGCAGCACCGTGGACGGCCGGTGGGCGACCACCAGTGCCGTCGTGTCCTGGAGAACCCGCCGCAGTGCCGCCTCGACCAGCGCCTCCGTGTGGACGTCCAGCGCCGACAGCGGATCGTCCAGCACCAGGAAGCGGGGGCGGCCGACCACCGCACGGGCGAGCGCGAGCCGCTGGCGCTGACCACCCGACAGACTCAGCCCCTGTTCCCCGACCTGGGTGTCCCGGCCGTGCGGGAGGGACGAGACGAAACCGGCCTGTGCCACCTCCAGCGCTCGCTCCAGCTCCGGTGCGCCCGCGCCGTCCGCGCCCATCAGGACGTTCTCGCCGACGCTCGCGGAGAAGAGGGTCGGCTCCTCGAACGCCACCGACACCAGCTCCCGCAGCCGTTCGCGCGGCATCGCGGTGATGTCCTCGCCGTCGAGCGTGATCCGGCCGCCCGTCACCTCGTGCAGCCGGGGGACGAGCGCGGTCAGCGTGGTCTTTCCGCTGCCGGTCCCACCGACCAGGGCCATCGTCTCGCCGGGCCGCACCCGCAGATCGATGCGCGCGAGCACCGGCGCGGCGTCCGCGGCCGCGTCCGGATAGCGGAACTCGACGCCCTCGAAGCACAGCCCCTCCGCGCCGCCGGCCGGCGGACCCGACGCGGCGGGTACGTCCGACTCGCTCTCGGCGTCCATCACCTCGAAGTACCGCTCGGTCGCCGTGGCCGCCTCCTGGCTCATCGCCAGCAGGAAGCCGATCGACTCCACGGGCCAGCGCAGCGCCAGCGCCGTCGACAGGAACGCCACCAGGGTGCCCGCCGACAGACCACCGTCCGCGACCTGGACCGTGCCCAGCACCAGTGCGGCGCCGATGGTGATCTCGGGGATGGTGGTGATCAGGGCCCAGATCCCGGCCAGCAGCCGGGCCTTGGCCAGCTCGGTCCCCCGCAGCCGCTGCGAGAGCTCGCGGAAGGCGAGCGCCTGGCTGCGGTGGCGGCCGAAGCCCTTGATGATGCGGATGCCGAGGACGCTCTCCTCGACCACCGTCGTCAGATCGCCGACCTGGTCCTGTGCCAGGCGGGCGACGACGGCGTAGCGCGACTCGAAGTACGAACAGAGCACGACCAGCGGCACGATCGGTGCCGTCAGCACCAGCCCGAGCGTCCAGTCCTGGCCCAGCAGGATCACATAGCCGACCAGGATCGTCGTTCCGTTGACGAGCAGGAAGGTCAGCGGGAAGGCGAGGAACATCCGCAGCAGCATCAGGTCGGTGGTGCCCCGCGAGAGCAACTGCCCCGACGGCCACCGGTCGTGGAAGGCCACCGGCAGCCGCTGGAGGTGCCGGTACAGATCGGCGCGCATCGACGCCTCGACCCCGGCCAGCGGCCGGGCCACCAGCCACCGCCGGAAGCCGAACAGCACGGCCTCGGCGATCCCGAGGAGCAGCAGGGCGAGCGCCCCGAGCCACACCCCGCCCGGATCGCGGTCCGCCACCGGGCCGTCCACGATCCACTTCAGGACGAGCGGGATGACCAGGCCGAGACAGGAGGCCACGACGGCGACGAAAGCCGCGCTGAACAGGCGCGTTCGCACCGGTCGTACATAGGGCCACAACCGCAGCAACGAACGCACGGCTGACCGGTCCTCGGTGGCTGCATGTGGTGTGGACATCAGGGGTGAGCCTACGGTTCACCACTGACAGCGCTCACCCGAATTACCGGCCACGCGCCGGCGACCGGTGCCCCGTGCACCCATTTCCCGGACGCCGGCGCCCCGGGCCCCCTCACATCCGCGCTCTGAGCAGCAGCACCGACCGCGCCCCGACGCTCACCGTCTCCCCGCCCCGGTACACGACTCCCGGCGCCGACTCCTGCTCCTCCCAGGAGGTGTCGACGACCACCTCGTAGGCCTGAGCCCAGGGCGCGCCCGGCAGACGGAAGTCCGTCGGGCGGGCGGCCCCGTGCAGGATCGCAAGGAAGCTGTCGTCCGTCACCTCCGCCCCCCGGGCGTCACGACCGGGGATGTCACGGCCCGAGAGATAGAGCGCCAGCGTGGACGCCGGGGCGTACCAGTCGCCTTCGGTCATCTCCGTGCCCTTGGAGGTGAACCAGGCCAGGTCCCGCAGCCCGTCCGCGGCATGGGCCCGGCCCGAGAAGAAGGCGCGCCGGCGCAGCACCGGATGGGCATGGCGCAGTGCCAGCAGCCGGGTGGTGAGGTCCAGCAGGCTCTTCGGCCCGGGCTGTCCGGCGAGGGACCAGTCCACCCAGCTGACCTCGTTGTCCTGGCAGTACGCGTTGTTGCTGCCGCCCTGCGTACGCCCCATCTCGTCGCCCGCGACCAGCATCGGCACACCCGTGGAGACGAGCAGGGTGGTGAGCAGATTGCGGATCTGGCGCCTGCGCAGCGCGTTGACGAGCGGATCGTCGGTCTCGCCCTCGGTGCCGCAGTTCCAGGCCCGGTTGTCGTTGGTGCCGTCGCGGTTGCCCTCGCCGTTGGCCTCGTTGCGCTTGTGCTCGTAGGTCACCAGGTCGCGCAGGGTGAATCCGTCGTGCGCGGTGACGAAGTTGACCGAGGCGTACGGCCGCCGCCCGCCCCAGGCGTACAGATCGCTGGAGCCCGACAGCCGGTACCCGAGGTCGCGCACGTCCGGCACCGAGCCGCGCCAGAAGTCGCGCACGGCGTCCCGGTAGCGGTCGTTCCACTCCGTCCACAACGGCGGGAAGGCACCCACCTGATAACCGCCACTGCCGACGTCCCACGGTTCGGCGATCAGCTTCACCCGGCGCAGCACCGGATCCTGGGCGATGACGGCGAGGAAGGGGGAGAGCATGTCGACGTCGTGCATCGACCGGGCCAGCGCCGCCGCCAGGTCGAAGCGGAATCCGTCGACGCCCATCTCCGTCACCCAGTAGCGCAGCGAGTCGGTGATGAGCCGCAGCACGTGCGGCTGCACCACGTGCAGTGTGTTGCCGCACCCGGTGTAGTCGGTGTAGGCGCGCGGGTCCGAATGCAGCCGGTAGTAGCCGCGGTTGTCGATACCGCGCAGCGAGAGTGTCGGGCCGAGCTCGCCCGCCTCCGCCGTGTGGTTGTAGACGACGTCGAGGATGACCTCGATCCCGGCGGCGTGCAGCGCCCGCACCATGCGTTTGAACTCACCGACCTGCTCGCCGCGCGTCCCGCTGGAGGAGTACGCGGCATGGGGGGCGAAGTAGCCGATGGAGTTGTAGCCCCAGTAGTTGCGCAGGCCGCGCTTGAGCAGATGGTCCTCGTGGGCGTACTGGTGCACCGGCAGCAGTTCGACGGCGGTGACCCCGAGCCGCACCAGATGATCGACGGCCGCCGGATGCGCGAGGCCCGCGTAGGTGCCCCGCAGCTCCTCGGGGATGTCCGGGTGGAGCTTGGTGAAGCCCTTCACGTGCAGTTCGTAGATGACCGTGTCGGCCCACGGCGTCTTGGGCCGGTGGTCGTCCGCCCAGTCGTCGTCGTCGTGCACCACGACACCCTTGGGGACGTACGGCGCCGAGTCCCGGTCGTCGCGCACAGTGTCGGCGACATGCTGCTGCGGCCAGTCGCGGACATGCCCGTACACCTCGGGCGGCAGCGCACCCCAGTCGTTCCCCCGGCCCGCGTCCACCGCCCGGGCGTAGGGGTCGAGGAGCAGCTTCGCCGGGTTCCAGCGCGCCCCGGTCCACGGGTCCCAGCGGCCGTGGACCCGGTAGCCGTACCGTTGGCCAGGGTGGATCCCCGGGACGAAGCCGTGCCATATCTCATGGGTCAGCTCGGTCAGCGGAGCCCGGGTCTCGACGCCGTCCTCGTCGAACAGGCACAGCTCCACCGCCTCCGCCCCGCCCGCCCACAGCGCGAAGTTGGTTCCCGCGACCCCGTCCGGCCCCACCCGGAAGCGGGCACCGAGCGGCGTCGGTGCCCCCGGCCACACCGACGGCCCGGGCGCACCGGGGTCCACCCGGCGGCCGTTGACGTCGGCTGCCCGGAGGGGGACGGGCCCGTCGGCCCGCACCCCCTCCTGCTGCGCTGTCTCCTGCTCGGCTGCGCTCGTCACCTGCCGGCCTCCCGCGGCTCGTCGGGCCACGTCCCCCGGCGGTCACGGAGTCCCGGCCGTGACGCCCCGCGCGTGGTCCTCCCACCTGTTCTTCCCGCGCTGCTGATGTCCCAACATGACCCCCGCCCACGTTTCCCCTGGAGGGGCGCGGTCGTTGGGTGGTCGTGAGACACGTACTGAAGCGGGCCGGGCGAGGCATGGCCGTTGCCCTGACATGCGCAGGACTGATGGCCGGGCTCTCCGGCTGCACCGGCGGGGCGTTCGACATCAGCAGCAAGCCGCGGTCGCCCGAGGAGGCCATTCGGGTGATTCCCGAGGACGGTGCCAAGGGGGTGGATCCGAAGGGGCCGCTCGAAGTGAAACTGCGCGGCGGACGGCTCGAACGGGTCAGGGTGACGCAGATCGAGGACGAGGCGCCGACCGAGATCCCCGGCCGGATCTCCGACGACGGTCTGCGGTGGAAGCCGAACAACGGCGCCCGGCTGGGCCTCGCGGCCAAGTACAGCGTCGACGTCCTGGCCCTCGATGGCCACGGCCGCCGCTCGGCCCGGCACACCACCTTCACCACCGAGGTCCCCGACCGCCGTTTCATCGGCTACTTCAAACCGGAGAACCGGGCGACGGTGGGCACCGGCATGATTGTCTCGTTCGACTTCAACAAGGAGATCCAGAACCGGGGGGCCGTGGAACGGGCCATCCGGGTCACCTCCGAGCCGCCGGTCGAGATCGCGGGCCACTGGTTCGGCAAGGACCGGCTCGACTTCCGCCCGCGCGAGTACTGGAAGCCGGGCACGAAGGTCACGATCGATCTGCGGCTGCGCGACGTGCAGGCGGCGCCGCACTCCTACGGCATCCAGCAGAAGAAGGTCTCCTTCACCATCGGCCGCTCCCAGGTCTCCGTCGTCGACGCGGAGGCCAAGACGATGGAGGTGCGGCGGGACGACGAGGTCCTCGCCACCGTGCCGATCACCGCGGGAGCGCCCAAGTCCACGACGTACAACGGGAAGATGGTCGTCAGCGAGCTGTACGACGTCACGCGGATGGACGGCCGGACCGTCGGCTACGGCGGGGAGTACGACATCAAGGACGTGCCGCACGCCATGCGGCTGACCGACTCCGGCACCTTCCTGCACGGCAACTACTGGGCCGCGCCGGAGACGTTCGGTTCGACCAACGTCAGCCACGGCTGTGTCGGTCTGCGGGACGTGAAGGGCGGCAGCTCGGACACCCCGGCCGGCTGGTTCTACGACCGGACGCTGATCGGCGACGTGGTCGAGGTCGTGAACTCGCCCGACAAGCAGGTCGATCCCGGCAACGGGCTCAGCGGCTGGAACATGGACTGGAAGCAGTGGAAGGAGGGTTCCGCACTGCGCTGACCCCTGGGGCCCGAGCACAGCCCCCACAGCCCCTACAACCCACACGGCTCGCACCCCGCACACCCGCGGCACAGCCCCCACGGCTCGCACCCCCGTCCGGCCTGCACCTCACCCCCGAGCCCGGCCAACACGTTGGGACTGAACGGTGACAATCGCGGGAAGATTCAACAACCCGCGGTGTGATTATCTAGCGAAGTGCGTGCGTGAGGCGCGCGGGGGTGCGGGCCGTGGCGGGGCCAGGCCGTGCGAGGGGAGAGACCGTGGTGAACGGGCAGCCGATATCGGGGGCATCGGTCGGTGCCGGGCTTGGGCGTGGGCGTGGGGGCTCCGCGCTGCAGGCTCTTGTCGTCGGAGCACTGCTGGTGCTCGTGACGGCCTGTGGGGGCGGGGGCTCCGGCAAGGACGACGGCGACAAGGGGAAGAAGGACGGGGGGAAGGTCGGGAACTCCGCCTCCCAGGCGGTCGTGACCATCGCGCCCAAGGACGGCGCCACGTCGGTCGCCACCAGCGGGGCGCTGAAGGTCACCGCGGCCAAGGGCAAGCTGATCACGGTCACCGTGCAGGACGACAAGGGCACCCCGATCGAGGGCAAGGTCGCGGCGGACGGCGCCTCCTGGCAGCCGCTCCAGCACCTGGCCGGCTCCACCAAGTACAAGGTGCACGCCGTGGCCAAGGACTCGGACGGCCGTGAGTCCGCCAAGGACACCACGTTCACCACGCTCGTACCGAAGAACACCTTCATCGGGCAGTACACGCCCGAGGACGGTTCCACGGTCGGCGTCGGCATGCCGGTCTCCATCAACTTCACCCGGGGCATCACCAGTCCGGAGGCCGTCGAGAAGGCCATCGAGGTGACCGCGGAGCCGTCGGTGCCGATCGAGGGGCACTGGTTCGGCAACGACCGGCTCGACTTCCGGCCCGAGAAGTACTGGGCCGCCGGTACCAAGGTGACGGTGAAGCTCAACCTGGACGGCGTCGAGGGACGTCCGGGCGTGTACGGCAAGCAGGTCAAGACGGTGAAGTTCACCATCGGCCGCAGCCAGGTCTCCACGGTCGACGCCAAGTCGCACCGGATGACGGTGGTCCGGGACGGCAAGCAGATCAAGAACGTCGCGATCACCGCGGGCGCGCCGTCGACGACGACGTACAACGGCCAGATGGTCATCAGCGAGAAGTACAAGGTGACCCGGATGAACGGCGCCACCGTCGGCTTCGGCGGTGAGTACGACATCAAGGACGTCCCGAACGCGATGCGCCTGTCGACCTCCGGCACCTTCGTCCACGGCAACTACTGGGCCTCGTCGGGCACCTTCGGCTCCGCCAACGTCAGCCACGGCTGCGTCGGTCTGCGCGACGTGCGCGGCGGCTACGACAAGGGCACGCCGGCCGCCTGGTTCTTCAACAACTCGATCATCGGCGACGTCGTGATCGTGAAGAACTCCAAGGACAAGCAGATCGCCCCGGAGAACGGCCTGAACGGCTGGAACATGTCCTGGGCGGACTGGACGAAGTAACAGCCTCTCAGGGAGGCCGGACCTCCTCGACGCCATGCGGCGGACCCGGTGCTGTGACCGACAGCACCGGGTCCGTTGTCGTTAGCGCCGGTTAACCTGCCTGCATGACGACTGTGAATCTCGAGGTCTCCGAAGGTGTCGGCACGATCCGGCTCGACCGCCCGCCGATGAACGCGCTGGACATCGCCATCCAGAACCGCCTGCGCGAGCTCGCCGAGGAGGCGGGCCGCCGGGACGACGTGCGCGCCGTCGTTCTCTACGGCGGCGAGAAGGTGTTCGCGGCCGGCGCGGACATCAAGGAGATGCAGGTCATGGATCACGCGGCGATGGTCGTGCGGTCCCGTGCTCTCCAGGAGTCGTTCACCGCGGTGGCCCGCATCCCCAAGCCCGTCGTCGCGGCCGTCACCGGCTATGCGCTCGGCGGCGGCTGCGAGCTGGCGCTCTGTGCCGACTTCCGGATCGCGGCGGACGACGCCAAGCTCGGTCAGCCGGAAATCCTCCTGGGTCTGATCCCGGGGGCCGGCGGCACCCAGCGGCTGTCCCGGCTCGTCGGGCCGTCCCGGGCCAAGGACCTGATCTTCACCGGCCGCCAGGTAAAGGCCGAAGAGGCGCTCGCGATCGGGCTGGTCGACCGGGTGGTCCCCGCCACCGAGGTCTACGAGCAGGCGCACGCGTGGGCCGCGAAGCTCGCCCTGGGGCCCGCCCTGGCGCTGCGGGCCGCGAAGGAGTGCGTCGACGCCGGTCTGGAGACGGACATCGAGACGGGTCTCGCGATCGAACGGAACTGGTTCGCAGGCCTGTTCGCGACGGAGGATCGGGAGCGCGGTATGCGCAGCTTTGTGGAGGAAGGCCCAGGCAAGGCCAAGTTCCTCTGAATTATGGTCAGTTGACACCTTCGAGTGGTCCGTCAACCATGTGTGGGCCTTAACCGGACCTTAAGGGAGACTTAAGCCGCGCCCGCCCGCTGCGCTTGGTGATCATTCGCCGACTCTGCGTCATTGCAGCTCAGGCTGGGCGAACAGGCCCGTATGGCGCCGGAGTCATATGCCGGAGGGGCTTTTCGGAATGCTTCGTTCCTGGGGTTCTATTCCGCGGGAACAGCCACGCAGGCCGCCTGTTGCGGCCATGATGGGAGCATGGCGGGCCTCGAAGGTGTGGAACACATGCGGCAGCGCGGCAGTGTCACCGCAGCGCGTTGGATGCCTGTGACCGAGGGCGAACAGACTCTCGAAGTCATCGAGTTGTTCGGTGACCCCACCGAGGAAGAGGTCCGGCTCCCCTCACGCCCCGAGTCCGCCGGCACCGCGCGCCGGCTGACCCAGTGCGTGGTGCTGCGCCAGTGGGCGCTCTCCGCCCAAACCGCGGAGCACGCGGTTTTACTGGTCTCGGAGCTCGTGGGGAACGCCGTGCGGCACACCGGCGCACGCGTCTTCGGTCTGCGGATGCTGCGCCGCCGCGGCTGGATCCGGATCGAGGTCCGTGACCCCTCGCGCGGGCTGCCCTGTCTGATGCCGGTCCAGGAGCTGGACACCAGCGGGCGCGGGCTCTTCCTCGTCGACAAGCTCTCCGACCGCTGGGGCGTCGATCTGCTGCCGCGCGGCAAGACCACCTGGTTCGAGATGCGGGTCTCGGACCGCCTCCCCTCCTGACGCGGGGCCGCACCATCTCGGTGCGGCCCTCTTTTTCGCGCCCCCACGCAGAAGCCCCCGTACGGGCCGGGAAGGCGGCGCGACGGGGGCTTCTGCGTGGCGCCGTGGAACGGGGGGGTGTTTCCACGGCGTCTGAAAACGACCTGGCCCGGGTCAATGGGGGTCGTGGTCCCGACTATGGCAGACGGGTGACACGATGCCAAAACCTCCTACTGCGGCATAACCGGTCAAAAGCAGACCAAGAAGAAGTGAATCATAGGTGAGGTGAGCCACCCGCCTGGTAAATGCGGAATGAATGCGGACTGGATCAGGTGTTTCGCCGGTAGCCTCGGTTCGGCGCTCTCATGGGGGCGGACTGGTCGGGCGAGTCTTTCTGATGCAATCGTTATCTTTTGTCCGATCAGCACCTACTGTGCTTATTCGTGACCTTGATCGACCGTCGCGGCGCGCTGCGCGCAGGAGCGGGAGCGGCCGTGGCCGGCGCCCTCGCCACGGGCTGCACCGACGACGGTCCTCCCGCGGCGCAGCCGGGGAAGCCCGAGAGCCCCGGGCGGTCGCGGAGACCCCAGAAGCCCGTGCCGCCCGTGGCCCCCGCCCCCTCGTCACGCGGCATGCCTCCCGCCCCCGCCGCGCGCCGTTTTCCCGGGCAGCCCGCGCAGATCCTCCACGGCCCCCGCGACCGTGACCGGGTCGCCCTGACCTTCCACGGCCAGGGCGACCCGGCCGTCACCCGGGCCGTGCTGGCCGAGGCCGAGCGGGCCGGGGCCCGGCTCACGGTCCTCGCCGTCGGCAGCTGGCTCGACCGGTACCCGGACCTGGCCCGCCGGATCCTCGACGGCGGACACGACCTCGGCAACCACACCCAGCGCCATCTGAGCATCTCGGAGATGTCCGAGGCCGACGCCTACGCCGAGATCACCGGCTGCGCACAGCGGCTGCGCAGGCTCACCGGGTCGATCGGCACCTGGTTCCGCCCCTCCCGGGCGCAGTACGCCACCCCTCTGCTCGTCCGGCTCGCGCGCAGGGCCGGCTACCCGCACGTCCTCTCGTACGACGTCGACTCGCTCGACTACACCTCGCCGGGTGCGCCGGCCGTGACCCGCAACGTCACCGGGAGGATCCGGCCCGGCTCGGTGGTCAGCCTGCACCTGGGTTACCCGGACACGGTCGCCGCCCTTCCCGCCCTGCTCGCCGAACTCGACCGCCGCGGTCTGCACGCGGTCACCACCACGGAGCTGCTGAGCTGATGCACCCGAGACTCCCTGCCACCCGAGGGGCCGGCGCGGTCGTCGCCGGCGCCCTCCTCGCCCTGCTCGCCGGCTGCGGCTCGCCCACCGGCCCGACGCGGGCCGACAGCAGCACCACCGCGCCGCCACCCTCCGCGCCGCCGGGCAAGGCGGACCCGGCCGCCCTGCCCGGCATGCCCCCGGTGCTGAACCCGAAGGACCTGTACGCCGCCGACCGGCCGGGCATGTTCTCGCCGGCGGTCAAGGACTTCCCCTCGCGGGTCTACGTCCCCAACACCAACTCCAACACCGTCTCGGTCATCGACCCCAGGACCTACAAGGTCATCGAGACCATCCCCGTCGGCAACCAGCCGCAGCACGTCGTCCCGTCCTGGGACCTGAAGACGCTGTGGGTCAACAACAACCGCGGCCACACGCTCACCCCGATCGACCCGGCCACCGGCGCGGCGGGCAAGCCGGTGGAAGTGCACGACCCGTACAACCTCTACTTCACGCCCAACGGCAAGTACGCCGTCGTGATGGCCTCGCTCGACCGTCAGCTCGTCTTCCGCGACCCGCACACCATGGCCACGCGGAAGACCACGCCCGTCCCCTGCTACGGCGTCAATCACGCGGACTTCTCCGCCGACGGCCGCTACTTCATCGTCTCCTGCGAGTTCTCGGCCGAGCTGCTGAAGGTGGACACGGAGAGGATGGAGATCATCGGCCGGCAGAAGCTGCCCTTCACCGGCGCGATGCCGCAGGACGTGAAGATCTCCCCGGACGGCAAGACCTTCTACATCGCCGACATGGTGGCGCACGGGGTATGGGTGCTGGACGGCGAGAAGTTCACCACCCCGGTCCTGCTGCCCACCGGCAAGGGTGCCCACGGTCTCTACATCAGCCGCGACTCACGGGAGATGTACATCCCCAACCGCGGTGAGGGCTCCATTTCGGTCTTCGACTTCGCCCGGAACCGGCTGACCAAGAAGTGGCGGCTGCCGGGTGGCGGCAGCCCCGACATGGGCGGCGTCTCGGCGGACGGCAAGGTCCTGTGGCTGTCCGGCCGTTACGACGCCGAGGTGTACGCCATCGACACCACGAGCGGCAAGCAGCTTGCCCGTATCCCCGTCGGCAGCGGGCCGCACGGGCTCGCGGTCTACCCGCAGCCCGGCCGTTACTCGCTCGGACACACCGGCGTCTTCCGCTGACGCCACCACGGCGGCGTCGCCGCGCCCCCGGGGCCCGCAACAAGCCAGGGACCCGGGCGCCCCCCGGGGACACCAAGAACCGACACCAAACGACCAACAAAACCCGCATAAA
>NZ_JBEOSJ010000053.1:0-14215 GCF_040302905.1 Streptomyces sp. NPDC096193 | reverse complement strand
GGCACCGGTCCCCGTTGGGATAGGTGATCGGCTCGGGCAGTGCCTGGACGAGCACGACCCGTTCGGCCACCGTCACGGTGGTGCGAGCCGGTGTCCTTCAGCTCCTCGGCGGCGGCCGCCTGATCAGCCCGCCGCGTCGGGGCTCAGAGGTGACGCGCGTTTCCTCCTCTGCCGCGTACCCGCAGGAGTACCACTCCGGCCACCAGGAGGAGCGCGCCGGCCGCGAGCGGCCACATGCGGGCGCCCGTGTCGGCGAGGCCGCCCTGCGGGGCCGCCGCATTGGCCACTGAGGCCGGGGTGTTGTACGCCCTCGGCGGGGTCACTTCCTGGGTGGCCGCCTTCAGTACCTGCTGCTTCGGCTCCGCGGGCACGTCGGCCTCGGGCTCTGCCGCTCCCGGGGCGGTTTCGCCGGCCGGGGGCGTCGCCGCGGGGTTCTGCTCCTCGTTCTGCTCTGCCGGCTTGCCCGGCGCGGCGGGCGCCTCGTCGGGGCCGGTCGCCTCGTCGGGCTTCGGGGCGGCACCGCCCTCGTCCGGCTTGTCCGTCTCTTCGGGGGCGGGAGGCGCTTCGACCGAACCGCTGGGCTCGGGCGCCTTCGTCTCGTCCGGCGCGGGAGCCTTCGTCTCGTCCGGCTTCGGGGCGACCTCGCCCGGACCGCACTTGCGGCCGTTGTTGATGCAGTCCACGAGGTCGTTCATCAGCTTCTCGTCGAAGACGTTGATGAAGTCGCCGTGGTCCGTGATCGGCTTGTGCAGTTGCTCGGGGAAGGAGTCGAGGGCGAAGCCGGGGCCGGGCGGCACGTCGTAGACGATCCGCTGCACCAGCTGGGGAATCGCCCGGAAGCCGTCACCGCACTCGCCGTTCTCGTTCGCGAATGACACGTGGGTGCGGTGGTTGGCGCTGTCGATGTTCTGACCGTCCCAGCAGCTCTGGAACTTGAAGGACCGCACGACCTTGCTGCCCTCGGGGCAGATCGGGTACTTGTCCCTCAGCTGACGGTCCTCGAATCCGGTGCAGCTCCAGGAGGCGTTGGCATTCTTGTCACCATTGGTCAGTGCCTTGGCGTCACCGGTGATGATGCGCAGGAAGCGCGGCATCGCGGTGACCTTGCCCACCGGGCTGCCGACGAAGTTCAGCGTGACCTCGGAAGGCCGCTGGATCTCACCGACGTTCTGGTCCTTGCCGCCGCCGTCCGCATTGGCGTCGTTCTCGTTCTGGCCGTTCTGCAGACGCAGCACCGGCCAGTAATAGGTCGACTTGTCACCCTGGTTCCGGCAGGTGGTGTCGCCATTGGCGAGATCGTCGTCGCTCGCGAAAGCGTCGTTCGCCTGGTTGCCGACGTAGTCGTGCATATGGTGCGCGCCATTGGCGACACCGGGGGCGACGATGACGTTGTCCGGATTGAACTTGCCGTTCTCGTTCACACCGCAGTCGGTCGCGAAGGAGCCGGTGGAGGCGTCATTGCCCACCCGGGGTGCCTTGACGTTCGGCTGGACGGACTGGATGTCGACGAAGTCGCTCGCCTCGGGCCCGTTGCCGACCTGGCCGCCGTTGCCCTGACCGCCGTTGCCCTGGCCGCCGTCCTGCCCGCCGTCACCCTGGCCCTGGTCGTTGCCCTGGTCCTGACCGCCGTCCTGGCCCTGACCCTGGTCGTTGCCCCCCTGGTTGTCCCCCTCGTTCTGGCCGTCGCCCTGGTCGTTGCCGTCATCACGCAGCGAACAGGGAGCGAGTTCGTCCAGGCCCTGCCGCTTCTCACCGCCTCGCCCGATCGCGATCGCGATCCGGTCGATGCTCGCGCGACGCTTGTCCTTCAGAGGATTGAGAATCGCGTTCTCCGCCAACTGCGGGTCACGCTCGATCTGTTCCTTCTGCTCGGCGAACTTCTGGTACGCCTCGGTGATCTGGCTGTCCATCAGAGCCAGTTCACGGTCGACCTCGGTCCGCGCCTCGACCGGAACTCCCGGCAGTGCGTTGGCGACCTCGGGACATTCGATGGTGGAGGCGCCGGCGGTCAGCGTCCCGTCCTGGCCGGACGAGCTTCCTTCACCGGCAGAGGCGAAGGATCCGAACCCGATGAGGCCGCCCCCTCCCAGAATCAGTGCCACGGCGGCGACAGTCGCACGCTGTGCACCTTTTGGACGTCTTCGCGTCATGCGTCTCACGGGAACTCCCAGGGCTTCACTGCTGGACCGGTTGATAAGAAGCGCTGCGCTCTATACGCGCGAGAGTTCCGCGGCGTTCAAACCTCGCCGAAATATTTTTTCGAGGTCGCCGAGAGCGCCTCGCCCTCGCACAGCGTGTATCCGCACGACCGCTCTTCGTGACGCTACCTTCGGCTTCGTGAATGATCGCACCAGCTACCGCCGCCCCCGCTTCCTCGCACCCCTGCGCGAGCATCTCCGTGACACCTTGTGGTTCGCCCCCACCCTGGGACTGATCGGCTCCGTCGTCCTGTGGGCGGCCGTCTCGGAGTTGGACTCCGCGCTCGTCCGGTATCTCCAGGACGCGGGGGAGTTCCAGGTGGTGGCCGACTTCACGTCGATCACCGACGATCTGAAGACCATCGTCACAACCATCAGTTCCGCGATGATGACCTTCATCGGTGTCGTGTTCAGTATCTCGCTGGTGGCTGTGCAGATGGCGAGCGGGCAGCTCACTCCCCGTGTCGTGCGGATCTTCGTACGGAGCCGGATCAGCAAGGCGACGCTGACCGTGTTCCTGGGGACATTCCTGTTCTCGTTGCTCGTGCTGACGTCGTACGAGAGCGAGTCCGATCCCAGGCTCGTCACGTCCGTCCCCTTCGTCCAGAGCGCGTTGACCCTGTTCCTGGTGGGGCTGAGCCTGATTCTCTTCATCGCGTACGTGAGTTCGACGCTGCGCCTGATGCAGGTGGGGCCGGTGGCCGACCGCATCGCGCGGGAGTCGTTGCGGGAGGTGGTTCGGCAGCCGACCGGCGGGAAGGACGCCGTCGACATTCCCGCCGAGAGCGCCCGCATCTCCTACCACGGGCGGCCCGGTGTGCTGAGGGATGTGAACGTGGCCTGGCTCGTCCGGGTCGCCCGGCGAAACGGCATCGTCCTGCGCCTCATTCCGCGGGTCGGCGACTACGTCGTTCCCGGGACTCCCGTGCTGGCCGTGCACGGTGAGGCGGGCAGGGAGCTGAAGGCCGTGGGACTCACGGCGTCCGTCGGGACGGAGCGGGCGACGTCTCAGGACATCGGATTCGGGCTGCGGCAGCTCTCGGACATCGCGCTGCGTGCGCTGTCGCCGGCGGTGAACGACCCGACGACGGCCGTGCAGTGTCTGGACCGGATCGTCCTGCTGCTCTCCGTCATGGCCCGCCAGCCGCTCGGCACGGCGTACCACCGCGACGCCAAGGGTGCGGTGCGGTTGGTGCAGCAGGTGCCCGGCTGGACCGATCTGGTGGATCTGGGGCTGACCGAGATCCGTGGCGCGTCCACCGGCAGTCCGCAGGTGACCCGGCGGCTGATGGCCGCCCTCGACGATCTGCTGCTGCTCACGTCGCCCGAGCGCAGGGAGCCGCTGCTGCGGCACCGGGAGCTGATGGCGCAGGCGGTGGCAGGGGCCTTCCCCGAGGCGGCCGAGCGGGAGTTCGCACTCCGGCCCGACCGCCAGGGGATCGGCTAGGACCTCACAGGGCGTACGTCACATACGGGGTGGTCAGGGCATCAGATGGTGGTCGGGGAAGTTGCCCGGCAGCCGCTCCCCCACCGGTCCGTCGGTGACCGCCCGGACGAGCAGCTCGCCGCCGACGAAGGCGCCCCGCCAGGACGCGCCGAAGCCGCCGAACAGTTCGTCGCGGTCGCCTCGCGAACGGGGCTTTCCGTGGCCCGTCTTGAACGCCCGGATCTGCGGCGCCAGACGGTCGAAGGTCTGCGGGTCGTCGGTCGACAGGGTGGCGACCAGCGCGCCGTTGGAGGCGTTCATCGCCGCGAGCAGCTCCGCCTCGGTGTCGACGAGGACGATCGTGTCGACCGGGCCGAAGGGTTCGGCGTGGTGGAGAGGGGAGGAGGGCGGCGGCCCCAGGAGTGTGACCGGGGGCAGATAGGCGGAGGTGTCCTGGCCGGGCAGGAACGCACCCTCGTCCAGCGTTCCCCGGTGCAGCGGTACGGCGCCCCGCCCGATGGCCTCGGTCACCTGGTCGCCGAGTTCCTTGGCCTTGGCCGCGTTGATCAGTGGACCGAAGTCCAGCGCCGGCAGCGGGGCGGAGGGGTTCTCCACGGCCAGGGGGTGGCCCGTACGGATGGACCGTACGGCGGGGAGGTAGGCCGCGAGGAAGTCCGCGAACAGTTCCCGCTGGACCACGAACCGCGGGTAGGCGGTGCAGCGTTGCTTGCCGTAGTCGAAGAGTTTCGGGACGACCGCGGTGAGGGCGTCCCAGTCGCTGTAGTTCCAGATACCCCAGGCGTTGAGGCCCTCCTGTTCGAGGATGTGGCGCTTGCCGAGGTCGGCGACGGCGGTGGCGATGTCGGCGCCGGTGTCGCGGCCGCCGACGAAGGAGACGCAGCCGATCTCCGGTGAGCGCACGAGCGCTTCCGAGAGCTGGCCGCCGCTGCCGCTGACCAGGGTGATGGGCAGCCCTTCCCGGGCGGCGAGCGCGGAGGCCAGGGTGAGGCAGGCGAGTCCGCCGTCGGTCGGGGTCTTGGCGATGACCGCGTTGCCCGCCAGGGCCTGGACGAGCATGGCGTGGACGAGGACGGACATCGGGTAGTTCCAGCTGGCGATGTTGGAGACCGGGCCGGCGAGCGGGCTGCGGCCGGTCAGCATGGGTTCGATGCCGTCGACGTACCAGCGCACTCCGTCGATCGCACGGTCGACGTCGGCCTGGGCGAGCCGCCACGGCTTGCCGATCTCCCAGACCAGCAGCAGGGCGAGCAGTTCACGGTGTTCCGTCAGCGCGTCGAGGGCGGCCGAGACCCGGGCCCGGCGTTCGGCGACCGGCACGTGCCGCCAGGCGCGGTGCTGGTCCAGCGAGGCTCGCACCGCCTGCTGGGCCGTCGCCGCGTCGAGCCGCGGCGGGCCGGTGATCGGGCTGCCGTCCACCGGGCTGGTGGCGGGCAGCGGGTTGCCGTCGTGCTTCCAGCCGGCCGCCCACAGGTTCAGCACCCGGTCGTGCCGGAAGGCCTCCGGGGCGGTGGTCAGGCAGCGCTGCCAGGCGTCCTGCCAGGCGGTACCGGGCTTCAGGGCGAGTGCGGGGGCGGGAGTGGGTGCGGTGAGGGTGGGTGCCATGAGGGTGGTCTCCGCTCGGAAGGGGGCGGGAGGGGCCGGGCAGGGGGCCGCGTGCGGTGGCACACACGCGGCCTCGGTGACCTGGGCGTCGACGGCTTCGGAAGACCGGGCCGGCGGCGTCGGCGTCAACGTGACTGCTCGAGGCGGTCGATGACGAGCCGTGAGGTCTCGGTCGGGGTGGCTCCGACGTGTACGCCGGCGGCTTCGAGTGCCTGCTTCTTGGCCAGGGCCGTGCCGGAGGAGCCGGAGACGATGGCGCCCGCATGCCCCATCGTCTTGCCCTCCGGAGCGGTGAAGCCTGCGATGTAGCCGACCACGGGCTTGGTGACGTGCTCGGCGATGTACGCAGCGGCTCGCTCCTCCGCGTCTCCGCCGATCTCCCCGATGAGCACGATCAGTTCGGTGTCCGGGTCGTTCTCGAAGGCGGCCAGGCAGTCGATGTGGGTGGTGCCCACGACGGGGTCACCACCGATGCCGACCGCGGAGGAGAAGCCGATGTCCCGCAGCTCGTACATGAGTTGGTAGGTGAGCGTGCCGGACTTGGAGACGAGTCCGATGCGGCCCGGCTCGGTGGCGATGTCGGCGGGGATGATGCCGGCGTTGGACTGTCCGGGGCTGATGAGTCCGGGGCAGTTGGGGCCGACCACGCGGGTGCCGCGCTGCCTGGCGTAGGCGTGGAAAGCGACCGAGTCGTGGACGGGGATGCCTTCGGTGATGACCACGACGAGGGCGATCCCGGCGTCGGCGGCCTCGATCACGGCCGCCTTGGCGAACGGCGGCGGCACGAACACGACGCTGACATCGGCGCCGGTGGCATCGACGGCCTGGCGCACGGTGCCGTGCACCGGGACGGCGCGGTCGTCGAGGTCGACGACCGTGCCCGCCTTGCGCGGGTTGACGCCGGCCACGATGTCGGTGCCGGACGCCAGCATGCGCCGGGTGTGCTTCATGCCCTCGGATCCGGTCATGCCCTGGACGAGGACCTTGCTCTCCTTGGTGAGGAAGATGGCCATGTCGTGTCCTCTCAGTGCGCGTTGGCGAGGTCGGCCGCCTGCTGGGCGGCGTCGTCCATGGTGGTGGCCTGCCGGACGAGGGGATGGGCCCGGTCGTCGAGGATGGCGCGGCCGCGGGCGGCGTTGTTGCCGTCGAGCCGCACGACGAGCGGCTTGGTGAGAGTCACCGTCTCCAAGGCCTGGACGATGCCGTCGGCGACGGCGTCGCAGGCGGTGATACCGCCGAAGACGTTCACCAGGACGCTGCTCACGGCCCCATCGGACAGGATGACGGACAGGCCGTCGGCCATGACCTGGGCCGATGCTCCGCCGCCGATGTCGAGGAAGTTGGCGGGCCGGGCGCCGCAGCCGGCGACGACGTCGAGGGTGGACATGACGAGACCCGCGCCGTTGCCGATGATGCCGACCTCGCCGTCGAGTTTGACGTAGTTGAGGCCCTTGGCCGCTGCTGCGGCCTCCAGCGGTTCGCCGTGCGGGTCGTCTTCGGAAGCGCCCCAACGGGCCTGTCGGAACCGGGCGTTGTCATCCAGGGTGACCTTGCCGTCGAGCGCGAGGATCGTGCCGTCGGTGGTGCGTACCAGGGGGTTGACCTCGACGAGCAGCGCGTCCTCGCGGACGAGGACCTGCCACAGACTCGTGAGGACGGATGCGCTCTCGGGGGGCAGTCCGGCGGCCGAGGCGATCTCGGAGGCGTCGGCCGCGGTGACTCCGCGCTCGGGGTCGACGGGGATACGGGCGACGGCCTCCGGGCGGGTGGCGGCGACCTCCTCGATGTCCATGCCGCCCTCGGCGGACGCGATGGCGAGGAAGGTGCCGGCCGCGCGGTCGAGGACGTAGGAGACGTAGAACTCGGCCTCGATGTCGACGGGTTGGGCCAGCATCACCGTGCGGACGGTGTGGCCCTTGATGTCCATACCGAGGATCTGGCGGGCCGTCACTTCTGCCGCGGCCGCGTCGGTGGCGAGCTTGACCCCGCCGGCCTTGCCGCGGCCACCGGTCTTCACCTGGGCCTTCACGACGACCCGCCCGCCGAGCCGTTCGGCGGCCTCTCGTGCCTCCCGCGCCGTGTCCGCGGTTTCGGCATCCGGCACCGGGATGCCGTAGTCCGCGAACAGATCCCTTGCTTGGTGCTCGTACAGATCCATGCCAACCCCTACTGCATCGATTTCACGAGTGAAAGTGCCGCACGCCCCCTGGACACCACCCACCGGATGCGGGATAACAAGCTTCATACAGTATTCGTCGACTGTATGCAATGTACTGGGACGCCGACCGACTCCCCTACGAAGGGACAGGACTTCGCCATGCCCGATGACAACAGCGGCAACAACCCGGAACTCATCTCAGGTGGTCATCTGGTCGCCAAGGCTCTCAAGGCCGAGGGCGTCGAGGTCATCTACACGCTGTGCGGCGGCCACATCATCGACATCTACGACGGCTGTGTCGACGAGGGCATCGAAGTCGTCGATGTACGCCACGAACAGGTGGCCGCGCACGCCGCCGACGGGTACGCCCGTATCACCGGCAAGCCCGGCTGCGCCGTGGTGACGGCCGGCCCCGGCACCACCGACGCGGTCACCGGTGTCGCCAACGCCTTCCGCGCCGAGTCCCCCATGCTGCTCATCGGCGGTCAGGGGGCGCACACCCAGCACAAGATGGGCTCGCTCCAGGACCTGCCGCACGTCGACATGATGACGCCGATCACCAAGTTCGCCGCGACCGTGCCGGACACGGCGCGTGCCGCCGACATGGTCTCGATGGCCTTCCGTGAGTGCTTCCACGGAGCGCCGGGCCCCTCCTTCCTGGAGATACCGCGCGACGTGCTGGACGCCCAGGTGCCGGTGGAGAAGGCGCGGGTGCCCAAGGCCGGTCAGTACCGTGCCTCGACGCGCCAGGCCGGTGACCCCGAGGCGGTGGAGAAGCTCGCCGATCTGCTGGTGCACGCGGAGAAGCCGGCCATCCTCCTGGGCAGCCAGGTGTGGACGACACGCGCCACCGACGCGGCCGTCGAGCTCGTCCGCACTCTCAACGTGCCCGCCTACATGAACGGCGCCGGCCGCGGCACACTGCCGCCCGGGGACCCGCACCACTTCCAGCTGTCCCGGCGGTACGCGTTCTCCAACGCCGACGTCATCGTCATCGTCGGCACACCCTTCGACTTCCGCATGGGGTACGGCAAGCGGCTCTCGCCGAACGCGACGGTCGTGCAGATCGACCTGGACTACCGCACGGTCGGCAAGAACCGGGACATCGACCTCGGCATCGTGGGCGACGCCGGACTGATCCTGAAGTCCGTCGCCGAATCGGTCACGGGACGGCTCAACGGCGGCGCAGTCAAGCGCAAGGCCTGGATGGAGGAACTGCGTGCGGCCGAGCAGTCCGCACTGGAGAAGCGGTTGCCGCAGCTGAAGTCGGACGCCTCCCCCATCCACCCGTACCGACTGGTCAGCGAGATCAACGACTTCCTCACCGAGGACTCGATCTACATCGGCGACGGCGGTGACATCGTCACCTTCTCCGGGCAGGTCGTGCAGCCCAAGTCGCCCGGCCATTGGATGGACCCGGGGCCGCTCGGCACGCTCGGTGTCGGTGTCCCCTTCGTGCTCGCGGCCAAGAAGGCACGCCCCGACAAGGAGGTCGTGGCGCTGTTCGGTGACGGCGCGTTCTCGCTCACCGGCTGGGACTTCGAGACCCTCGTCCGCTACAACCTGCCCTTCGTCGGGATCGTCGGCAACAACTCCTCGATGAACCAGATCCGTTACGGCCAGGCGCAGAAGTACGGACTGGAACGCGAGCGGGTCGGCAACACCCTCGGCGACGTCCACTACGACAAGTTCGCCCAGATGCTCGGCGGTTACGGCGAAGAGGTACGCGACCCGGCCGACATCGCGCCGGCGCTGCGCCGCGCCCGTGAGTCCGGACTGCCGTCGCTGATCAATGTCTGGGTGGACCCCGACGCGTACGCCCCCGGAACCATGAACCAGACCATGTACAAGTAGAGGAGCCCCCTCATGACCAAGGCTCTTGAGGGCGTGCGCGTCCTCGACATGACACATGTCCAGTCCGGTCCCTCGGCGACCCAGCTGCTGGGCTGGCTCGGCGCCGACGTGGTGAAGCTGGAGGCGCCGAGCGGCGACATCACCCGCAAGCAGCTCCGCGACCTGCCGGACGTCGACTCGCTCTACTTCACGATGCTCAACTGCAACAAGCGGAGCATCACGCTCAACACCAAGACGGAGCGCGGCAAGGAGATCCTCACCGAGCTCATCCGGCGCAGCGATGTGATGGTCGAGAACTTCGGCCCCGGAGCGGTGGACCGGATGGGGTTCACCTGGGACAGGATCCGGGAGATCAACCCGCGGATCGTCTACGCCTCCATCAAGGGCTTCGGCGACGGGCCGTACACCAACTTCAAGGCGTACGAGGTCGTGGCGCAGGCCATGGGCGGCTCGATGTCGACCACCGGCTTCGAGGAGGGCCCACCGCTGGCGACCGGCGCGCAGATCGGCGACTCGGGCACCGGCGTCCACGCGGTCGCCGGCATCCTCGCCGCGCTGTTCCAGCGCGAGTCCACCGGCCGCGGACAGCGGGTCAACGTCGCGATGCAGCACGCCGTGTTGAACCTGTGCCGGGTGAAGTTGCGGGACCAGCAGCGGCTCGCCCACGGTCCGCTCGCGGAGTACCCGAACGCCCAGGACACGGCCGAGGCCGACGAAGTGCCGCGCAGCGGCAACGCGTCCGGCGGCGGACAGCCCGGCTGGGCGGTCAAGTGCGCGCCCGGCGGTCCGAACGACTACGTGTACGTCATCGTCCAGCCGGTGGGCTGGCGGCCCGTGTCGGAGCTGATCGGCCGGCCGGAACTCGCCGAGGACCCGGAGTGGTCGACGCCGGAGGCGCGGCTGCCGAAGCTGTCGAAGATGTTCCAGCTGATCGAGGAGTGGTCCTCGACGCTTCCGAAGTGGGAGGTGCTGGAGCGGCTGAACGCCCACAACATCCCGTGCGGTCCGATTCTGTCCACCAGGGAGATCATCGAGGACGCCTCGCTGGTCGCGAACGAGATGGTCGTCGAGGTGGCGCATCCGCAGCGCGGTTCGTTCACCACGGTCGGCAGTCCGCTGAAGCTGTCGGACTCCCCGGTGGACGTGGTCACCTCGCCACTGCTCGGCGAGCACAACGAAGAGGTGTACGTCGGCGAGCTGGGCCTCGGCGACGAAGAGCTGCGGCTGCTGAAGACGAGTGGAGTGATCTAGTAGTGACGACAGCTCACGACGAGGGCAAGGAAGCGGTCCGGGCGCTGCTCGAGACCGTACGGGCCGAGGGGCGCGGCGCGCTCACGGCTCCGGAGGGCAAGACGGTCGCCGACGCGTACGGGATCGCCGTGCCGGGCGAGGCGCTGGCGCGGGACGTGGACGAGGCGGTGCTGTACGCGGACCGGCTCGGCGGCAAGGTGGTCCTGAAGATCGTCTCCCCCGACATCCTGCACAAGACCGATGCCGGCGGAGTCGTCGTCGGTGTGCGGGGCGCGGCCGAGGTGCGTGCGGCCTTCTGCAAGATCGTGGAGAACGTTAAGGCGTACGCGCCGGACGCGCGCATCGACGGTGTGCAGGTGCAGCAGATGCTGCCGCCCGGCCAGGAGGTCATCGTCGGCGCGGTCACCGACCCGACGTTCGGCAAGGTCGTCGCCTTCGGGCTGGGCGGCGTGCTGGTCGAGGTGCTCAAGGACGTGACGTTCCGGCTGGCGCCGGTGACGGCGGACGAGGCGACGTCGATGCTGGACTCGATCCGCGCCGCCGAGATCCTGCGAGGTGTGCGCGGCGCGCCGGCGGTGGACCGGTGGGCGCTGGCGGAACAGATCCGCCGGGTCTCCCAACTGGTCAGCGACTTCCCGGAGATCGCGGAGGTCGACCTCAACCCGGTGATCGCGACGCCGGACGGGGCGGTGGCCGCGGACATCCGGGTGATCCTCGCCGACGAACAGCCGGTGGAGCGCCGCAAGTACAGCCGCGAGGAGATCCTGACGTCGATGGGGCGGCTGATGAAGCCGCAGTCGGTCACGGTGATCGGTGCGTCCAACGAGCAGGGCAAGATCGGCAATTCGGTCATGCGGAATCTGATCGACGGCGGTTTCTCGGGCGAAATCCATCCGGTGAACCCCAAGGCCGATGACATCCAGGGCCGCAAGGCGTACAAGAGCGTGATGGACGTGCCGGGTGAGCCCGATGTGGCGATATTCGCGATCCCCGCGAAGTTCGTCGCGTCCGCGCTCGAAGAGGTCGGACGCAAGGGCATCCCGAATGCCGTGCTGATTCCCTCCGGGTTCGCCGAGACCGGTGAACACGAGCTCCAGGCGGAGATCGTGGAGATCGCCGAACGCCATGGCATCCGCTTGCTGGGCCCCAACATCTACGGCTACTACTCGACCTGGCAGGACCTCTGCGCCACCTTCTGCACGCCGTACGACGTCAAGGGCGGGGTGGCGCTGACGTCCCAGTCCGGCGGCATCGGCATGGCGATCCTGGGCTTCGCCCGGACCACGAAGACCGGTGTGTCCGCGATCGTCGGGCTGGGCAACAAGTCCGACCTCGACGAGGACGACCTGCTCACGTGGTTCGGCGAGGACCCCAACACCGATTGCATCGCCATGCACCTGGAGGACCTCAAGGACGGCCGGGCCTTCGTCGAGGCCGCGCGGGCGACCGTGCCGAAGAAGCCGGTCGTGGTCCTCAAGGCGGGACGTACGGCGGCGGGCGCGAAGGCGGCCGGCTCCCACACGGGCGCCCTCGCGGGCGACGACGCGGTGTACGACGACATCCTGCGGCAGTCGGGTGTGATCCGCGCGCCCGGGCTGAACGAGATGCTGGAGTACGCGCGGGCGCTGCCGGTACTGCCGACGCCGACCGGCGACAACGTCGTGATCATCACGGGTGCCGGCGGTTCGGGGGTGCTCCTGTCCGACGCCATCGTCGACAACGGCCTGCGGCTGATGGAGATACCGGACGATCTGGACGCGGCCTTCAAGGCGTTCATCCCGCCGTTCGGCGCGGCCGGGAACCCGATCGACATCACGGGCGGTGAGCCGCCCTCGACGTACGAGGCCACCATCCGGCTGGGGCTCGAGGATCCGCGGATCCACGCGCTCGTCCTCGGCTACTGGCACACCATCGTCACACCGCCGATGGTGTTCGCAGAACTCACGGCGCGGGTGGTCGAGGAGTTCCGCGCCCGGGGCATCGAGAAGCCGGTCGTGGCATCGCTCGCCGGTGACGTCGAGGTGGAGGAGGCGTGCCAGTACCTCTTCGAGCGGGGTGTCGTGGCGTACCCCTACACGACGGAGAAGCCGGTGGCGGCGCTCGGAGCCAAGTACCGATGGGCCCGTGCGGCCGGTCTGTTGGGGGGCGGCCGATGAGCTGACCCCTCCCGAGCGAGTGCGAAAGGTATTGGACAGGGGGCGCTGGCCAGCTCTTTCGACGCAAGGGGTGCAAACCGACATGACTGCCACCGACATCTCGACACCCGTCGCCTTCAGGGAGGTGACGGACCGCAACGGCCGCGTGTACCGCCTCGGCGAGACCGATATCGACATCATGGGCCGTAAGCGCAAGTGGATGGTCATCCTGCCGTGGATCGGCATGATGGGCATCAGCTCGGCCGAGTACGCGTTCGCGTCGGCCGAGGACACACTGCACATCGCACACAGCTGGAACAGCGGGCACATCTTCTGGATGCTCGGTGTGTGGGTGTTCTTCCAGGCGGCGGTGGCCTTCCCCGCCGGAAAGCTCAGGGAGAGCGGCAAACTGCCCGCCCGCTGGGCGATGATGTTCGGCGCGGTCGGCACACTGCTGGGGTATGTGTCCCTCGCGTTCGCGCCGCATGTGATCGTCGCGTACATCGGGTTCGGCATGTTCAGCGGTATGGGCGCCGGCATGGTCTACGCGACCTGCGTGAACATGGTCGGCAAGTGGTATCCGGAACGCAAGGGAGGCAAGACCGGCTTCGTCAACGGCGGTTTCGCCTATGGTTCCGTGCCGTTCGTCTTCCTCTTCACGGGCTACATGGATCTGACGAACTTCCGCTGGGTGCTCGTCGCGGTCGGTGTCTTCCTCGCCGCGACCGTGGCGGTGGCCGGCTACTTCTTCCAGGACCCGCCGAAGAACTGGTGGCCGGCCGACGTCGACCCGCTGCGGCCGCCGGACGACCCCCGGGCCCGCCGCGCGCTGGCGATGAACCCGCCCGCCGTACGGCAGTACACCCCCAAGGAGGCCTGGCAGACCGGGCGGGTCGCGCTGATGTGGTTCTGCCTGCTGTGCACCTCGGGCGTGAACATCTTCGGCATCGCCTTCCAGGTCGACATCGGCAAGGAGGCCGGCTTCGCCGGCGGAATCGTCGCAACGGCCATGTCACTGAAGGCCATCGTCAACGGCACCGGCCGAGGGGTGATCGGCTGGCTGTCCGACCGCTACGGCCGAAAGCGGTGTCTGATCTTCGTCTGTGTCGTCCTCGGGCTGTCGCAGTACGGAATCCTTTGGTCCGCCAACATCGAGAACCTCCCGCTGTTCCTGATCTTCTCCAGCATCTCCGGGTTCGGCGGAGGAGCCATCTTCCCGATGTTCGCGGCGATGACGGCGGACTACTTCGGTGAGAACAACAACGCCTCCAACTACGGGCTGGTCTACAGCTCCAAGCTGGTGTCCGGGCTGCTGGGATCCGGCATGGGAGCCGTCGTGGTGCACAACTGGGGTCACGGCGGGGCGTTCACCCTCGCCGGCTCGATCTCGCTGTTCGCCGCGTTCATAGCCCTGTTCCTGACCCCACCGGGCCGGCCGAAATCCAAGAGTCTGGCGGCCAACCCGATGCCGATCAGCCGGGACGGCGACTGACCGGGCGGGTGACGAGCGTTCTGCCGAGGGGGGCCGCCGCGACCGGGGCGGGGCGGCGCGGGGCGGCCGGCCGCCCGC
>NZ_JBEOSJ010000052.1:0-14510 GCF_040302905.1 Streptomyces sp. NPDC096193 | reverse complement strand
GAGCATCTGTCGGTGACAGTAACCCTCCGGGCGGCCGCCCCGCCCCTCCAGCCAGGCCGGCACCGGCAGCGATGCCCGGACGACCTGCCATTCCGCCTCCGTCATGTCCGACACGTAGCACGGGACGCGGTCCGGCTCGTCCACCGCGTTGCCGAACCTGTGCGCGAGGCAGTCACACGACGGAGAACCCGAGTTGGACTCCGCGGGCGCGGACGCGTACAACTGCGGCAACAGGGCCTCCTGGAACTGCTCGATGGCTTCAACAACCCCGAGCTACCAAGAGGCCCTGCCTTCATGCGCCGACCGCACCACGATCACCCGATCAGGAACCCTGTTCGACCAGGCAAGCCCGCTGATCGGAAAGCGGATGGCTTCTCAGATCCAAGGCCCGTGGGTCAGCCGCCGTGGAGGCCCCGATCGTCGAGACCCCCGTATATGTGCGCTTCGAGGCATTGCGGGGCGTCAAGGCCTACGGCCTCACCCCGGTATACGGCGATGAGGGAGTCCTTACCCCGCCACCAGGAGTCGGTCACACCCTGTACTTCGGGCACCGGCTCGAATTCGCCGAGATCCAGTGCGTCGACGGCCTCGCGCATGACCCTTGTGACGGTAGTGGCCCAGCGGCGGGCATGAGCGGCGAGCGCCAGGGATTCCACCCATCCGTCAGTGCTGGCATGCAGGGGCGTCAAGCGGTAGGCGTCGATGCCGAACGCACCGTCGGGGCCGATCATGAAGCTGTAGGCCATGGACACCCGGCAGTCCCCTGCCGGGAATGACCAGCCTTCTGCAGGCACCTCCTCGGGGCAGTCGGCGTCCAGGATGCGCGGACCGCCCTCGTAGAACGGGGCAGGCGGTAGAGCGAGGCCACCCCAGCGGTCCTGGAAGGCAGTGGCCCGTTCGATCTCCGCAGCGGGGATCCCGTGCTCGATCCACGCGTCGCGGTGTCGCCGGATGTCCTGCCGGCGAACGCGGATGCCCTCCGTCTCAATGAACCGCTGGGCCCTGCGGCTCAGGCCAGCAGGCGTGACCGGGACGGGTGATACGGGCTGGTCAGCCATTACTGCTGCTCGCCGTCTCCGGCGTGGAGCACAGCCGACGCAATCTCTCGCACGCGGTCCAGGTGATTCCTGTGTGCTGCTCGACGGCGAGGGGATGGTCGGTGGGCTCCAGCTCGATGAAGGGGCGCTCGCCGACCGGGCGGGTATGGACGTGCGTCTTCAGGTTGAGTGTCGTCGTCGGGTACACCGGAAGATCGGTGGTGAGCCAGCCGAAGTACGGCTTCTCGGCCTCGCGGCCGGGTCTGTCCCACAGATCTGAGGCCTGGGAGAAGCTCTCTCGGCTGAGCGAGACCCAGACGCCCCAAGAGAACACCTCGTCACTGCCGATGACCGGTATCTCGATCAGGCCCTTGACGAAGTAGTGCTGACCGCGGACCACGCACTGGTCTGTAGAGAGCAAGCAGTCGTCGGCGTCGGCGAAGGCTGGATCCCACACTGCGGGGGCCTCGGCCGTGTAGTTCATCGGCAGCTCAGGGTGGTGGGCCCCGCAGCACGCGCAGGTGAACCCAAAATCACTGGTCATGGGCCCGGAGCCTAGCGACGGACTCGAGACGTACCCGAAGGGGGCTTACTGTAGACGTCGTTTCTAATGGTGAGGAACGGATCGTCGGCGTCTACGCGTCCGTCCACCCGGCACGATTGGAGTAGGACTCGTAGCTGTACCGGGTACTGCGGTCCCACTCGTCTCCGGTGAGGTGCTCGTATGCGTTGTCGGGTACGTAGAGCAGTGCCTCGGCCCAGACGAGGTCGTTGGCGTAAGGCATGAACCGCTGTGGGTCCCGAAGTACGCTCTCGTACTCCTCCCGGCCAGCTGCGACGACCGCAGCCCGGGTGTAGAGGAACTGATCGCTCGACAGGTCATCGCCATATTCCTTACGGTCCAGTCTGTAAAGCGCCCAGGCGAGCTGCTCGGCGAAGCCGACCACGTTGAACACGGGTCCCTTCGCCAGGCGGGCTGCCAGAGAAGCGGCGAGCTGATGGCCGTCAGGGTCAGGGGTTGAAGGGCTGCACTCGTGGATGAGCTGCCAGAAGACGTCCTCGTTCATGTCGCAGAGCATGACGGACGGGTGTGACAGGCAGCATCGTCAGGCCTTCTCCCTGGCCAGTCTGCGATAGGCGATCAGGGCTGCGGCTATCCCGACGAAGGCGAGGAAGTGTTCGGCCTTGTGCTCGTAACGGCGGTGGAGTCGGCGGCAGCCGGCGAGCCAGGACACGGTTCTCTCGACGACCCATCGGTGGCGGCCGAGCCGCTGTGAGGACTCGATGCCCTTGCGGGCGATGCGGGGGCGGATGCCGCGCCTGCGGAGCCATCGGCGCAGGTGGTCGTAGTCGTAGCCCTTGTCCGCGTGCAGTTTCGCCGGCCTTCGTCGCCGTGGGCCGCGGCGGGATCGGATGGTGGAATTCCACGCACGAGGGGTTCGAGGCCGAGGCTGTCATGCATGTTGGCACCGGAGATCCCCAGAGACAGGGGCAGTCCGTTCCGGTCGCAGAGCAGGTGGATTTTCGATCCCGGCTTGCCGCGGTCGGTCGGATTCGGTCCGGTCAGTGGCCCCCTTTTGCGGCCCGGATGCTGACGGAGTCGATCGCGCACCGCGACCAGTCCAACTCGCCCCGAGCGCCGAGCTCGTCGAGGATGACTCGGTGGAGCCTGGCCCAGACTCGATCTTGGCTCCACTGGGCGAAACGCCGGTAGACGGTGGGCCAGGCCGGCCCGAACACCGGCGGAAGCTGCCGCCAGGTGCAGCCCGAGGTGGCCACGATGATGACCGCTGCCAGGCATTCACGGTCACCCGCCCGCCGTCTCCCGCCGCCCTGCGGACGTACGACCTCCGTCGACGGGACCACCCGCCGAAACAGCGTCCACAACTCGTCCGGCACCAACCGCTCCACCAGAACCGTCATGCACGACTCAACGAACGATCACGCCATTAGAAACGACGTCTTACTGATCTTTTCGTAAGTTCGGTGGATGTGGTGGTTGAGTGGGTGGGAGGCTGCCGGGGTGGCTTATCAACCTTCGCCCTCTTCGGCTGGTTCCTCTCTTCCCCCTCTGCCGCGGCCTGAGTTGGCGGAGGCTCGGCGTGTTCGGGCGGTCGAGTTGTTCGAGGAGGATGCCTCGACCGAAGCCAGGCGGCGGAGATCGGCGCGCTGCGCGCTGTCGACATCGCCGACGACGCCAAGACCCTCACCAACGGGCTCGTTCAGCTCGCCTCGGCGGCGGCGGTGCTCACCTCCTTGCACCCGCTGCTCCTCGGCGTGCTGCTGCTGTCGGTCGCCCCCCGCGGCCTCGGAGGCGTGATCGCCGCGCGGGTCGACTACCGCGTCCACGACCAGACGATCTCCGCCCGCAATGTCCGCGGGATGATGCGCTGGTGGCTGACGACTGCCGAGCTCGCCGACGAGCTACGGGCCAACACGATGCGCGGGTACCTGCACTTATTGCTGGATAACTGGGACGCCTACACCGTCGCAAAGATCGACTTGTTCCGCGCCACCGATACCGAGCACGCCCCTGGACGTCGTGAAAAGCAACGACAAGCGCCGCGGCCGCCTGGGAGCCATGCGCAGCCTCCTCGCCCGCATCGACTACGCCAACAAAGACGCGGAGGGGGTGGGTAAGCCGGACCTGCTCATCATCGGCCCGGCCGACACGCTCCTCGAACCCGGCGAGGAAGACACCGCCCTCTCCCCCTCCACGCCGAAGGCCCCGGATACCCCCCAGCCGACTGATCATCCAAAAGGCTGCTCAGCGGAGTCCTGCACTGCTGGAACGCCATCCAGGGGGTCAGGTTTGCCGTCGACGACAGCGGTCACACGCAGTCACAAGAGCCAGTGCCGAGCGCAGCTTGGATGTGAGCACAGTGGCCAAGAACCAAAAAGCCAAGGGCAAGAAGGAACAGACCATAGGCAAAGTAAAGGAGACTCTCGGCCGCGCTCTGGGAAACGAGCAGATGACCGCCGAGGGAAAGGCACAAGGGGCCAAGGGCAACGCCCGGCAGGCAAAGGAAAAGATCAAGGACATTTTCCGCCACTGAAAGCCCCGCTGAAGCTGTTCAGGGTCCGCCGCGCACCATGCGGCGGGCCCGCGGCTTTCCAGCACGGCAGCTGACGACCACCGATCGGAGAAGTGCTGAGGGTCTGAGCAGGCCGGGCGCTGCCTGACGGGCTCTCTATCGCGGCCGGCGACATTTTCCTCGTCGTACAGGGCGCCGACGGGCAGTACTCCACGACCAGGACGATCCGCGTCAGCGGGGGCGCCAGCTCGCTGACCACACCGCCGCGAGTGTGGGCCAGTCCTGAGCGGTCCTGGCCCACATCCGCGGCATCCGTCGGTCATCGGCGTCGGCCACATCCATGCACCGGGCGTTGCGTCCATGGTCAAACGGCAGATCAACGCTCACCGTGACCCATCCACGTGTGGTGCTGAGGGATCGACCGAACCCGGCTTGCCCAGGCAATGCCGCCTGTGGACATCCGTCCTGACGCGCTCTCGATCTTGGAACGGGCCCGGCCCGAAAGTGCCGTAGGGTGATGTCTAGCGACGCGGGGTGGAGCAGCTCGGTAGCTCGCTGGGCTCATAACCCAGAGGTCGCAGGTTCAAATCCTGTCCCCGCTACTGCCCAGAAGGGCCCGGATCCCTGGTGGATCCGGGCCCTTCTTGCGGTCAGGTTCTGGCAGAGTGCCGCCGGTGCGTCATCAGTTCAGCGCAGAGGGCGCCGCTACAGCCGCAAGGCGGCGAACGGCGCACAGCAGATCAGATCATGTGGCGAGCTGCGGACATCACAGGGGGGATCAACATGGCAGTCAGGCCCACGCGCCCATGACGTCAGGGAGCTGTCACCTGCTCGGGCCGTCTGCCGCTTGCCTTAGTTGCCTCGGGCAGCCGAGCGACCGTCATCTCGGCCTGCCCAGATCATCATCTCCACCGGTGCGCTCGTCGTACACGTGGAACCGCAGGGTCCTGCGCAACACCGCAACACCCCAGGTACCGCACGGGTCACGCGCTCGCGGCCCGACGTCGCCCCGCCGTCTCATCTCGGCCCATCCGGACCCCGGGCCGCAGGAGTCAGTCATCTAAACGGCTCGTCGGCCGCCCCTACTATGAAAGAGTTCCGGCAATTCCGAGCCCAGGCCTGCGATACCTCCGGTCGCGTCAGCGAGATCCGCACCCGCAACAGGATCCCGCCCTCGACACACGCCGGTACCAAGCGAGCTGACGACCCGTTCACGACCCCTGCCCCCCACAGCGCCGGGGCCTTGCGCCGTCAGCGTCCCCGCGCGGGAGGCCACCCCAGGCCGGAGTCGAGCATGATGCAGTTCGACACCCCCGGACACCGAGCCGTCGGCGCCGGGCAGCAAATCGCACGCCCGGCACAGTCACGCGGCTCCACCCCGCCGCCCTCGCTCGCCTGCGGCTTGTGACAGGCCGGGCGCGAGCATCTCGTCGCACGGCACGTCCCGACCGAAGCCATGAGCCGGTCCGCGCCCGTCACCACGACTTCGTTACGGTGTGTGATCCTTCGGGATGCGTTCGCGCACGGCTACTGATTCGCTGAAGCAGTCCGCTCCCCCGAGAACCTTGGAGTGATCATGACCAGTGCAGGCGAGACCGGTAGCCGTGCCCAGCAGATGCGTGAGAAGGCGCAGGAGATGACGAACGCTGCCGCGCGTGCCACCGACCCGGAGGAGCGCAAGCGGCTCACCGACAAGGCCAAGCGCCTGATGGAAGAGAGCAAGCAGGCGGGCGGCAAGGGCACCGACGACATGGGCAGCAACCCCCTGTAGCCGGCCCCCTTCCAGACCACTGGCCGGCGGTCCACCCCGCGCTCCCAAGACACAGGACGGACCCTCGGCCCTGGGACGGCAGGGAGAAGCGGCCGTGGCGGGCGCTACGCCTCGATGTAGTCCCTACCGTGATCATCTGCAACGCGGTGACGAAGAAGACGGCCCGCACAGTGTCGATCTCGTCGGTGGAGTGGCGCAGAAGGGTTCCGTGCGCTCGTACTTGTGCAGTGCACGCGACACGCGTCCTGCGGTCACCGGCAGAACAGCCGGCCGACCGCACACTGGATCCCGTGTTCAATCCAAAGCGCTCCCACGCTGGAGTGGCTGGGCGAAGCCCTGAACGGTCGTCACGTCCCGTTCGGGGCTTTGCCTTACCCCGAACAGCCCCCGCCTCAATCCGCATCCGGCATACAGGAGCCCTGGGCCACAGAATCCAGGGCTCCCGCCCACCTCGGGGCCTGCACAACGCCTACGAGCCGTTTCAGGAGGGGCAGACAGATTCAGCCGTCGGCGGGTGAGGGGACAGACGGCCCGGCGGGTGTGGATCAGTCGGTGTAGTGCGTCAGGAGGTAGGCGATGAACTCCTGCACCGTGTACTCCGGAAGAGCCTTCGCCACTGGTGCCGCGCCCTGCTGCGCCTGCGGACAAGCGGCGCACTGCGCTGAGGCATCGTGTTCAGGCGGAGGCACCGTGGACGTACCCGTTGAGCGCTTTGCCCGGCCGCAGCACCGGCGCTGAGCCGTCAAGGTGGAAGTCACCGAAGCCCAGCAGCGTGACCCGCTCCCCACCCCGAAGGGCCGTCTCCTCGGCAGCGTCGATCAGCTTGATCGTCCCAGCGGGCAGCAGGACGTGCTTCCCGAAGATCCACACCCCGGTGTCGACAACGATATGAGAGGAGCCGACCTCCTCGGAGTGCTTGCTGACCTTCCCAATACTGCCGTCGATGGCCTCGACCTTGTACCCGACGATGTCGACCCCCTCCTGATATCCCGCGCTCGGCCGGTACACCCAGATGTCGAACTCGCTCACAACGACCCCTTTCCGGTCTCACTACTCTTGTACTTAATCTTCCTGATTTCGCCGGGCTCACAACCCGGGCAAGCACCTGCCCCGCGCCATCACCTGGCCTCCCGCCCCCAGGGGAACTGGAGGGATCACCTCCGGGGCACCCCGGCGGTGGGGAGGCAGGACGAGCCTCTGGCCTGCAGCCCTGCCCTGCGAGGCCTCATCTGCGTTCGAAGGTCATCCGGATGACGCCGATGCGGCGTTCCTGCTGGAACCGCAGTGAGGTTCGCTGTTCCCTGATGAGATCGGAGACCGCATTGGCGCCGACGAGTCTGCTGCCGCGGTCGCGGTTGGCTTCAAGCCGTTCGAGCCAGGCGTGGATCGTGCGGGCGCCGTCGTCGGGGTCACGGCGCTCGTCGATGAGTCCGAACGTGCCCCTGCTGGCCTGAACAATCTCCGCCCGGGTGGGCAGGAACATCTCCGGGAAGACCTTGCGTGATGCGTGCAGGCCCTCACGCAGGTTCCGCAGGCCCCCACTGGCCGCTTCCGCCACGTGCTTCCCGGATCGGCCACCGAGCTGGTCAGAGGGCCCGGCCAGTGCTTCCGAGGGCAGCAGCATGGCGGCGACCCACCCCCGGTCATGCCAGGTGTTGGCTTGCAGAGACAGCCGCCCTCCGGGCCGCAGCCACGCGTGACACCGTTCGAAGAACTCACGGTATCGGGCCACCCTCCTCGCCTTGAAGAGGGTGCTGCCGGCGAAGTGCTCGATGGCCGCGATAGCGATGATCGCGTCGTAAGGGGCGTCGGGCTGATGGTCGTACCAGTTCTCCGCCCGCGCCTCGCACCCGGGCCAGCGCTGTTCACGGATCCAGGCGGCCTGCCCAGGGCTCATCGTGACCCCCACCGCATGCTCGACCTGGTGCGCCTCCACCAGGCGGCGCAAGAGGCTTCCCCAGCCGCAGCCCACGTCCAGAACCCGTTGCGCCCCGCCGGCCCGGGCGGCGTCCACGTGGTAGTCGAGCTTGCGCACCTGGGCCGATTCAAGAGTGTCGTCGTCATGCCACATGGCGTAGGAGAAGACGAGGTCGGGCCCCAGAGCGAGACGGTAGAAGGTCCCGAGATAGTCGTACTGCCGGACGATCGCCTCGGGCGACGTGCCCTTGTAGGTGCGTCTGCTGCGTCTGCGCACGTGAATCCCTGCCTACCAGGAGAACCGCACTCTAACCGGCTCCAGCCCGCCACCATGGGATACACACCGAGCCGCAGCGACAACAAGCACCACCATGAACATAGGCCCGCCAAATACTCAAGGAAACACGTGCGGGATACCGGCGCCGCGGGCGGCCCGCATGCAGTACCACCCTTCGGGGGCCTGTGGCATGCGGGATGGCCCGGCGGGATCGATGGCTGTGAATGCGATGACGTCCGGCAGTTGACCGGACCTCCGCTGACAGCGGACCGACTGAGCCGACCGCTCAAGGTCGGCAGCGGCTACAGCCGTGGTGCCTTGAGAATGCGCTCAAACAGTCCCTGAGTTGGGAGTACGCAGCGACATGCGGCGCTACGTGGACGGGCGCTCGATGCAGCCTGATCGAGAGATCCTGGACCGGTACCGAGTAGGCCATGCCCGCGAGGCGACGCGACAGGACGGTCAAGAGAGCAAGGGGGATGTCCTCTCCCGGGCAGCGATGTCCACTTGCCGTGTCTCCCCCGCCCTGGGGGATGAGCTCGTCGCTCGCCATGCTCCTGTCGAGGAAGCGGGCGGGGTTGAAGCGGTACGGCTCGGGCCAAAGGTCAGCGTCGTGCTGCGATCTTCCGCACACCGAACTCCTGGTCGCGCAGCAGCGCGATCTCCTCACGCTCAGCGAACGACAGATAGCGGCCGGTGGGCTCATCCAGACTGATCGGCGGCATCCCACCAGCGTGACGGAACCACCAAGTTGCAACCGGACATGAAACGCCAACAGCCATCGCGGCCTCTGCCGTCGTCACGCCCGACGCGACCCTCCGCCAGAAGTGGCGTTGCACTGCACGAGACGGCTCCGGCCGACCCGGTGAACGCATCGGCGGTCGCATCGCCCGAACCGCCGCCCACTGCCGTCGCGCTCCCGGCGGCGCCTCCGGCACCTTCTGCTTCTGGTCTCGTCCCATCGCATACCTCCATGATCAAGGTGTTGCGACGACCAGTTGAATCCGCCCTGGCTGCCGGCATCCGAATGATGAACGAGGCCCCATCCAGCGGTAGTTCCGGAGTGGCCTCGACGCCACAGGGCCATGTCGAGGGCGTCGAGGACGAGCTTGGCCCGCGTGCTGGTGGCGGCGGACCAGCCCACGATCGCCCGGGAGAACACATCCACGACGAACGCGACGTAGACGATCCCGAACCAGGTGGCGACATAGGTGAAGTCAGCGACCCACCTCTCGTTCGGCCGGGACGCCGTGAAGTCTACGGTTCCAACTTCGGACCGCGACGTGGCACCGGAACATCCGCAGAAGCACTCATAAACGAATTAACGACGGATCTCTGGCGCAGGACACTAACCTCGAAGTTTCATGACGGTCCGCCGACGGAGTCGGTGGGCCGTTTCGTGCCGTGGATTGCGAGTGGACAGGCGGGGGGCCCGAGTCTCGTCTCGGGGTGACGCCGGGTTCCACTGCTCCGGTGGCGGGCTGCTGTCGTAGGGGTGTGAAGGTTGCTGGTCAGTCGGGGTTCGGCAGGAGTGCGAGCTGGTTGAGGGCGTCGGTGATCACGTCGGTCCAGGGCCAGTGCCGGGCGAGGCGGAGGACCCGCCTGCGCCCGGTGGTGACGAGTTGTCCGGCTGCGGTGAACAGGCGGAGTCGCAGGCGGCGGGGTTCCCAGAGCCGGGCGGTGCAGGTGAGGGCGAGCATCGGCATCCAGGCCAGCAGGTCGAGGGCGACCTGCACGATCTCCAGCCAGATGCGGTTTTGGGCGGTGCGGTGCAGAGGCAGGTTGCGCAGGCCGGTGGCGCGGGCGTTTCGGATGCGGTCCTTGGCGCGAGCCCGCAGCCGGTGACGCAGTTCGAGCTCGGCGATCGGGAGATTGGCGGTGTTGGTGGCAAAGCACGTCAGCCGCAGGCCGTCCGCATCGGTGATCCGCAACTGGGCACCGGGGTGCGGTCGTTCCTTGCGGACGATCAGCCGCATCCCCTTCGGCCAGCCGGTCAGGACGTCGCCGGTGAGTTCGGCGACCCAGGCGCCGTCGCGGATCCCGCCGCCGGTCTCGACCGCCGGCGTCCAGGCGGATGCCGGAACCTTCAGCACGTGGCTGTGGATCTGCTCGGTGACGGTCATGCCGACGGAGTAGGACAGCCACCGTCCCCGCTGGGCGAGCCAGGTGACGAAGGTGTGGGTGCCGCCGGCGGAGTCGGTGCGGATCAGGGTCCGGCGCCCGCGCCGGTACTCCTTCGGCAGCTGAGCCAGGGCCAGTTGGGTGGCGGTGACGTGGTCGTCCGCGGTGTTCGAGCCCGCGTTACCCGGTCTGAGTAGAGCCGCGACCGGCTCACCGGTACCGCCCGGCCCGTGGTCGACGAACCCCATCAGCGGGTGGTGGCCGTAGGTTCGCTTCCAGGTGGGTGCGGCGTCCTCCTTGTCCGAGTGTGCGATCACCAGCACCCCGTCGAGGTCCACGGTCACCGCCCCGTCCGCATTCGGCGCCCGCTCGCCGGCCACCGTCCAGACGCGGGCGCGCGCTTCGGCCCGGGCAGCACGGACCGCCGCCAGAGCCTTCTCCTCGGAGGCGGCGAGGGTGTCGATGAGGCGGGAGACCGTCGGGTCGGAGGCCACGGGCCCGAACACAGCCGGCTCCGCCCGCAGCATGCTGGCATCCGCGAGGCAGTCACCGCCCAAGGCGACCGCCAGGGCGACGTCCAGGAGGACCTTGCCCGGATCGTGGACGGCCCTCGGCTTCCGCCACGGCATCAGCGCCGCTGATATCGCGGTGTCCAAGCCGGCCTTGCGTACGGTCTCGACCAGCAGCACGCCCCCGGCCTGCGAGACCACCGTCCGACCGCCGCTCTCGACGCGGACACGCGGGTACGACCCGAAGCGCTTCTCCACCGGGAGTACCTCATTTCGTGCAGCCAACAGGACCCTAGAAGAGTCCAATGGTTGCAGTTCAGGAGTGCTCTCTGCTTATTTGATCAAGCCTCGGTGCTCCAACTCGTGAGAGCGCGAGGCTCAACGTGTGCGCCACGTCGTTCCAAGACTCCGCACCGCACTGACCGCCTCAGGTGACACGGAAGACCGGCCAGCCGATCTCGGTACGCCACGCAGCGGGATCGCTGGTGTCGCGGGGGCCGACAACGTAGACCTCCCGCACCGGCCCGGCCACCGACATCGCGTTCTCCACCACCCAGGTCCCGAGTTCGCCGTACGTGACCTCGATGCCGTCGTGCTCGCCGACATGGGTGGTGACCGCAAGTTCCGCGGCCGGCAGACTCACGGGGTGCACGCGTCCGGTGCGAGGTGGCACAGCGGACGGCAGGTAGACGAGCGCGTGCCCGTGCTCCTGCTCGAAGAGGGCGTTGTCGTACATGCCGCCTGGCGGTCCGCTCACGGCGGTGCCGACGGCCGCCTCCAGTTCGGCCATCGCGCCTGCGTACCAGGTCTCGATGTCGCGATGCCCGACTACGGCTTCCACCGCCGCGACCGTCCGGGCAGTCTCTGCACGTAGCTCGACGTCGATGGGCGCGGGGTCGGGCCGCAGCAGGCGGCGCAGCGAGACGACTGCGGCCCGGGTGCGGTCGAGCGCATCCTCGAGGCGTTGCAGGTGGTCTGCGACCAGCGCCGCCCGGACACCGGGGTCGGGGGTGCGGAGGATCTGCTGCACATCGTTCAGGGGGACGTCGAGCTCGCGGAGCCGGTGGATGACCTGCGCGGTCGGGATTTGATCGACGCCGTAGTAGCGGTAACCGGTGGTCTCGTCCACCACGGCGGGTTCCAGCAGGGCGGCCTCGTGATACCGGCGCAGGGTCCGCACGCTCAGGTGGGTCAGCCGCGAGAACTCGCCAATGGTCAGCATCCCCTCATTCTGGACTCTCCCCCAGGGGGAGAGTCCATGGCTTGACTCTCCCGCGCCGCGAGGTCACACGGTGGGCTCATGACACAGCACACCGATCTTCCGTCCGATCTGCTCCCGACCACCGTGCGCCAGTTCTTGGCCGCCCACATCGTCCACGACGCCGACATCGCCTCGTCGTTTCTCACCGAGGACGCGGTGATCGTCGACCAGGACGAGACCTTCCGCGGCCGGGAGGAGACCCACGCGTTCCTGCGGGACGCCGGGTCCGATTTCAAATACACGACCGAGCAGGTCGGCGCTCACCGCGTCGATGACACCCACTGGGTGGTAACCGTGCGGCTCGAAGGCACCTTCCCGGGAGGCGTCGCCGAGCTCGACTACCGTTTCGCGCTGCGGGACGACCTCATCGCCGAACTCGTCATCGCCAACCACCCGGCCTGACCCAACCCGCACCACCTCAATCTTCAGTGGAGAGAAAAATGTCTAATTCAGACCGCGATCGTCTCAACGGACGCCGGGCACTGGTCACAGGCGGTTCGAAGGGCTCGGGCAAGGCCGTCGTAGAGAGACTGCGAGAGATGGGTGCCGACGTATGGACCACGGCACGCACGATGCCCGACGGCTACGAGCGCCCCGACCGGTTCATCGAGGCGGACACCTCCACGGTGGGCGGTGTAGAGGCTGTGGTGTCGAAGATCTCTGAGGGAGGTGCGCTGGACATCCTGGTGCACGTTGTCGGAGGATCGTCAACCCCGGCCGGCGGGTTCGCTGCCGCGACCGAGGAGCACTGGCTGGCGGAGCTCAACCTGAACTTCCTGGGGGCTGTCCGCCTGGATCGAGCACTGCTGCCGGCCATGGTGGAGACGGGATCAGGAGTGGTTGTTCACGTCACGTCGATCCAGCGTCAGATGCCGCTGCACGACGCGACGTTGCCGTACGCGTCAGCGAAGGGTGCCCTGCGTACGTACAGCAAGGGTCTCGCGAACGAACTGGCCCCACGAGGCGTGCGAGTAAACGCCGTCAGCCCCGGGGGGATTCAGACCGGAGCGTATGCCGGCTTCATCGACCAGCTCGCCAAGGGCAACGGGCTGACCCGCGAAGAGGCGGAGCAGAGCCTGATGGATTCCCTCGGAGGGGTTCCCATCGGAAGGTTCGCAACGACGGAAGAGATCGCGGACCTGGTCGGCTTCCTCGTGTCCGACCGAGCCTCATCCATTGTGGGCGCGGAGTACGTCATCGACGGCGGCACAGTTCCAACCGTCTGAGCCAGACACCGGTTCCGAGCAGCCACTCGCGAACAACACCGACCCGGTAACGGAACCCCCTCCTTCACAAGGACCACGTGGGTACAACCCGATTGGCTGCTTCACCTAGAGAGCGCCTCTTTCCGTGCAGCCAACAGGACCCTAGGAAGGTCCAATCGCTGCGGTTCAGGGGTGCTCTCTGCTTATCTGATCAAGCCTCGGCGCCCCAACTCGTGAAAGCGCGAGGCTAAGGCAACAGTGGCCACGATCATTACCCGAAGGATGTTGATCATCCGCTTGATGCGCGCCTTACGCTGCAGCGAATTACTCACCTGATCCACTTTCGCAGTTCCGGCACTCAACAATGAATGCTTCCGGGCCAGATCCCTCTGCCCCGGAAGCCATTGGATCGGTTAACGGGTCGCCTTGAGCGTAGGGGCAAGGATTCTTCACCCGGCTGTCTGCTCGTGAGAGCAGCTCATTGGACTCCGAGTACACCCGTGAGCACGAGGACGCCGCATACCAGGATCGCGCCTCCCACCACCAGGGGCATGGTTCGGCCAAGCGAAGGACTGGCTGCGTTCATCTGCCCGAATACGTTGCGCTGCTGCGTTGCTTTGCTGCTGATGACGCTTCTTGCGAGAATGATCACCAGCCCCATCACCATGGCTGCGATGCCTATTGCCGTCTGCTTGTCCATACTGCCTCTTTCACCCTCGGACGATCGGGAGTCACCTTCTCTTGGAGAACCGCACTGCGATGATGATCGCGAAGAGGATGGCAATACCGATGAGAACGTAGAGCAGGGTGCCAGTGACGGGCTCTTTGCCCTCCGCCGCGATCAGAATGGCATTGTTCACGTTCAGCCTCCAAACAGAAGTCCCCCAGGCGGCCTTAGGCCGCCTGGGGACAGGGTCAGAACTGGACTTGCAGGCCGCCAGAACACATGGGCGTGGCGGCCTTGGTTCCGAGGCCCCCGGTCAGGGCCAAGCTGCCTCCCTGGGCCAACTGCCCACCCAGCGTTCCGAAGCCCGCAGCGCACTTTCCGTAGGCGGACGGACCAGCACTGGCGTCACCAGTGCTGCCTTCAAAACCTCCGGATAGGCCAGGGCTTCCGACTCCGATATTGAAGAAGCCGCCACCTTCGCCCGCGTCATCCCGTGCGTACCCACCTCCGAGACAGACACCGGCGCAGACTTCGACTCCGACCTGCCAGGACCACAGCCCGTTGGGGTCGATGCGGTTGACGGGGTCGCCTTCGGCGTAGAGGTAGGGGTTCTTTTCCTGGCCGGAGGGGTCGGGTTGGGTGAAGCGGCCGATGTTGGGGTCGTAGTAGCGGGCCGCGTAGTGGTAGAGGCCGGTGGGGTCCTGGTAGCC
>NZ_JBEOSJ010000051.1:0-16782 GCF_040302905.1 Streptomyces sp. NPDC096193 | reverse complement strand
CGCACGCTCACGAAGCTCAGCAGGGTAGGGGGACGGACGTGCCATGACTCGATCCTCTCAGGGAATCGAGCCTCCATCAGACCCGGAGCGGTTCACTGCTTTGGCGATTGACGTCATTCGATTTGGCTGCATCGCGATCTTCGGAAGATCCGCCAGGACTTGAGTTGTGCCATGCCGCGTTCGACGGGTGCTCGGGAGGTGGCCAGTGCCCGGTTGACCGTCTGCTGTGTCGGGGTCAGCTGCCCGCCGGGTGGGCGTCTGCGCCCGGTGGTGACCCAGGGGCTGGCGCCCGTGTAGGCGCGGTCGGCCAGGACGGGGACGCCCTGGCGTTCGCAGATCCGGATGATCCGGTGGGTGCGTGCCGCGGTCAGGTCATGACACCGGCCCGGCAGGGCCGGTGAGATCCATAGGATCTGGCCGACTGGGTCGGTCACGACCTGCATGTTCACGCCGTGGCGGCGGTGCTTGTGCGAGTAGTCGGCCCGTCCGTCGCCGACTCGGTCGCACTCGGCGAGCGTCCCGTCGAGCAGAACGTACTCCGGACCGGTCTCGCGCAGGACCTTCAGCAGGCCCGGCGCCCGGTCGGCCAGGAGGTCGATCACCGCGGCGGTGTAGGCGTGGGCGGTACCGACCGATATACCGGAGGCCGCGGCGATCTGGGCCAGGGTGTCGTGCTTGCGGAGGTACACCAGAGCGACGAGCGCGCGTTGGTGCGGCGGGAGCTTGCAGCGGCGGTCACCCTCGCGGGTGACGACGAGCATGGTGACCCACTCGACCAGCGCATGAGGCAGGTCGAGTGCGGCAGGATAGGGAACCAACGAGGCACCTGCGCTGATGAGTTGAGACGTCGAACATCTCCCCTCAACGGCACGGGTGCCTCGTGCGTTGTGCCCCTTGCCACCGCCACCCGATCGGTGGCCACTCTGAAAACGCTCAGTCAGACGCGCCGCTACGTCAAGGGCCGTTCGCATCTCTCGAAGGACGCGATGCGCCGGATGGGGAACGCGTTCCTGCCCGCTCCGCAACCGGCGCCTAACCGCGCAACTGAGACTAGAACTGAGACTGGGGACCGGCGCACGGCCCGCTCCCGCGCGCGCCGCCGCATCCGTTAAAAGCAAAAGCCCCAGGTCACGGCGAGTGAGTCCTGGGGCTTCCACAGAGCCGCCTTCGGGATTCGAACCCGAGACCTACGCATTACGAGACCACGGGGGTTCGTGACACCTGGCCCGGCGCCTGCCTCAACTGATCCGCCGTTCCCTCGCACTGAAGGCCGCCGCCAAGCGGCCCACGTTCATGCGGTGGTGCGTCGGCGTCGGCATGGGCTTCCGGCAGGGCGAGACGCTGGGCCTGCGGTGGCCGTACGTCGACCTCGACAACGAGCTTTTCCACCCCCAGTGGCAGCTTCAGCGGCTCACATGGCGCCATGGCTGCCAGGACCCCCACGCCTGCGGTGAACGCCTGCACCGATTCATTTCGTGCACGCTGGACTGCACGACGCACAAGAACTACAAGCGCGGGTGCCCCAAGCCGTGCCCGAAGGGCTGCACAAGGCATGCGAGCGTCTGCCCGGACCGCAAGGGCGGGGGCCTGGTCTTCACTCGCCCGAAGACCAAGAAGAGCAGAAACGCCGTGCCCATCCCGCCGCCGTTCATCCCCTACCTGCGCGAGCACCAGACGCAGCAGGAGGCAATGCGCATCGCGGCCGGAGACGAGTGGCAGGAACACAAGCTGGTCTTCACCCGCCCGGACGGCCGGCCCCTTGACCCCCGCCAGGACTGGGAGGAATTCAAGGAACTCCTCGAAGAAGCGGGAATCGATGACCGCCGCCTCTACGACGGCAGCCGCCACACCGCCGGCACGATCCTGAACGAACTCGGGGTGGACATGCCCACGATCATGGAGATCCTCCGGCACACCCAGATCAGCCAGACCCGCCGGTACGTGAAGGGCAGATCTCACCTCTCCAAGGACGCCATGCGCCGCATGGGAGACGCCTTCATGCCCAGCCAGAAACCCCCAGCCGAGGACACGGACACCCGCGTGGCGCGCGCTCGCCGTGGTCGCCGAATCCGCTGAGCAAGAGGCCCGGTCCCAACTCCAGCATGCCCTGCCGTACATGCACCACGGCAGGGCATGCGGTGAAGCCGCGCGACCACTGCGGCGCAGCTGAAAATGTATAGGGATGGTCGGCAATGCGATCTATGATCGTTGCTCATGGTCGTGTACAGGGACTGGAATCGGGCTGATGCGTCGCCGAAGCGAGCGTCGGAGACGGATGCCGAGTTCCTCGACAGGGTCGCCGGCTCGTTCTGGGACCAGGTTCGGGATGTGATCAACGAGTGGCTGTCGCACTTCCCGGCCCAGGCTCAACCCGGCTTGCGCAGTCGGCTGCTGGACCGAAACTCCGACACCAACGTCTTCTCAGCGCTGTGGGAGTTGTACCTGCACGAGTTGCTGCTCGGTTCTGGATGCACCGTGGAAATCGAGCACCAGATAGGAACGAACGGCAAGAACCCCGACTTCCTGGTCACCCACGGCGGAGATCAATTTGTCGTCGAGGCAATCTGGACGGCCCAGCGCCTGGGTGACGCCGTGGCTACATCACTCCCACCTCAGTTGAGTGATGCCATCGATCGCGTGCCGAGTCCAAACTTCTTCGTTTCCTACACTCTCAACAGCGTCGGGTCGTCAACGCCCCCACAGAGGCGATTGAAGAATGAGCTGACACGGTGGTTGGCGAGTCTGGACCCTGACCAAGTCATCGCCGAGTACGAGCGAAAGATGCCGCTACCCAGGCACACCTGGCTGGAGGCTGGCTGGGGCATCACGTTTGAGGCGATCCCTCGCAGCCCGGGCAGGCGAGGCGATCCGACGAGCAGGACAATCGGCATCCATCCTGCGGCATGGGTCGACGAATCGAACCTCGTGCTCGACGCCGTCAAAAAGAAGGGTCGGAAGTACGGCGACCTAGCGCTGCCGTTCATCGTGGCAGTTGGCCATGCCGCCCCCTTCCCCGAAGATGAGGACACCGAGACCGCGCTGTACGGAACCTCGGTCGAGTACGTCCGCGCTGGCAGATCGACCTTCGGCCGAAAGCTCGACGGCTACTGGACTGCCACCCACGACCACGCGCACAGCATGGTCAACGGCGTGCTCATCGTGGACAACCCAGCGCCCTGGACTTGGACGAAGAACGCCCCCGTCCTCTGGCAAAGCCCGGACCCAAAGTCGCTTCCTGCCCCCATATTCCCTACCTGGGCAACCGCACAGTTGGGCGAGTTTCACGTCGCACACCGGCCCGCGGCTCACCCCGTCCATACCGCCCTCGGTCTGCCCAAAGACTGGCCGACCGGAGACGCCTTCCCTCGGCGTCAACACAGCAACTCAGACTGAACGTCGGCACTGTCTCCTGTGCGTTGCAGCAATCGCCACGCATCACCGGGGCTGCACGAGGAGACGTCTTCATGCCCAGCCAGGAACCCCCACTGAGACCAAGACTGAGACCATGGACAGTGGCGGGGCCCGCACGCGGCGTCATCCCCGCATCCGGTAAAAGCAAAAGCCCCAGGTCACGGCGAGTGAGTCCTGAGGCTTCCACAGAGCCGCCTTCGGGATTCGAACCCGAGACCTACGCATTACGAGACCGCGAGCGATCATGTCGGGTGGTGCCTTGTTGTGCTGTCTCATGACGTTCTTCCTGATCAGAGCATGTGCAGCAGCTTGGCCTGTGCCACCCCGTGCTGCACCGTCCAAAGGCGTCTGTCCACCGGCCGTCCACCGGCGAGGCCACTCGACCGCGCATCCCCGTCAGGCCGCGTGGCTCTCCACGAGGGCCGGGCACGTTGGGCGGGGGCACGAGGGCGACTGTCACTCTTCTACAACGCGCGGCCGCCCAGAAACGCCGCAAGGCCCACTCCGCGAAACGTATTCGGGCCCCGGCGCCATTGGCAGCGGGGACCGAATGCACTGCTACACCACCCACCGGCCCTGATACTGCGCCGGAAGGGCGTACTGCTGATTTCGCGAACCGCTGGTGACCTCTCACAGCGCCACTTCGGCAGTCAGCCCCGTCACCCGTCCTGCGTCTGCACGTCAAGGGCGGACGGCTGCTGGTGGAGTGGGTTCGGTGGTCAATCCGCTCGGCAGAACGTGTCCTTCGTGGGCATCTCGCCCTCGACGAGGTAGCGCGTGGTGGTGTTCAACGCGCAGGAGTTCTTGCCCAGAACGTAGACGCCGTGCCCGCTGTCGTCGACGCTGATCAGCCGGGCGCGGTCGCCGAACTTCTCGCGCAGCATTTTCCCGCCCAGGTGCGGGGTCGACGCGTCCCTGCGGTTTTGCAGAAGCAGTACGTTGCGCGGGCCTTCGGTGTCGACCTCCACGGGCGGTTCGGCGGGGGCGTACGGCCAGAAGGCGCAGGGTGTGATGTTGGCGGTGGCGGCGCCGTACAGCGGGTAGCGCTCACGGTCCTCGGCGACGCCGCGCCGGTAGGTGCTGATGCCCTCGGGCCACTCCACGTCGTTGCAGGTGACGGCAAGGAACACGGTCAGGGCGTTGTCGTTCGGCGACAACGCCCCGTCCGCCGTTTCCTTGGGGGCGGCCGACAGGTCGCGGGCCGCCGCCTCGTCGCCTTCGAGCATCGCCTGCCAGGTCTGTACCAGCTGGGGGTACTGCGTCTGCTTGAACAGGTGGCCGAACGTCAGGAGCCGGAAGAGACTGCCGTCGATCCCCGCGACGGGAGCCTTGTCGAGCCTGTCGGCGATGGCGAGGTAGGACGCCCGGACCTGACTGGGTGTGCGGCCCAGTCCGTAGCTGTCGTGTCGGCGGGCGGCCCACTTCGCGAAGTCCGGCAGGGTCTGTTCCATGCCGAGCGCGTATCGGCGCATGCCGTCTCGGTCGAGGTGGGTGTCTCCGATGTTGCTGTCGAGCACGATCCGGTCGGTGCGCTCGGGGAACATCGAGGCGTAGGCGGCGCCGAGAGCCGTGCCGTAGGAGTAGCCCAGGTAGCTGGTCTTCTCCTCGCCGAGCGCGGCCCGGATCCGGTCCAGGTCGCGGGCGGCGTTCGCGGTGGTGAGGTGACGCAGCCGGCCGCCGTCGTCGTTGTCCGCGCACTGCTTGGCTGCCTGCTCAGCGACCTTGGCCTGTGCGGTGACCGCGGCGGCGTCGACCGCGTAGGGCGGGATGTTGGAGTAGTAGGGGCTGTCTGTGGTGAAGCCGCAGCTGACTGGTGCGGAATGACCGATCCCGCGGGTGTCCATGCCGATAAGGTCGTAGCGGTCGGTTACGCTGCTGGGCAGGCCCTGGGCCACCAGCAGCGCGGACAGCGCCAGCCCGGATCCGCCGGGGCCGCCCGGGTTGAGCATGAGGAGGCCGCGCCTCTTGTCCGGGTCGGCGGCGGCCAGCCGGGAGACGGTGAGGTCGATCTGCTCGCCCTCCGGGTGGGCGTAGTCCAGCGGCACGGGCATGGTGGTGCACTGCAGTACGGTCGGAGCGGCTTCTGCCACGACGTCGTCGGGGCACTGGCCCCACTTCACCTGAGGCGTTTTCGTCTCCTCGGCGGCGGCGGGCAGAGTGGTCATTGACGCGCCCAGGCCGATGGCCGCCAGGAGGGCCAGGCTTCGGCCGACACTGCTTTGTCGTTTCATGTCCAGTCTCCGCATAACGGTGTGTGGGGCGTGGTCGCGACCATCCCACTCCCTGCCCCTGGGGCACGGTCAACCGGTGGCGGGGCGGAACCGACCGGAGTTGACCGTGCCCCAGGGGCAGGGTTTTCAATGGCAGCAGGGCACGATCCTGGAGAGGGGGCTCCTGGTGGCGTGGAGTACCCGTCAACTGGCGGAACTCGCGGGGACGACTGCGAAGGCCGTCCGGCACTACCACGAGATCGGCCTGCTCGACGAGCCGGAACGGGCGTCCAACGGCTACAAGCGGTATGGCGTCAGCCATCTGGTGCGCCTGCTGCGTATCCGCAGACTGACCGACCTCGGCGTGGCCCTCGCGGATGTCCCTTCGGTCGAGAGCGGTGACGAGAAGGCGCGGCAAATCCTCCGGGACCTGGACTCCGAACTCGCGGCGGACATCGAACGCCGGCAGCGGATGCGGCGGGAACTGGCTGCCATCATGGACAACCGGACCGCGCTCGACATGCCCCCTGACCTCAAAACACTTGCGGACGACCTGCCCGAAACGCAGCGGTCCCTGCTGATGGCCTACTCCAGCATCCTCACACCCGAAGCGATGGCCGCCCTCCAAGAACAGCTCTCGGGACCTCGCGGCGACCTCGATGCGGAGTTCGCGGCGCTCGACGAGGACGCTCCCGACGACGTACGGCAGCGGCTGGCCGAGCGAATGGCACCCGAAATCCGCCGGCAGCACCGGGCCCACCCTGCTCTGGCTGACCTGGGGCTGGCCTCGCATCGGGAAAGGGCTGTTGCGGAGTCGGTCGCCGTGCACGCACTGGTCGAGTTCCACAACCGCGCCCACCTCGACGTGCTGCGACGCGTCCACACCATCCTCGTCGAGAACGATGCCTCAGGGAGCGAGAGCGACGGCCAGCAGTGAGGACGGCGCCGGGCAGGCGAGCACCGCATCTGTGTCGTCTGCCCGGCGTCGTAACCACCTACAAAAGAAGGCAGTCAGCAGTGGACCGCGCGGACTACGGTTCGCTGATGTCCAGGCAGTAAAGGCCGTGGCAACGACTCTTTCGTCTACTCGTCACACCATCGGACGCGCACCGGGCCCCACTCACCGAGTCACGAAACGGCCTGAGAGGAGCGGTCACCGTGGGGTATCCCCATCGGACAGGAGCCCGTCGAGCCGCTTCATGACGTCCACCTGGGCCGGATTGTAGAGATCGCTGATGGCTTTGGCGATGGTGCGGGCGGTGTGCTGCCGGCCGCGCGGGGCGTCTGAGGCGAGGTCGCCGAGCCCGGGATGGCGGGCCCGGAGACCTCGGACGTAAGGCACGAGACGCTCGGCGAGGCTCTGGCGGGTCAGTTCGTCTGCATCGGCGGGAATTTCGTTGAGTTCGCGTGCCACCGGCTGCGGCTCCTGATGGAGCAAGTCGGCATAGGCGTCCATCCCACTGGGTCCGAGGACCGTGCCGAGGACGGTGACGAATGAGCGGTCCGCGTCAGGAAGCTCGGCGGTCTTGTCCACGGAGGCGAAGCGGAGGGGAAGATCGCTCGCAGCGCGTCCGCGCAGGAGGGCGCCCACCTCCGCACGGGCGTGTAACAGGCGTTCGATGGTGGCGGCCAGCTCAGCGTCGAGAGCCCGCAGATCACGCGGATCGGGGTCCGAATCCGGATGGTCGTCCATGTCTGCGATCTGGGAGAGGGAGAAGCCCAGAGCGGTGAGGCGCTTGATCCGGAGAAGCCGGACGAGGTGACTGACGCCGTACTGCTTGTATCCGTTGGAGCGGCGCTCCGGCTCATCGAGCAGACCGATGTCGTGGTAATGCCGTACGGCCCTGAGGCTGACGCCGGCCAGCTCCGCCATCTCCCGGGTGCTCCATGCCATGATCGAAATCTCCCCCACCGTCCGGTGCTGCCGACGCGGTCACGTCGTGAGCCCCATTGAAAACCATGACGCAACGGCGGCCCGGCACAGGGGAGAACGTGAGAGGGTGCGGTCCGGGCGAGCCGATGCTCACTCCCGCACGCGCGCCGACAGCTCGCACGCCCAGCTTCGCCGCTACATCCTCAGCGATCATCTCCGCAGCGGCCTTGAGGGCACCTCCTTCGCCCCGGCGATCCCCGAGGGCAAGCCTCTGCCGCGACTGCTGGCCGATGCCGCCGCGTTCACCGACGGCTGCGCCAAGCACCAGAACAAGAAGTTACTGGCCAGCCTTTCCACCGACAACGTGGCCCGCGACATCGAACAGGTCCGCGCCGCGCTCGGCGAGGACAGGATCATGTACTACGGCTTGTCCTACGGCACCGTGGTCGGCCTGCTGTACGCCACCCTTTTCCTTCACCGCGTCCGCCGGATGGTGCTCGACGCGCCCGTCGACACCAACCAGTGGTTCGGTAACTCCCTGCCCTCCAGAACGATGTCGCCGTGGCCAGCGAACGGACCTTCAACGCCTGGTTCAAGACCTGCCGCGCCGAAGGGACCGCAGTGTGCCAAGGGGGATGCCACCCCGGGCGGCGAGCTCGACGGCGCCATGGCCCTGGAGACCACCCGAGCCCTGGCTGGCGACCAGAGCACCTGGCCCTTGCTGACCTCGGCGCCGCTGACCGCACAGAGGCCGAGAGCATGACCCGGACCCTGGACTCCGCGGTCCTGCTCACGCGTGAAGGAGTCGGACACGGCTCCTACGGCATCAACTCGTGTGTCAGCAGCGCAGTTGACGCCGCCCTCATCCGCGGCACCCACCCCGCCGACGGCACGGTGTGCAAAACGGACACGCCCGCAACCACTCGCCCGCAATTCCCGCCAGGCTCGGTTAACTGAAGCGCCGCAAAAGCGGGCAGAGAATAAGTCCACCGCTCACAACCGAGGCGGTCTCGGCGATGTGATCCGCGGTTGACGGCGCAGGTCGAAAAGGAAAAAGAAAAACCCGCGCCTTGCCCTCGTCGCCACTCCGCTCACAGCTCACCACCGCCTGGCCAGTTCAGGGGGGAGATCGCCCCGTCACCGGCGACTCCGGGTGCACCAACGGTCTCTCCCACGGGTGCTACCGCACGTCCAGCACACCTTTCGCTGGCGTCAACTCCAGTCTCCGCACCACCGCGACCCCCGGCCCACGCCGGCTCGGGGGACCGGCCCAGCAGGACGACCAGGATCCACCGGGAGGCCGACGCGAGAACGGTCAGAGCTGCGCGCACTGGGCTTCCCGCACGTCCTGTCCGGACGGCCCCCAGGCGCCAGGCAGACGCCGGTCACGCCTCTGTCACGACGGTGGTCTCGGCGCGCACCGTGCAACAGGTCCCGAAATATCCATTCTCCAAGGCGCACAGAACTATGCCGTAACGTCACCAGTTTCACGGCTCGAACCGGAGGTAGGAGACCCGCTGGAACGCAAACCAGCGACGAGAGCGCAGCGGTTACGCCCGGACAGATGGACGAACTCTCAATTCGCTCCATCTAACCCTTGACAGGAATTGAAGGAAGGGAGGGTGAGATCGCTGAGCCCTTCCACTGCGCGCATTCCACTCCCTTATCGGCGATAGTAATTCTTGCTCACTTCGGCTACACACTGGGGGAGTTACGATGCCCACGACTCTCGCTCAGAAGCTGTACATGCTCTGCTACACCGTCAAGAAGGAGAAGTTCCAGCTCGACAACATTCAGGGGCGCGGCCAGCTGCTGCGGGCCGGAGCGATGACCGAGTTGGCCCGCGGGGGTCTGCTGGACGCGACCGGAGGGAAGGTTCGATGGCTCCCCGGCAGTCCGCCGAACGATCCGTTCACGGCCTCGGTCTGGTCCGACCTGCCCGAGGACAAGCCCAAGGGCTGGCTCAAGTTCCTGCACAACAAGGCGCACACAGCCGAAACCCCGGTCCGCGACCAGCTGCTCGCCTCCGGGGATGTCGCCATCGAACGGAAGAAGAGGCTGGGGGTCGTGTCCACCAAGAGGGTCACCGTGGTGCACCCGGACCTGGTGCGCGCCCTGCAGGACCGGGTGCGCGCGACCGTTCTCGACGGTACTCCCGCCGAGGACCTGACGGACGAACTGGCCATGGCAGTCCTGGCGGTCGAGCTGGAGCTCACCTCGGTGTGGAGCAAGGAAGACCGCCGCACCCACAAGTCCGCCCTCAGGACGCAAGCGGCGCGCTTCGACGCGTTCGTCCCCGGACTGCGCAAGGCGCTGCGCGACTCCTATCTCGCGAGCCGGGCCGTGGGAGGCGGCTGGAGCGCCTGAACCGCAGTAGGACCGCGACGAGAAATCCCCGAGAGACGCTGCAACCGCAGCCCGTGACCAGGAGTGATCTATGACCCAACTAGAAGGCAAGCACGCCCCCTCCCCAACTCACGACCGGCGCGACACAAGCACGCCGTCCCCCGTCCCGGGTTCGCCCATGCTCGAGTCCATGGGCGGCACAGCCGGCTTCGTCTACTCGACCGTCCCGGTCGTGGTGTTCGTGATCGCACTCGCCTTGCTGTCGACGAAGGCAGCCGTGATCGCGGCGGTGGCAACCGGCGTGGTGCTCACCGTGGCCCGGCTGGTGCGCGGGGAACGTCTTCTCGCCGCCTCGGGCAGCCTGACCGGCGTTCTGGTCGCGGCAGGCATCGTCGCGCTCACCGGTTCCGCCAAGGACTTCTTCCTGCTGGGTATCTGGGTGGCCTTCGCAGGTTTCCTCGCCACCTTCGGTTCGGTCCTCTTTCGTCGCCCCCTGACCGGCGTGGCGTGGAACCTCCTGCACGGGGGCGCGCACGCCTGGCGCGTGGACCGTCAGGTTCTGCGGGCACACGACATAGCCACACTCGCAGTGGCGAGCGTCCTCGGAGCCCGGTTCGTGGTGAAGCAGTGGCTCTACGTGCACGACGCCACCGGCTGGCTCGCCTTCGCGAAGATCGCCATGGGCACCCCCCTCACCGTGGTAGCCGCGCTGGTCGTCGCCTGGGCCTTCCGCAAGACGTCGAAGCACCTGGTGGAGAGCCCGCCGGCCGAGACGATCACTCAGGAGCAGTCCGAACTCCCGCCTCGCCGGGGCGCGTCCACTTAGCGATTCCGTCACATCAGCGGAGAAGGGATCCTTCCATGTCGATCAGCCCCACGCACGCAGAGACAGCGAGGGAACTCGGAGCTTTCGAGCGGACCATCGATCTCTATATGCGCCGAAACCCTGTCCAGTTCTCCCTGGTCGCCGAAATCGACCGTAAGGTCTCCGAGCAGACGCTGACGAGGGCACTGCAGAAGGTGCAGGCACAGCGCCCGCTGCTCCGCGTCTCGGTCGACCGCCGAGCCCACCAGGCCCGGTACCGCTGGGCAGATGCCCCGATCAGCATCGAAACAGCCACCGACGGAACGCCCTGGCAGGCGGTTGTGGCTGGTGAGCAGACGCGCCCCATCGCGCCGGAGCCCGGCCCTCTGGTGCGGACCGTACTGATTCCCGCGGAGACCGGCAGCGTCATCGTGCTGACCTTCGCTCACCAGATCACTGACGGCACCGGCGGTATGCGGGTGGTGGCGGACCTCGTCGCCGCCCTCGACGGCGATGAGGAGGGCGGCCGGCTGGCCCCGGGGCAGGATGTGCCGCCCTCCCAGGAGGCCCTCCTGCAGGCTCTCGACGCGGCATCGCCTCCCGTAGGGCCGCCCCAGGACGAGCTGATGAACGCGCCCGGCGAGCTGACCCGGTTCTCGGGACGGGCACCGCACGTCTCTGCCTTGGCCCTGCAACGCGGTCCGACCGCACGGCTCGTGACCCGCTGCCGCACGGAGGGCGTTTCCGTGCACGCCGCACTGTGCGCTGCCGCAAGCACCGTCTTCCACCGCGCGGGCCGCACCCGGGTGAGGGTGCTCAGCCCGATCGACCTGCGCCGAGCCGCAGGTCTACCCGACGCCGTCGCCAACCGGTTCGCCGGAGCGCGGACAATCAGCGAGGCATCCCAGGCCGAAGATTTCTGGAAACTGGCCCAGCACCATCACCAGGCCCTGGAATACCAGCGCGCACCGCAGGTACTCAAGGCCGGTTCAGAGGCGCTGGCCCAGCAGCCGCCCGCCACACCCGAAGAGGCCGAGGCGATGATGACCGTTGTCACCGCCGCCGACATCCAGATCACCAATCTCGGGGTGGTCGAGGCACGGGCACACGGCCGCGCCCGTCTCACCGCTCTGTGGGGGCCGGCGCAGACCACCCAACTGGCCGGTGAACACGTCCTGGGTGTCGCTACCTACGGGGGGCGCCTACGCATGACGGAGCTGACCCACGACCCCGTGGCCGTTCTGCTGCCCGACATGGCCACCGTCCTCGCCCAGCAGTGCACCGAACTCGACGCGCCCTCCTCCTGATGCGTTCAGGGCACCGAGCACCGTCCCCTACACACCGCCGCCCGTCCGGCGGTTCGGAACGCCCGGAACGCCCTCGCCGAACCGGCAGAGCGCTACGGAACCGACCCTGCCATCGCATCCACACTGCGCCCTCGACAGCCGCACCCGATGAGTGACACACAGGAGTGATCATGCAGTCCCCTACCGACGCTGATGCCCACGAAACAGTCAGCACCGCCTTCCTGGCTGAGCTGAAGTCCCACATTCCTGCAGGCCGTGTGCTTACGAGCGGACCGGAATACACACGAGCCGTGACGCTGTTCAACGCGGCGGTCGATGTCCGCCCTTCGGTCGTCGTGCGGTGCGCGAGCACCGCTGACGTGCAGGCCGGAGTACGCGCTTCTCGCAACCACGGAGTGCCGCTCTCCGTGCGTGGCGGGGGTCACGACTTCTGGGGCCGGGCGTTCCGCCCCGGGGGACTGGTTCTCGACCTGACCGACATGAGGGACGTGCAGGTCGACGTCAACCACCTTTACGCGACGGTGGGTGGCGGGGCGCTCTCGTCCGACGTCGTCTCGGCCGGCGAGCGGGCGGGCCTGACCGCCGTCACCGGAACGGCGGGCTCCGTCGGCATGGTCGGCCTCACGCTCGGCGGCGGGTACGGTCCCCTCCTGGGCCAGTTCGGCCTAGCAGCCGACAACCTGCTCGGCGCCGAAGTCGTCCTGGCCGACGGTTCACGGGTGAACACCGACGCGGAACATCATCCCGACCTCTTCTGGGCGTTGCGCGGCGGCGGCGGCAACTTCGGTGTCGTGACCTCGGCACGGATCCGTCTGCACCCCGTACCGACCGTGGTCTCGGGAACCATCCTGTACCCGATCGACCACAGCGCCGGCATCCTGGCTGACCTCGGCGGGATCCTTCAGGACAGTCCCGACGAGCTGACGGTGGACGCGGGGTTCCTTCCGGGCCCGGACGGCAAGCCGACGGTGTACGTCGCGCCGACCTGGTCGGGGGATCCGGAGGTGGGGAACGCCAAGAACGGGCCGGTACGCACCCTGGCCAGACTCGGTACACCCGTGCTCGCCGAGGTCGGACCGGTCGCCCGTTCCACGACGCTGGCCGCGACGGACGCCATGTTCCCACCCGGGCGCATGGGCGCGATCCGCACACGGACCGTCCAGAGCGTCACGGGCTCCATCGCGACCGTCCTGGACCGAGCCGCCCAGGAGTTCACCTCACCGTTCTCCGCGATCGTGTGGCACCAGTTCCACGGTGCAGCCACCCGCCCGCCTCTCGGCTCCACAGCTTTCGGCCGACGTGAACCGCACCTCATGGTCGAGCTGATCTCCATGTGGGAGAACGGCGAAGGCAAGGAACACACAGGCAGTGGCGACGGCAAGTCCTCGCACCTGCGCTGGCTGGAAGAGACTCACACAGCCCTCGAACCGTTCTCCCTGCCGGGCGGCTACGTGAACTTCCTGGGGCCGGAAACTCCCGACCAGATAGCGAACTCCTACGGGTCGAACACCGAACGCCTGCTCGCCGTGAAGTCCGCAGTCGACCCGGACTCCGTCTTCACCGCAACACCGCTCCCCACGGAGACCACCGGCGCCGGATCCCCGCGCGTGTGAGGCGAAAGAGACATCGGCCCCCTGGTCGACGGCAGCGACCCATCACCCCGTCTCCTGCTGATCAACGCCGGAGCCTGCCGGCGCCCCGCCCCGGGCGTCGGCACGCGCACAGCGGCCGCATGCCCTTCCAGGGCTGTGCGCGGCGCACGGCCGGAGCACGACAGCCGCCGCGAGCAGAACAGACGTGTCGGAATGGGCGCGTTGCTCGACCAAGCGCCTCTCAGCAGGCATCCGAAGCCTCCCGAACTTCAACCTGCTGCCTCGCATCAAGCGGATCAACAAGCGGCCGGCGGGCGGCGAGCCGGACGCCTACCCGAAGTTGACGCCGGCGCTGTCCCGCCCCATCCGCTGGGAACTCATCGCCCAGCAGTACGGCCAGATGTTCAAGCACGCCACCGCGGTCCGGACCCGGACGGCCTCCACCGAGGCGATCCTCCGCCGCTTCACCCGCAACGCCTCCCACCTTCAGCGGGAGATTGAGGAGGGCCTGAACGTGATGGAGTCCTCCAACGGCGCGAACTCTGTGATCGCCTACGGCAAGGGCGGGGAGATCGCCTCGAACCGGCGCGACGAGCAGGAGATGTTCGTGCTGTGCCTGCGGATTCTGCAATCGGCCCTGGTGTACGTGAACACCCTGATGCTCCAGGACGTCCTCGGCGAACCGGAGTGGGCGGACCTCCTCACACCCGCCGACCGGCGCGGTCTGACCCCGCTGTTCTGGTCGCACGTCCGGCGCGGCCCGCGGCATGCCGGAAATCACCGAGCACTCGCTCAAGAACCTGGAGTCCGGACGCAAGACGAGCGTCAGCGTGGCGGACGTCGTCATGCTTGCCGACGTACTGGACGTCCCGCCGGTCACCCTGCTGTTCCCGCTCGGTTCTTCGGCGGCGGTCGAGGTACTGCCGGGCCGCGAGCTGTCCACCTGGGACGCGGTCGCGTGGTTCACCGGTGAGACACCTCTGGATGATGCGGCCCCCGAGGGCTCGCCCCGGGACGTGCTCGACAGCTTCCGACACCATGGCGACCTCGTTGCCGCGTCGATGTCCTCGTACGACTTGGCGCAGGAGCGGCGACGAGTAGCCAGCACCACTCTGGACCGCAGTCGCCGAACCACGCTTCTTGAGCGGGCCGAGGGATACGAGGCACACGCCTTCGAGGACGCCCAAGAGCTGCGCGCGTACCGAGAGCGGATGCGCCAGCGCGGCCTCACCCCTCCGGCCCTTCCTGACCGACTCGCCTTTGTCGACGAGCCCGACATACACCCCGAGGCCGAGGAGCGTGAATGAAGAACGGCACCATCACGCGACGGTGCCGGTGCACTGACCCCGAGACCGGCAAGGACCTCGGGGCGTCGTGCCCGAAGCTCCAGTCGCGACGGCACGGGACCTTCGGAGTGTTCCAGGAGCTGGACCCCGCCCAGGACGGCCGACGACGGCGGTTCCGTCGTGGCGGCTTCGAGACCTCCACCAAGGCCCAGGATGAGCTGGGCAAGGTCCGCGCCCTCATGGCGATTCCCGAAGAGGACGACGCCTGGGGCAGGACGCAGATCAGCGACCTGCTGGAGGACTGCGTCAAGGAGAAGACCCCTCTGCCGGACTACGACGAGACCCGTCGCCGGTTCCAGACGGGTCAGTCGCTCAACTCGAAGACCACCGTCGGGGAGTGGCTCGACACCTGGCTGGCCGGGCGGAAACGTCTGCGCCGTGGCGGCGCGTCGCGCTACGAATGCGACATCCGCGTCCACCTCAAGCCGCACCTCGGGCACCTTCGCCTCGACAAGCTCCGAGTCCACCACATCGACAAGATGTTCGACGCCATCAACGAGCGGAACATCGAGATCCAGGAGCAGAATGCCCAGCGACGCGCGGTCGCCGACGAGCTGAAGGCCACCCCGAACAAGGGAGCCGAGAACCGGGCGCGCCGGAAGTGGTTCCGCGCACAGCTCGACGCGATGCCGCCGTTCCGTCGAGTCACCGGGCTGAACACCCAGCCCCACATCCGCGACACGCTCCGGGCCGCGCTCAACGTCGCCATCGCTCAGCAGGTCATGCCCGCCTTCAACCCGGCCGCTCACGTCGAGCTGCTGCCTGGTACCAAGCCGAAGGCCCTCGTCTGGACCGAGGAGCGCATCGCTCGCTGGCAGGAGACCGGCAAGCGGCCGTCGCCGGTCATGGTCTGGACCCCGGAGCAGACCGCCGTCTTCCTCGACTTCGTCGCGGGAGACCGGCTGTACTTGCTCTGGCGACTCATTGAGCGTTTTCAGCGCTGCCTCTCCAGGGTGAGGACTGCTTTGGCGATTGACGTCATTCGATTCGGGCTGCATCGCGATCTTCGGAAGATCCGCCAGGACTTGAGTTGTGCCATGCCGCGTTCGACGGGTGCTCGGGAGGTGGCCAGTGCCCGGTTGACCGTCTGCTGTGTCGGGGTCAGCTGCCCGCCGGGTGGGCGTCTGCGCCCGGTGGTGACCCAGGGGCTGGCGCCCGTGTAGGCGCGGTCGGCCAGGACGGGGACGCCCTGGCGTTCGCAGATCCGGATGATCCGGTGGGTGCGTGCCGCGGTCAGGTCATGACACCGGCCCGGCAGGGCCGGTGAGATCCATAGGATCTGGCCGACTGGGTCGGTCACGACCTGCATGTTCACGCCGTGGCGGCGGTGCTTGTGCGAGTAGTCGGCCCGTCCGTCGCCGACTCGGTCGCACTCGGCGAGCGTCCCGTCGAGCAGAACGTACTCCGGACCGGTCTCGCGCAGGACCTTCAGCAGGCCCGGCGCCCGGTCGGCCAGGAGGTCGATCACCGCGGCGGTGTAGGCGTGGGCGGTACCGACCGATATACCGGAGGCCGCGGCGATCTGGGCCAGGGTGTCGTGCTTGCGGAGGTACACCAGAGCGACGAGCGCGCGTTGGTGCGGCGGGAGCTTGCAGCGGCGGTCACCCTCGCGGGTGACGACGAGCATGGTGACCCACTCGACCAGCGCATGAGGCAGGTCGAGTGCGGCAGGATAGGGAACCAACGAGGCACCTGCGCTGATGAGTTGAGACGTCGAACATCTCCCCTCAACGGCACGGGTGCCTCGTGCGTTGTGCCCCTTGCCACCGCCACCCGATCGGTGGCCACTCTGAAAACGCTCAGTGAACCTCTTTCATCCTGAATACGTGCAGGTCATGAGGGTGTGGATGGCCTGGACGATGGTGCCGATGCGACGAGTGGAGCATCTGGCC
>NZ_JBEOSJ010000050.1:0-17136 GCF_040302905.1 Streptomyces sp. NPDC096193 | reverse complement strand
CGCTCGCGGCCAGCCGGTGCAGCGCACCGTCGGTCACGGCCACGCCCAGCCCGAAGCGGCCGGCGGCCTGTGCCGTGGTGAACGGGCCGTGGCGAGGGGCGCCCGCCGGTACCGGCGGGCGCCCCTGGTGCGGACGAGCGGGATCAGACCTGTCCGGCCTTCTCCAGGGCCGTGCAGCAGGTGTCCACCAGCAGACGGGTCACCACATACGGGTCGACGTTGGCGTTCGGGCGGCGGTCCTCGATGTAGCCCTTGCCGTCCTGCTCGACCTGCCAGGGGATGCGCACCGAGGCGCCGCGGTTCGAGACGCCGTAGCTGTACTCGTTCCACGGGGCGGTCTCGTGCAGACCGGTGAGCCGGTCGTCGATGCCGGCGCCGTAGTTCTTGACGTGGTCGAGCGGCTTGGAGCCCTCGCCCAGCGACTCGCAGGCGGTGATGATCGCGTCGTAGCCCTCGCGCATCGCCCTGGTCGAGAAGTTGGTGTGCGCACCGGCGCCGTTCCAGTCGCCCTTCACCGGCTTCGGGTCGAGCGTCGCGGAGATCTCGAAGTCCTCGGCGGTGCGGTAGAGCAGCCAGCGCGCGATCCACAGCTGGTCGGAGACCTCCAGCGGGGCGAGCGGGCCGACCTGGAACTCCCACTGGCCGGGCATGACCTCGGCGTTGATGCCGGAGATCCCGAGCCCCGCCGAGAGACAGTTCTCCAAGTGGGCCTCGACGACGTCACGGCCGAAGATCTCGTCCGCGCCGACACCGCAGTAGTAGCCGCCCTGCGCGGCCGGGAAGCCGCTCTCCGGGAAGCCGAGCGGGCGGCTGCCCTTGAAGAACGTGTACTCCTGCTCGATCCCGAAGATCGGCTCCTGCGCGGTGAACCGAGCGGCCACCTCGGCCAGCTGCGCCCGGGTGTTGGAGGGGTGCGGTGTCATGTCCGTGTTGAGGACCTCGCACATCACCAGCAGGTCGTCGCCACCCCGGATCGGGTCGGGACAGGAGAAGACCGGCTTCAGCACACAGTCGGAGGCGTGCCCCTCGGCCTGGTTGGTGCTGGACCCGTCGAAGCCCCAGATCGGCAGCTCGCCGCCGGCCTCCGTGAGGATCTTCGTCTTGGAGCGAAGCTTGGCCGTCGGCTCGGTGCCGTCGATCCAGATGTACTCAGCCTTGAAGGTCACGGGCCTCATCCTTTGCGGGTCCAGCGGTATGCCGCGCAGCTTGGCAAGACGCGATTTCCCGGCCGTTGCCCGACTGTGAACCCCGTGTTACGCCGGACTGCCGGACCTTTCGGGACATCGGTGAGCGGCCCTCCACCCCCTGCGGCCGGGCCCCGTCCGCGTTCGCGCCCCGGCTCGTCCGCGACGCGGATCCGGCGCCCGGCCACGCGGATCGAGCCGCAACAGGTCGAGACGAGAAGCGTCGTATACAGGGGCGCGTCCCCGCGGAATTTTTCTCCGCCGGGCACACTGGGCCGCATGACGACCCCCGCGAAGCAGCCGCGTATCGGACTCTTCGGCGCAGGCCCGTGGGCCGAGCGCACCCAGGCGCCCGCCATCGCCGCCCATCCCGGTGTCGAGTTCGCCGGAGTGTGGGCGAGGCGGCCCGAGGCCGCCGAGGTGATCGCCACGGCGCACGGCACGGCCGCGTACACCGGAGAGGACGGCGTCGACGAGCTTCTCGCCTCCTGCGACATCGCGGCCTTCGCCCTGCCGCCCGACATCCAGGCGCCGCTCGCCGCGCGGGCCGCCGAGGCCGGCTGCCATCTGCTGCTGGACAAGCCGGTGGCGACGGATGTGGCCGCCGCCCGGGCCACGGCGGACGCGGCGGAGCGGGCCGGGGTGGCGTCCGTGGTGTTCTGCACGCTGCGCTTCGCCGCCGAGACCGCGGTCTGGATCGAGGACCGGTCCGCGGCGAAGGGCTGGTACACGGCTCATGCGCGGTGGCTCGGTTCGCTGTTCGCGCACGACAGCGACAGCCCGTACGCCGCCTCGCCCTGGCGGCGCGAGAGGGGCGGGCTGTGGGACATCGGCCCGCATGTGCTGTCCGTGCTGATCCCGGTGCTCGGCGACGTGACCCGGGTGACGGCCGCCCGGGGGCCGGAGGACACCGTGCACCTGGTGCTGCGGCACGCGTCGGGCGCTTCGAGCACGGCGACCCTGGGGCTGAGCGCGCCGGTGAGGGCGTCGGGCGTGAGCATCGAGCTGGTGGGCGAGCCGGGGACGGCCTTGATGCCGGAGTGGGGGGACGCGGTCGGGTCGTTCCGGGCGGCGCTGGACGCGCTGATGGAGTCGGCGCGCACGGGACGGCCGCACAGCTGTGACCTGGCGTTCGGGCTGCGGCTGACCGAGATCCTCGCCGAGGCCGAGGCGCAGCTGCCCCGCCCGTGAGGGGAAGCGCGGCTCCCGTGGGGGGACCTGACGGGCGGAGAGCCGCGGCTCGTTGGGGGTGGCGAACCGCGGCTCGTCCGGTGGGCGCGTACGGGTTCACCCTCGCGCCGGCCCGGGCGGTGCCGCGTCCGCCTGTCCCGTTCCGCACGGGGCGCTGCTCCCGGAGGCGGGGGCGGGCAGCCCCCACCGCGTGAGTGCGGAACAGACCTCCCGGTCACCCGCAGCGCGTGGACGCCTCGAGTGAGAGCTCCGGAGGACGGACGGGCACCGGCCCGGGCTGTGCCGGGTCAGCCCACGCGCTCGATGCGCGCCTTGCGGATCAGGAACTTGCCCGGCTCCCGCACCTGCTCGAAGGCGGCGTTGTTCAGCAACGCGCAACTGCCGGAGGTGGACGCGACCTTCACCGTCGTCGACTTGTTGTTGTCGAGGTTGGTCACCTTGAGCGTGGTGCCGATCGGGAACTGGTTGCTGGAGGCGGCGGGCTCCCCGGCCTCGCCGGACAGCGTCACGGTCGAACCGGCGCAGACGACCTCGCCCACGGCTCCGGCGTCACCGCCGCCGGCCTCCTCGCCGCCGCCGTTCGCGGGCGGCTGCGCCTCGGCCGGCGGAGCCTCCGCCGGCGGTTCGGCGGGCGGCTGCTCCTGCGCCGGGGGCTGCTGCGCGGGCGGCTGGGCCGCCTCGCCGCCCCCTGTGCCGACTTCACAACCCGATGCGGCCTGCTTGCGTTTGATCTCCTCGATGACGGCCTGCCGGTTGGCGATGCGCGCCTCGGACTGCGCGTCCGGGTTGGCGCGCTGGTCGGAGATAAACCGCTCGTTGTTCTGCAGGGCCGTGACGAGCCCGTCGCAGGCGACCGATGCCTGGCTGGTGCCGGTCATCGCGAAAGCCCCACCGCCGACGACGGTTGCTGCGCCGACGAGCAGAGCGATCTTCTTCTTACCGGTGAGGGTCTTCTTGCGGGACACGTGGGACTCCTGTCGGGTCGGTTCCGTGTGCCCCTACGTACGAGTAGGCCAGCGGTCCGACTCAAACTCCTCACCCGCAACTTCCTTAACTTTTCTTAAGGTTGAGCCAGGTGGGAGGGGTGATCCGGGTTGCCGCACGTCACCTCGGCGGGAGTCCGCGTCGCGTCGGCGGGAGGCCGGCTCGGGTCGGCTCGGGGAGCGGCTCACGTCGGCGGGAGCGCGGCTCGGGTCGGCGGGAGGCCGGCTCGGGTCGGCTCGGGGAGCGGCTCACGTCGGCGGGAGCGCGCGGCACAGCGCGTCCAGGGCTCCCGCGTACAGGTGCTCGGGCGGGGTGGCGTACCCGACGACCAGTTCGTCCCGGGGCCCGTCCGTCTCCTCGCCCGGGCCGCCGGGCCGGCGGAAGGCGGCCAGCCCCTCGACGGCGAGCCCCTGCCAGGCCGCCGCCTTCACCACCGCCCGCTCCGTTCCCGGCGGCAGGTCCAGTACGGCGTGCAACCCGGCCGCGATCCCCGTCACCCGTACCTGCGGCGCCCGTTAAGGCCCACGGCGGTACGAGAGAGCCCCAGCGCGGAGGGCCGCCCCGGCCGCCCGGGGCCCGCCGCCGGCCCGGCTGCTCAGCCACCTGTTCCCCAGGTGGCCCGGCCGCTCAACCACCTGGGAACGGGCCCCACCCTGCGGCGCGTTCGCTCAGTGGCGCCCCAGCGCGTCCCGTACCGCCTCCTCCGTCCGCGCGACGACGGCCGTGCCGTCGTCCGCCGTGATGATCGGCCGCTGGACCAGCTTCGGGTGCCGCGCCAGCGCCTCGATCCACCGGTCGCGCGAACTCTCCTCTCGCGCCCACTCCTTGAGCCCCAGCTCCTTCGCCTCCGCCTCCTGCGTCCGGGTGATGTCCCACGGTTCCAGCCCGAGGCGACCGAGGACCGCGCGGATCTCGTCCTCGGTCGGCACCTCGTCGAGGTAGCGGCGGACGGTGTACGAAGCGCCTTCCGCGTCGAGCAGGTTCACCGCGTTGCGGCACTTGGAACAGGCCGGATCGATCCAGATCTCCATCCCGCCACGGTACCGCTCACCAACCCCTCAAACACCCTCTGGCCAGGGGGGATTGTCAGTGGCGGCCAGTAGAATGAACAGTAGTTCGGGATGGTCCCGCCACCGTGCCCAGGAGGTTGCCGATGGCTGTAGCCAGACTCATGAGGAAGCCCGCCGACACCGATTTCCCGCAGGCGACGAGGAAGCCTCTGCCTGCCGGACAGCCGCGCGAGTGGTACGTGACGCACAACCGCCGCCTGAAGGCCATGCGGCTGACGATCGCCCTGCTGGACTCGGGCATCTACCACCCGGCGACCGCGGACAACGCGAGGATACGAGCGACGGCGGAGCAGATCGGGGTGCACCCGCCCTCGGACACGACGTGCCGGATGGTGCGTGCGCTGATCCGCTACGGACGCTGACCGTCACGGCCGCCGCCCCCACCCCCGGCCCGCCGTCGTCACTCCGGTGACGACGGCGGCGCGTGGCCGTTCAGGGGGCCGCCATGCCGTACCCGTCCCGCGTCCTCCACCGACTCTTCTCCGACCTCTACGTGTCCGACGCCAGTCGGACGACCTGGAGCAAGCCGATGCCGCGCTGCTGACACCGGTCGGGGCAGGGCAGGGCGAGGTCAGGCAGCCGGGCCGGACGCCGTCGTCGCCGCCACGGCGTCGCCCACGGCGACCGTGCCGTGCCGCACGACCGCCGCCTTCATGCCGAAGCTCACCTTGTTCTCGTACGCGGGCTCCCGCCGGTACTCCGCGAGCGTACGGATCGGTTCGGGACCGGCCCGCAGCCCGGTGAGCTGGTCCACCATCGGCACCGCGCACCGCGTCGCCCGTACGGCATAGGCGAGTCGAGCCGTCCCGATGTCCAGGCGCCGCATCTCGTCCTCGGCGTGCGGCGCGTCGCAGCCGGCGAGCACGATGTTCGGCCGGAAGCGGTCCATCGGTACGGGCGCGGCCCCGGCGGCCTCGATCCGTGCGTTGAGACCGTCCAGCGAAGCCTGCGAGGCGACGAGGACGGCATGCGCGTCGGCGAACCCCACCTTGCCGGGCGTCTCGCCCCACCCGTCCCGGTCGAACCCCGGCGGCACCCGCACCAGCCGTGACTTCGCCCCCAGCACCTCGGAGAACCACTCGGCCACCGCGTCCCCCTGATCGGCGCCCTCCCCGATGTCCCGCCCGAACATGCTCACCGGCCGCCGCTCACCGTCGTGGTCGACGTCCAGCAGCAGACTCTCGACCCCGTCGGCGGACAGCCGCAGCACGGCACCGCCGTCGACGATCTCGGGCCGGACAGCGGCCATCGCCGGCAGCGCCCGCTGACTGTGGAAGGACCCGTCGACGGCGTCGACGGCCATGAACGTACGGTCGTGCTCCAGCCCCGTCTCCCCGACCCGGGAGGACTCGACGTCCGTACCGGCACAGCCCTTGACCGGGTAGTACGTCAGTTTCTGCACAGTGATCCCCATGCTGTCCGATCGTACGGGCGAGGAACGGGGGAGCGGACCGGGGACCGGCGAGACCGGGTGCGACCCCGGCCCCCGCCGAGGACCGGTGCTCTCAGCCCGCCGCCGCGCCGAACCACCGCGGCAGCCGGTCCACCAGGTCCTGCTGGTCCTCGCCCACCCACGCCACATGACCGTCCGGGCGCAGCAGGACCGCGGGCGCGTCCAGTTCCTCGCCGACGTCGACGACATGGTCGACCCGGTCGGCCCATCCCTCCACCGAGAGGCGGCCGGTCCGGTCGAGGAGCAGGCCGCGCCCCTCGTGCATCAGCCCGTAGAGGCGGCCGCGCTCGAGCTGAATGTCCCGCAGCCGGCTGCCGAGCAGGTCATGGCCCTCGCCGAAGTCGTACCGGACGTCGACCGCCGTGACCATCCCGGTCACGTACCGGTTCACCTCGTCGAAGTCCATCAGCCGCCCGAGCAGCTCCCGCAGCGCGGTCGCGCCCGGATCGCTCCCCAGCATGGCCATCTGCGCCCGGGTGTTGCTCAGTACGCGGGCGCCCACCGGGTGCCGTTCGGCGTGGTAGCTGTCCAGCAGGCCCTCCGGTGCCCAGCCCTCGACCGCCGCGGCCAGCTTCCAGCCGAGGTTGAACGCGTCCTGCACGCCCAGGTTGAGCCCCTGACCGCCGGTCGGCGGGTGGATGTGCGCCGCGTCGCCGGCCAGCAGCACCCGGCCGACGCGGTAGCGCTCGGCCTGCCGGGTGGCGTCGCCGAAGCGGGACAGCCGGCGCGGCGAATGCACGCCGAAGTCGGTGCCCGCATACGCCCGCAGCTGCTTCTTGAACTCGTCGAGGGTCGGCGCGGTCGCGCGGTCTTCGGCCACCCCCTCGGCGGGGACGGCGACCCGCCACACCCCGTCCTTGCCGGGGGCGACGCCGAACCGGAGTTGGGTCTTGCGGATTTCCTCGACGACGGCGGCGATCGTCGCCGGGTCCTCGGTCACCTCCATCTCGCCGAGCAGCGTCTCGACCCTCGACGGCTCGCCGGGGAAGCCGACGCCGAGCAGCTTGCGCACGGCACTGCGGCCGCCGTCGCACCCCACGGCGTACCGCGACCGCAGCTGCGTGCCTCCCCCGCCGGGCGCGCCCCCATGGGCGGGGGCGCCCCCACTCGCCAGCTCGACGCTGACCCCGTGCTCGTCCTGGCTCAGCCCGACGACCTCGCAGCCGCGCCGGACGTCGGCACCGAGTTCGACCGCGCGCTCCTCCAGCAACCGCTCGGTGACCGGCTGCGGGGTGGCGACGCCGTACGGATGCGCCGTGTCCAGCCGCTCCGGCCACGGCTTCGTGATGCCGCCGAACAGACCGCCGACCCGGAACGTCTCGCTGACCGCGAGGAACCGGTCCAGCAGGCCGCGCTGGTCCATCACCTCGACACTGCGCGCGTGCAGACCCTGCCCGCGGGACTCCCCGGTGCGCTCGGTCAGCTTCTCCAGCACGACCACCCGCACGCCATGCAGCCGCAACTCACAGGCCAGCATCAAACCGGTCGGACCACCGCCGACCACGATCACGTCGATCATCGATACGCCCATTCAACGAGACTGGATTCCGGCACGGCCGCGCACCGCTGTCCAGCGGTGCGCACCCTGAACACCGCACCCACGCTCCGACACATCACGCGTACGCCGTCAATCCGCCATTTCCGCAGGTTCCGGCTTCGGCGGATCATTCTGCGGTACGACCGGGGCATTGCCGCAAGCCCCCCGGTGCGCTATACGTTGAGAGTGGCAAGGAGTCGAGGTCTTCTTGCCTTTTGTCGTCTCCGGGCAGCCTTCACTCGATGTCGAGGCGGGCCGCGAGACCTTCCCTCACCGCCGGCCACTCGTCGGTCAGGATCGAGAAGTAGACCGTGTCGCGCCAGGTGCCGTCCGGGCGCAGACGATGGCGGCGCAACGCTCCCTCCCGCCGGGCGCCGAGGCGCGTGATCGCCTTCTGGGAGCGGACGTTCATGTGATCGGTCTTCAACTGGACGCGTCCCATGCCCAGTTCCTCGAAGGCGTGGCGCAGGAGCAGCAGCTTCGTCTCGGTGTTGAGCGCCGTACGCCAGAACGCGCGGCCGTACCAGGTCCAGCCGATCTCCAGGCGCTCCTGCCGCACATCGATGTCCATGTACGTGGTCCAGCCGACCGCCCGGCCGGTGGGACGGTGGACGACGGCGAAGGGGATGTACGTGCCACGCGCGGCGCTGTCGAGGAGAGCGTCGAGCTTCTCGCCCAGCGCGTCCTGGGTGTGCGGTGTCGGCCCGCCCTGCCAGCGCCAGACCTCGTCGTCACCGCCGCCCGCGGCGAACAGATCCGGGAGGTGGGCCGTGGTGAGAGGTTCGAGGCGTACGTGGTGGCCGGTCAGAGTGACGGGCGCGGGCATCGTGGCAGGCATGCGCACCGACGCTAGCCGGATTATGTACTAGCCGCAACATGATATCGCACTAGTGCAAAGTGCGGATTCTTGCGACGCGTCCGCCGATGAGTCCCCGACGCGGCGGAGGTCTGTCTCTGCGACGGTGCCCGGCCGGCAGAAGGTGGAGCGATGAGCAGCCTGTACGACATCCTCAAGGGCCACGTCGGTAAAGGATCGGTGCCCGGAGCCGTCGCTCTGGTGGGCCGCGGCGACCGGGTCGAGGTGGAGACCGCCGGTTCCGTCGGGGCCGAGGGCACCGTCCCGATGGCCCGGGACTCGATCTTCCGCATCGCCTCGGTCACCAAGCCCGTCGTCGCGGCGGGGGCCATGATGCTCGTCGACGACGGCATCCTCGCGCTGGACGAGCCGGTCGGTACCTGGCTCCCGGAACTGGCGTCACCGGTCGTCGTGCGTACCCCCGACGCGCCGCTCGACGACGTGGTCCCGGCCGCCCGGCCGGTCACCCTCTTCGACCTGCTCACTTTCCGCGCCGGATACGGCTTCCCGTCCGACTTCTCCCTGCCCGCGGTCGCCCCGCTGTTCAGCGATCTCCGGCAGGGCCCGCCGCGACCGCAGACGGTCGCCGGGCCCGACGCGTGGATGGCGGCACTGTCCCGTATCCCGATGCTGCACCAGCCGGGCGAGACCTGGCTGTACAACACCTGCTCCGACATCCTCGGCGTACTGATCGCCAGGGCGGGCGGCCGTCCGCTGCCCGAGTTCCTTCAGGCGCGGCTGTTCGACCCGCTCGGCATGACCGACACCGGCTTCGCCGTCCCGGCCGGCAAGCTCGACCGCTTCACCTCCGCCTACCGGGAGGGGCCGTCGGGCGGCCTCGACCTGGTCGACGCCCCCGACGGGCAGTGGAGCACCCCGCCCGCGTTCCCCTCCGGTGCGGGCGGGCTGGTCTCGACGGCGGACGACTGGCTCGTCTTCGGCCGCATGCTCCTCGCCGGAGGGACCGTCGACGGCAGCAGACTGCTGTCGGCCGCGTCCGTACGGCAGCTGACCACCGACCACCTGACGGCGTCCCAGCGCGCGGACAGCGAACTGTTCCTGGAGGGCCAGGGCTGGGGGTTCGGCGGCTCGGTCGACGTCGCGGCCGTCGATCCCTGGAACGTGCCCGGCCGCTACGGCTGGGTCGGCGGCACGGGCACGGCGGCGCACATCACACCGTCCACCGGCACGGTCTCGATCCTGCTCACCCAGCGGGAGATGAGCGGGCCGACCCCGCCGGCCCTGATGCGCGCGTTCTGGCGGTACGCGGCCGGCGCCTGAGCCGCGGCCGTACGAGGGCGGGGCGCCCGGCACCGCCCGCACCGGGGCGCCGGGACCGGTGCGTACGTCTTTCTCACGCGCCCCGGTGGTACCTCAGTGCGCAATTCCGTCGATCAGCTCCCGCGCGCCCTGCCGCAGCAGCGCGACCGCGACCGACGTCCCGAGCGTCGCCGGGTCCAGCGGGCCCGCCCACTCGTGCGCGTTCAGCACCCGCTTGCCGTCGGGCGTGAAGACCCGCGCCCGCAGCGACAGGTCCCCGGAGCGTTCCGCCTGCGCGTACCCGGCGATCGGCGAATTGCAGTGGCCCTGGAGGACATGCAGGAACATTCGCTCGGCCGTCGCCTCCCGGTACGCCGCCGGATCGCCGAGCCCGCTCACCGCGTCGATCGTCGCGGTGTCGTCCTCGCGGCACTGGAGCGCCAGGATGCCCGCGCCGATCGGCGGGCACATCGTCTCGACCGACAGGACCTCGCTGATCACGTCCGTACGCCCGATGCGCTCCAGGCCGGACACCGCGAGCAGCAGGGCGTCCGCGTCCCCGGCCGCGAGCTTCTCCAGCCGCCGGTTGGCGTTGCCCCGCATCGGCACGCACTCCAGCTCCGGGTGCGAGGCGGCCAGTTGCGCGATCCTGCGCACCGAGGACGTACCGATCCGGGTCCCGGCCGGCAGCTCGTCCAGAGTGAGTCCCCCGGGGTGGATCAGGGCGTCCCGGATGTCGTCCCGCTCCAGGAAGGCCGCGAAGGTCGTTCCGGCCGGCAGCGGCCGGTCCGCCGGCACGTCCTTGACGCAGTGCACCGCCAGATCCGCCTCCCCGGCGATCAGCGCCGCATCCACCTCCTTGGTGAACGCGCCCTTTCCGCCAAGCTTGGCCAGGTCCCCCATCCAGCGGTCCCCGGACGTGGTGACGGGCACGACCTCCGTACGGATTCCGGGGTGCAGTGCGGTCAGTTCGGCGCGGACGCGCTCGACCTGGGCGAGAGCCATGGGCGAGGAGCGGGAGACGATACGGATGAGGTCAGGCGCAGACATGCCGACCACCATAGAGCGTCCCGCTCGACGGTCGATCCACTCCCGGCCGACTCCCGGCGCGTGCACCGCCCGGCCACACCCCTCTGCGCAGTGTGACGAGTCACAGACAAGGAGGCGGTGCTGTGGGAGCTTCAACGCAGTTGCTTTTCAGGTGAGTTGAGATCAAGGATGAGGGACTGATCGAATGAGCACCCTGGAAGCCCTGCCGCTCGGCCATGTGGTCGACACCGCCCGCTACCCCCTGTCCGACCTCGAAGGCGCCGAAGGACGGGCCGTCGTCTCCCGCGCGCGTCGCGAACTCGCCGCCACCGGCTGCACCGTACTGACGGACTTCATCCGTGCCGACCTGCGCGACGTGCTCCGGCGGGAGTGCGCGGACATCGCCCCCCGCGCCCACTTCGACGTCGAGACCGTCAACGTCTACAACATCGCCGTCGACTCCGACCTCCCGGACGGACATCCCGGACGGACGACGTTCCGGCGGGGCAACGCCTTCGTCGCCCGCGACCGGGTCCCCGAAGCCTCCCTCATCAGCCGGCTCCACACCCATCCCGACTTCCAGTCCTTCGTGGCCCGCTGCTTCGGCCTCCCCGAACTGCACGAACTGGCGGACCCGCTGTCCGGTCTCGTGCTCAATGTCGTCGAGCCCGGTATGGAACACCCCTGGCACTTCGACACGAACGAGTTCACCGTGAGCATGCTGACCCAGCAGGCCGAGGCGGGCGGCGTCTTCGAGTACTGCCCCGGCATCAGGTCCGCCGAGGACGAACGCTTCGACGACGTACGGGACGTGCTTCAGGGGCGGGGTGAACGGCTCGTCCGCCGGCTGCCGCTGCAACCCGGTGACCTCCAGCTGTTCAAGGGCCGCTACTCGCTGCACCGCGTCAGCCCCGTGCGCGGCGACCTCGCCCGCCACTCGGCGATCTTCGCGTACAGCGAGCGGCCCGGCGTCATCGGGAGCGTGGCGAGGACCCGCCAGCTTTTCGGGCGGGTGCTGCCCGACCACATCGAGGCGGAGGGGCGGGCGGTCCGCGGCGACCGGCTGCTCGACTGACGTACGGCCCGGATGCCGTACACCAGCCGATCGGCCGGTGTACGGCCCCCGGCGCGCGGTGACCCGCCGCCGTTCCCCGGCGCATTCCCCCTGGCGACCCATCGAGGAGTCATGCCTGTGCGTTTCGACGCGACCGGAAAAGTCACGCTCGACCACATCTACACACAGCCGGACCCGCGCGCCTACTTCAGCGTGCTGCGCCCCCTCGGCTACTGCGTTCCCCAGCAGGCCAAGCCCTACTTCGAGAAGGTGATCAAGGAGTACCGGGAGGCCCGGCACGTCGAGGTGCCCCAGGTGCTGGACATCGGCTGCTCGTACGGGATCAACGCCGCCCTGCTCAAGTACGACGCCACCATGGACGAGTTGTACGCCCGCTACTGCGGCGACGAGGACCGGGACACCGCCGGGGAGGACACCCGGTCGCGGGAGGAACTGGTGGCACGGGACCGCGGACTGTCCCGGTCGCGGCGGCCCGCCAACGGCCTGCGCGTCGTCGGACTCGACACCTCGGCGCCCGCGCTCGACTACGCCCGGGAGACCGGCTTCCTGGACGAGGCCGTCCACGCCGACCTCGAACGGAACGAGCCGACGCCTCGCCAGCGCGCCCAGTTCGCCGGGACCGACCTGGTGATCTCGACCGGCTGCCTGGGCTATGTCACCGAGCGCACCCTGCTGCGTGTCGTCGAGGCACAGGAGGGCGGCCGGCCCTGGATGGCCCACTTCGTGCTGCGGATGTTCCCCTTCGACTCCGTCGAACGCGCGCTGGCCGGCCTCGGCTACCGGACGACCCTGGTCGACGAGGTGTTCAAACAGCGCCGTTTCGCCTCCCCGGAGGAGCAGGCTCTCGTTCTCGACGGCATGTCGGCCGCGGGGGTGGATGCGCGGGGCCTGGAGGCGGAAGGCTGGCTCCACGCACAGCTCTATCTCTCCCGGCCGCAGGACACACCACCCGTGCCCACAACGATCTGAATCGAGTACAGAAGTGAAGATCAGTAAGGAAGCAGCAGGCAATGCGACCTTCGCCCAGGAGGAGAGCCTGCCGCGGGTTCCGCTGCCCGCCCTCGAGGCGAGCTGCGAGCGGTTCCTCACCTGGTGCGCGCCGCTGCTGTCCGCCGGCGAACTGGAGGCGACCCGGGCGGAGGTAGCCGAGTTCCTCCGCCCGGACGGCCCCGGCCGGGTCCTGCACAGCGCCCTGGAGGAGTACGACGCCACCGAGGGCGTGCACAGCTGGCTCGACACCTTCTGGCCGTACCGCTACCTCGGCCGCCGGGACCGGATCGCGCTCAACGCCAACTTCTTCTTCCTCTTCCAGGACTCCGACGAGCCGCAGGTGGAACGCGCGGCCGGGCTCATCGCCGGGGCCCTCAACTACAAGGGGAGGCTCGACCAGGGGCTGATCGAGCCGGTGGTGCAGCGGGGCGTGCCCCAGTCGATGGTGCAGAACGCCTTCCTGTTCTCCACCACCCGCATCCCCGGGGCGCGGCTGGACTCCGTCCGCGCCCCCTACACCGATGCCTGCCCGGGACCGTCCCCGGCCCGGCACATCGTCGTCTTCTTCCGCGGTGCGATGTTCCGGCTGGAGGTGCTCGGACCGGACGGGGCGCCGCACAGCCTGGAGGACCTGGAGGCAGGCCTGTGCGCCGTCATGAAGGCCGGGGGCGAGACTTCCGCCGACACCTCGGCGGGTCACTTCACCACGATGGCCCGCGCGGAGTGGGCGGCCACCCGCGAGTCACTGATCACCGGCCACCCCGTCAACGCGGCGGCCCTCGACGACATCGAGACCGCGCTGTTCTGCGTCTGCCTGGAGGACTTCGCCCCGGCCGGCATCCAGGAGGCCTGTGACGAGCTGCTGTACGGCGACCGCGGCAACCGCTGGTTCGACAAGGCGGTGTCCCTGATCGTGTTCGCGGACGGCCGGGCCGGTATCAACGTGGAGCACTGCGAGCTGGACGGGACGACCATCCTCAGCTTCGTCGACGCGCTGCTGGACACCCCGGCGGAGGAACAGTCCCGGCAGTCCGGCGCCCGCCCGCAGGGCCTGCCGGTCCTGGAGCCCATCGTCTTCGAACTGGACGAGGCCCTGCGCAACCAGGCCCGGGCGGCCGCGGAGGCGTTCGCCGCGTACGGGGCGGACACGGCCACCAGGACCGTGTCCTTCGAGGACTTCGGCAGCAGCGCGGCGAAGGTCCTCGGGGTGTCACCGGACGCCTTCGTCCAGGTCGCCTACCAGCTCGCCCACCGGCGCGCGAAGGGGCACCTGGGCGCCACGTACGAGTCGATCGCGACCCGGCAGTACCGGTACGGGCGCACGGAGGCGATGCGGGTCGTCACCCCCGAGATGGTCACGTTCACGGACACGATGGAGGACCCGTCGACGGATACGGCGACCCGCCGCGCGGCCTTCCACGCCGCCGCCCGCGCGCATGTGACCCGCGCGAAGGAGTCCCAGGCGGGCCAGGTCCCCGAACAGCACCTGTGGGAGCTGGAACTGATCCAGCGCCGCCGGGGCCCGGAACTGGGCGTCCCGGAACAGCCCGCGCTGTACCGCACCCCGGGCTGGCTGACGATGCGCGACGACTACCTGAGCACCAGCTCGGCCCCCTCGGCCAACATCCAGTACTTCGGCTTCGGCTCGACGAGCAGCCGCTGCATCGGCATCGCGTACGTCCTGCTCCCGGACCGCTTCAACCTCTACCTGAGCACACCACGGGCGGTGGCGGACCAGATGGAGACGTTCGCGGAGGAGCTGCGGGGGGTGGTGGCGGAACTGAGGGAGCTGCTGGCGGGCGGCACGTCCTGAGGATGCGCGCGTAGGGAGTGCGGGCCGGCGCGAGAGGCGGGCTCGTTGCGGGGCGCTGCCCCGGACCTCGTGGGCGAAGCCGAACGGGCTCGCCGCCGGCAAGGGCGTTCACGTTCAGTCCGTCCGGCGATCGAGGACATGCCCGGAGGGCCTGCGGGACAGGCGGGCCCGCAGGTGGCTCCGAGGCGCGGGCCCGTTGCGGAGCTCCGCTCCGGACTCCGCGCCCCGATCGCCCCCGCGGCAGGCGAAAGGCCGCCGGCCGTGCCTCCCCGTGAGGGAAGTGCACGGCCGACGGCCCAGACACACCGGCCCGGGCGAGCGGAAACCCGCTGCGACCCGGGGTCTTCCTAGATGTCGAAGTACAGCTCGAACTCGTGCGGGTGCGGCCGCAGCTGGATCGGGGCGATTTCGTACGTCCGCTTGTAGTCGATCCACGTCTCGATCAGGTCGGACGTGAACACACCGCCCGCCTGGAGGTACTCGTTGTCCGCCTCCAGCGCGTCCAGCACCGCCGGGAGCGAGGTCGGGACCTGCGGGACGCCCGCGTGCTCCTCCGGGGCCAGCTCGTAGAGGTCCTTGTCGATCGGCTCCGCCGGCTCGATCTTGTTCTTGACGCCGTCCAGGCCCGCGAGCAGCAGGGCCGAGAACGCCAGGTACGGGTTCGACGACGGGTCCGGGGCGCGGAACTCGACGCGCTTGGCCTTCGGGTTCGAGCCCGTGATCGGGATACGCATCGCAGCCGAGCGGTTGCGCTGGGAGTACACCAGGTTGACCGGCGCCTCGAAGCCCGGGACCAGGCGGTGGTAGGAGTTCACCGTCGGGTTGGTGAAGGCCAGCAGCGACGGCGCGTGCTTGAGGATGCCGCCGATGTAGTAGCGGGCGGTGTCCGACAGACCCGCGTAGCCCTGCTCGTCGTAGAACAGCGGCACGCCGCCCTGCCACAGCGACTGGTGGACGTGCATGCCCGAGCCGTTGTCGCCGAAGATCGGCTTCGGCATGAAGGTCGCGGTCTTGCCGTTGCGCCAGGCGACGTTCTTCACGATGTACTTGAAGAGCATCAGGTCGTCCGCCGCGGCCAGCAGCGTGTTGAACTTGTAGTTGATCTCGGCCTGGCCGGCGGTGCCCACCTCGTGGTGCTGGCGCTCGACCTGGAGGCCGTTCTTGTCCAGCTCCAAGGAGATCTCGGCACGCAGGTCGGCGAAGTGGTCGACCGGCGGAGCCGGGAAGTAGCCGCCCTTGTAGCGGACCTTGTAGCCACGGTTGTTCTCGAGCGCACCGGTGTTCCAGGCGCCGGCCTCGGAGTCGATGTGGTAGAAGCTCTCGTTCGCCGACGTCTGGAAGCGGACGTTGTCGAAGACGTAGAACTCGGCCTCCGGGCCGAAGTACGCGGTGTCCGCGATGCCGGTCGACGCGAGGTAGGCCTCGGCCTTCTTGGCGATGTTGCGCGGGTCGCGGCTGTACTGCTCGCCCGTGATCGGGTCGTGGATGAAGAAGTTGATGTTGACGGTCTTGTCGCGGCGGAAGGGGTCGACCCGGGCGGTCGACAGGTCCGCGCGGAGCGCCATGTCGGACTCGTGGATGGCCTGGAAGCCGCGGATCGACGAGCCGTCGAAGGCAAGCTCGTCGTCCGGGTCGAACGCCGCTGCGGGGATCGTGAAGTGCTGCATCACGCCCGGCAGGTCGCAGAACCGGACATCGATGAACTTGACATCTTCGTCAGCGATGAACTTCTTCGCGTCGTCGGCGTTCTGGAACATCCAACTCCTCCTACTCCCGACCCGGGAGGGGCGGGGTTGCAGCTCGGTTGTGCGGCCAGTGCGGTGGCACACGCTGGGACCCGACCTTAGGCAGACGGGATTTCTCCAGCATGACCCATTTGTTTCGCCCAAGTTAACCGGGCGGAGTGGATCGCGAGGATGACATGCCCGCGCGGAACGGCCGGGGGCCGGGCGGAACGGCGCGAATGCGGGCGCAGTACCGTGGACGGGTGGACAACAGGCAAGCAATCGGATCGTGGCTGTCCGGCCCCCGCGCGGCGGCCGAGGACATGGGCGCCGACTTCGGTCACCGGGGCCGGCGGCTCGGCCTGCCGGAGTCGGGGCCGGGCTCCATCGCCCCCCTCGGGCGGCGTTTCGGCGCCCTTTTCGTCGACTGGGGGCTCTGCCTCCTGATCGCATACGGACTCTTCGCCCAGGGTGACCGGCAGGCGGCCGGCAACTGGGCTCTCGGCATCTTTCTCGCCCTGGGGCTGCTGACCGTGGGTACGGTCGGTTTCACCCCCGGCAAGCGCCTCTTCGGACTGCGCGTCGTGTCCGAGGAGGGCGGCCGGCTGGGCTTCGTCCGGGTCGCCGTGCGGACCGTACTGCTCTGCCTCGCGATCCCGGCCCTCATCTGGGACCGGGACGGCCGCGGACTGCACGACCGCCTGGCCCGCGCCGTCCAGGTCCGGATCTAGCGGGCACGCGGCTGAGCAGGCCGAGCAGGCAGAACAAGCCGAGCAGGGTGAACAGACCAAGAAGGGGCGGCCGGGGTCCTGCGGGTTGACGAGGAAGGCGGTCGGCAGGGTCGACGGGGTCGTGCCAACGGCTGCTACTTCCGTGGGCGCGATCGCGCCGCACGTCGACAGCCCACAGGATCGACGCTCGGCCGTCGAGGAGCGGGGCAGGGTCTGGAGAAAGACTTCGAGGTCCCGCC
>NZ_JBEOSJ010000049.1:0-17923 GCF_040302905.1 Streptomyces sp. NPDC096193 | reverse complement strand
CCTTCGTGATCGACTTCCGGACCGATCCGGCCGTACCGCCGATCCCGCCGCACGCCACAGCGTGTGCCGGGCCCTCCCGCATACCGGGACGCGCGCCGCCTACGAGGCGTCGTGAGTGCCCGGGCCGCGGATGCCGAGAGCTTCCGTGGTCGCGGGGTTCACCAGCAGCACCAGACCGGCCACGGCGACGATCGCGGTCACGATGCCGAGCGGGATCAGGGCCCCGGACGAGCGCAGCAGCGTCCAGGCCGGGATCAGCGCCATGAGGTGGGTGATCAGCGCGGGGCCCCGGCTCCAGCTGCGCAGCCGCAGCAGTCCGCGGGCGGCGATCAGTGGGATCGCACCGAGTGCGATGAGTGTCACTCCGCCCATCTCCGCCTGCGTGGGGCTGTCCGGCCGGCCGAGGAGGCCCATGACGAGCAGGTAGACGCCGCCCGCGACGAGTGCCAGCCCTTCGAGGCCGGACACCGCGGCAGCGGCGGTCAGGCGGACGGGGCGGGGGGTCTGGTCGGTGCTCACCCCAGCAGGGTAGCCCGCCCCCCAGGTCCCGGACTGGGCCAGGTACCGCACGGTAGGTACTCTGCATCGCATGCGCGCACTCCTCGTGGTCAATCCGGCAGCAACCACCACCAGTGCCCGCACTCGTGACGTACTGATCCACGCGCTCGCCAGCGAGATGAAGATAGAGGCGGTCACGACCGAGTACCGCGGCCACGCACGCGACCTCGGGCGCCGGGCGGCCGATTCGGACGACATCGACCTGGTCGTCTCCCTCGGCGGCGACGGCACGGTGAACGAGGTCGTCAACGGTCTGCTGCACCGCGGCCCCGACCCGGACCGGCTCCCCCGTCTCGCCGTCGTCCCGGGCGGATCCACCAATGTCTTCGCCCGCGCGCTCGGCCTGCCGAACGACGCCGTGGAGGCCACCGGCGCGATTCTGGATGCGCTGAGTGACCAGAGCGAGCGCACCGTAGGACTGGGGCTCGCCTCCGGCACGCCGGGGACCGAGGACGAGGCGACACCCGCGCGGTGGTTCACCTTCTGCGCCGGGCTCGGTTTCGACGCCGGTGTGGTCGGCCGGGTCGAACAGCAGAGGGAGCGCGGCAAGCGGTCGACGCACGCCCTCTATGTACGCCAGGTGGTACGCCAGTTCCTCGACGACCCCCATCGCCGGCACGGGCTGATCACCCTGGAGCGCCCCGGCGCGGACCCCGTCAGCGACCTCGTGCTCTCCATAATCTGCAACACCGCCCCCTGGACCTACCTGGGCAATCGTCCGGTGTACGCGTCTCCGGAGGCCTCCTTCGACACGGCTCTCGACGTGCTCGCGCTGTCCAAGATGTCCACCCCTGCCGTGGCGCGTTACGCGACCCAGTTGCTGATGTCGAGCCCCGAGCGCGGGCCGCACGGTAAGCACGCGGTCACACTGCACGACCTGACGGACTTCACCTTGAAATCCAAGGTTCCACTGCCCTTCCAGATGGACGGCGACCACCTGGGACTGCGCACCAGCGTGACGTTCACAGGCGTACGCCGTGCACTGCGTGTGATTGTGTGAGTGGAAGGCCCGAACCACCTTTATCTCGAACGTATGGGCTGGGCTCCACCCCATAGAAGTACGGCTGTGACCTAGTCGACACCGAGGAATCAAAAAAAACTTTCCGGAAGGGGTTGTATCCGCCGCCGAGGTTTGCGAATCTCTACATGGCGATCGGGACGGCCCGCAGGATCGGCCCCCGCAGACCGCCAGAACCCCTCCCAAAACCTCAGGACCACGCCGGTTCGTCCGGCAGTCGGCCCTTCCGTTGCGGGGGGATTCGTGAAAGCGTTCACATTCACAAGCAACGTGCATGTAATACCAAGGAGAGGTAGCAGCCATGGACTGGCGTCACAACGCCGTTTGCCGCGAGGAAGACCCCGAGCTCTTCTTCCCCATCGGCAACACCGGTCCTGCGCTGCTGCAGATCGAGGAAGCCAAGGCCGTCTGCCGTCGCTGCCCCGTCATGGAGCAGTGCCTGCAGTGGGCGCTCGAGTCCGGCCAGGACTCCGGCGTCTGGGGTGGCCTCAGCGAGGACGAGCGCCGCGCGATGAAGCGCCGCGCCGCTCGCAACCGGGCGCGTAACGCCAGCGCCTGATCGCCACCGCTACGAGCCTGAGCCCGGCGGTACGTACAGAGCGTACGCATACCCCGCCCCCGAGCCGCAGCGCGCAGCAGTAGACCCGACAGCATTCGAGCCCCGGACCGTATCGATTACGGTCCGGGGCTCGCTGCTGTGACGGGATGCCCGGCAGCATCGCCGCAGCCCCACCCGACTGCCGTTCCACGGTGGCTACTTGGGTGCCTGCACCGGTATGTCGAGCACGACCCGCGTCCCCCGGCCCGGTTCGGGCACCGGCACCATGTCGAAGGTGCCGCCCAACTCGCCCTCCACCAGCGTCCGGACGATCTGGAGACCGAGATTGCCGGTCCGCTGCGCGTCGAACCCCTCGGGCAACCCGCAGCCGTCGTCCTGAACCGTGATGAGCAGCCGGCCGTCCACCCGCTGGTCGCCGCGTACGGCCGACACCTCCACCGAGCCGTGCCCGCCCGCCGGATAGGCGTGCTCCAGGGCGTTCTGCAGGATCTCCGTGAGCACCATGGCCAGCGGGGTGGCCACCTCGGCGTCCAGGATGCCGAAGCGGCCGGTACGGCGGCACTCGACCTTGCCCGGGGAGATCTCGGCGACCATCGCTATGACGCGGTCGGCGATCTCGTCGAACTCCACGCGCTCGTCCAGGTTCTGCGAGAGCGTCTCGTGCACGATGGCGATGGAACCGACGCGCCGCACCGCCTCGTTCAGGGCCTCCCTGCCGCGGACGGAGTCCATCCGGCGCGCCTGGAGCCGCAACAGGGCCGCGACCGTCTGGAGGTTGTTCTTCACCCGGTGGTGGATCTCCCGGATGGTGGCGTCCTTCGTGATCAACTCGCGCTCGCGGCGACGCAGTTCCGTGACGTCGCGCAGCAGGACGAGCGATCCGATGCGGGTGCCCTTCGGCTTGAGCGGAATGGCGCGCAGCTGGATGACCCCGCCGTTCCCCTCGACCTCGGTCTCCCGGGGGGCGTAACCGCTGGCCAGTTTGACCAGGGCCTCGTCGACGGGGCCCCGGGAGGGGGCGAGTTCGGCGGTCGTCTGGCCGAGGTGGTGCCCGACGAGGTCGGAGGCGAGGCCGAGACGGTGGTACGCGGAGAGGCCGTTGGGGCTGGCGTACTGGACGACGCCGTCCGCGTCGAGCCGGATGAGGCCGTCGCCGACCCGCGGGGAGGCGTCCATGTCGACCTGCTGGCCGGGGAAGGGGAACGATCCTGCGGCGATCATCTGGGCGAGGTCGGACGCGGACTGGAGGTAGGTGAGCTCCAGCCGGCTCGGGGTCCGCACGGTGAGCAGATTCGTGTTGCGCGCGATGACGCCGAGCACCCGGCCCTCGCGCCGGACGGGGATGGACTCGACCCGTACCGGCACCTCCTCGCGCCACTCGGGGTCGCCCTCGCGCACGATCCTGCCCTCGTCGAGCGCGGCGTCCAGCAGCGGGCGCCGGCCGCGGGGGACGAGATGGCCGACCATGTCGTCCTGGTAGGAGGTGGGGCCGGTGTTCGGCCGCATCTGGGCCACGGACACATAGCGCGTCCCGTCACGTGTGGGCACCCACAGGACGAGGTCGGCGAAGGAGAGGTCGGAGAGCAGCTGCCACTCCGAGACCAGCAGATGCAGCCACTCGAGGTCGGACTCACTCAGGGCTGTGTGCTGGCGTACGAGGTCGTTCATGGAGGGCACAGGTGCGAGCGTACCCGCGGTACGGAGTGCGGGTTTCGAACAGACCTCGGGGCCAGGGCCGGAAAACGGCCGGCCATGGTGGAGGATGGGCCAAGAACTATGCTCTGCAGATGGATGGACATCCTAGAATGGTCTAGTCCACAATGAACCGATAAAGCTTCCACTCTCCCCGCACAGGAGGGTGGAACGAGGGCACGGCGCTCTCTGCCCTGACTGCGCCGGGACCTCTCACACGGTCGCGTGGGACCGCACACCCACCGGCCGAGAAGCTCCGGGCTGCGGTGCCGGACGGGCTGAGGGTCCCGTCAGGCGCCGCGGCCCGCGGGTGTTTCCGGGGCTGTTTCGCGGCGGATGCGCGGTCGTGGCAACCCTCCAGGGCCCGGCGGCATCGCCACCGGCCCTGCGTCGGACCCCTCGGGACCGCGGGTCACCGACCCCTCAGCGCGTCTCCGTCACCTTCGCCAGCGCCCTCGGTGCGTCCGGATCCTGGCCCCGCGCGATCGTCACCTCGTACGCCAGCCGCTGGAGCGGCAGGATCTCCAGGATCGGCTGGAGCTCCTCCGGGACGCCCTCCGTGGGGAGCGTGAAGCCCGCGGAGGCCGCCGAGACCTGCGGGGCCGGGCCGATCACCATCAGGTCCGCGCCACGGCCGCGGAGCCGGTCGAGGACCGGCTGGAGCGCTTCGCCACCCCGGCCGTCCGTGACCACCGCGATCACCGGCGAGATGTTGTCCACCATCGCCAGCGGGCCGTGCAGCAGGTCGGCACCCGAATAGGAGAGCGCGGGGATGTAGCTCGTCTCCATGAGCTTCAGCGCGGCCTCCTTCGCGGTCGGGTAGCCGTAGCCGCGCGAGGTGATGACCATGCGCTCGGCGAACCGGTAGCGGGACGCCAGCTGCCGTACCTCCTCCTCGCGGGTCAGCACCTGGGCCGCGAGGTCCGGCAGCGCCTTCGCGGCCGCCCCGTCGCCGCCCCGCAGCCCCTCGACGAACAGGTAGAGCGCCAGCAGCGAGGCCGTGTACGTCTTCGTCGCCGGGAGCGCCTTCTCGGGGCCGGCGAGGATGTCGAGGTGGAACTCCGACACGGCCGCCAGCGGGGAGTCGGGGTTGTTGGTGACGGCGAGCGTGATCGCGCCGGCCTCACGGGCGGCCTTCGTGGACGCGACCAGGTCCGGCGAACCGCCGGACTGGCTGACCGTCACCACCAGGACATCGGTCAGGTTCGGCCGCGCGCCGTACGCGGTCGTCGTCGACATGGAGGCCAGTCCGCACGGCAGTCCCAGCTGGATCTCCAGCAGGTACTTCGCGTACAGCGCGGCGTTGTCCGACGTGCCGCGCGCCGTCAGCAGCACGAACCGCGGGTTCTTCGCCGCGATCGCCGACGCCACGTCGCGGATGCGCGGCGCGCCCTGCTCCAGAATGCGCCGCAGCACCGCGGGCTGCTCTGCCATCTCGCCGGACATGATCCGGCCCGGACGCTCGCTCTGGCCGGCCGAATGCGTGGCGGACATGCTGGGTGCCTCCTGTGGCAATCCTTGCGCCGGGGCCCGGGGGCGCTGCCCATGGGCCCCGGCACTGCACGGTCCGCGTCGGTCAGACCCCGGCGGCCCCGCCGGTGATGACCTCCGCGGCGGCCCGTCCGCAGACACGGGCGGCGCCATGGGTCGCGATGTGCAGGGCACCCCTCGGCTGCGCGCGGTCGACCCCCATCTCGACCACGACCGTGTCCGGCCTGGCCTCGACGAGTGCGTCCAGCGCGTCCGCCATCCAGGGGTGGCGGTGAACGTCGCGTACTACAGCGACGATCCTACGGTCCGCCGCCATGCCCAGCACATTTGCCACCAGTGTGGCTGTTTCGGACGTGTCGCCGTAGGTGTCGGTGGTGGTGCCCGGCAGCAGCACGGCCAGTTCGGAGGCGACACCCCAGGGCGTCTCGTCGCCGACGGCGATGTTGGCGACCGGGGTGAACGCGGCGACGTAGGGCGATTCGGTGACAGGCCGGTACGGCAGTTCGCCGGCGGTCACCTTCACCGCCCGCCGCGCCGCGATCAGTCCGACGTCGTTGCCGGGCGCGGTCCCGCCCCCCGGCCGCGCCGGGGTGGGAGCCGCGCCCGGCTCCCCTCCTGCCCCCCTGGCCCGTCGTGTCCAGTCGGCGAGGGCGCGCACACGCGCGGCCGCGTCGGCCAGCCGCTCCTCGGGCAGTTCGCCGTCCCGTACCGCCGTGACCAGCGCGTCGCGCAGCCGCAGTACGGTCCCCTCGTCGGCGAGGCCGCCACCGACACAGATCGCGTCGGCACCGGCGGCGATCGCCAGCACGGAGCCGCGCTCGATGCCGTACGTCGAGGCGATGGCGTTCATCTCCATGCCATCGGTGACGATCAGCCCCTGGAAACCCAGCTCTTCGCGCAGCAGACCGGTGAGGATCTGCGGGCTCAGCGTCGCCGGGCGGTTCGGGTCGAGCGCGGGTAGCAGGATATGCGCGCTCATCACCGCTTTGGAACCCGCCGCGATGGCCGCACGGAAAGGCAGCAGGTCACGGGCGTGCAGCGTGTCGAGATCCACATCGATACGGGGCAGCGCGTGATGCGAGTCCACATTGGTGTCGCCGTGTCCGGGAAAGTGCTTCACACAGGCGGCGACGCCGGCGGCCTGGAGACCCTCGACATACGCGACGGTGTGCCGGGCGGTCAGCGCCGCGTCCGCGCCGAAGGACCGCACACCGATCACCGGGTTGTCGGGGTTGGCGTTGACGTCGGCGGACGGCGCCCAGTTGAGGTCGACCCCGCACTCGGCGAGCCGGCGGCCGAGCTCCCTGGCGACGTCCCGGGTGAGGCCGGTGTCGTCCACCGAGCCGAGCGCGTAGTTGCCGGGGAAGGACGAACCGGTGCGCACCTCGAGCCGGGTGACGTCCCCGCCCTCCTCGTCGACAGCGACGAGGACGTCGTCCCGCTCGGCCCGCAACCGCGCGGTGAGCGCTGACAGTTGCTCCGAGGTGGCGATGTTGCGGCCGAACAGCCCGACGGCCGAGAGCCCTTCACCGATCTGCCGGAGCAGCCATTCGGGGGCGGTGGTGCCGAGGAAACCGGGCTGGAGGACGGCGAGTGCGTCACGGGTGAGGGTGTCCGAGGATCCACGTACGAGTGTGGTCATGGCGGGCGTTATCCCTTCACTGCACCTGAGGTGAGGCCTGCCGCCATCTTCTTCTGGACCATCATGAAGAAGGCGACGACCGGAATGGCGATGAGCGTCGAGGCAGCCATCAGGGCGCCGTAGTCCACGCCTCGCGAGGTGGTGAAGTTCATCAGCCACACGTTGAGGGTGTACTTGTCGTTGTCCTGGAGCACGACGTACGCCAGCAGGTACTCGTTCCACGCGTTGATGAGCGAGTAGATGGAGGCGGCTGCCAGGCCCGGCGCGACCAGTGGGAACACGACCCGCCAGAAGGCGCCCATCCTGGTGCACCCGTCCACCATCGCGGACTCCTCCAGCTCCTTCGGGATGTTGATCACGAAGCCGCGGATCATCCAGGTGGCGAAGGGCAGGGTGGAGACCAGGTAGATGACGATGACGCCCCAGTACTCGTTGAGCGCACCCAGGTCGTTGAGCTGGATGTAGATGGGGATCAGCATCGCCGTCGGCGGCAGCAGTTGGACCGCGAGCAGCACGATCATGAAGGTCTTGCGGCCGGCGAACTTGAAACGGGCGATGGCGAACGCGGCGATCGTGGAGATGACCATCGCGCCGAGGACGGCGGTCAGGCAGATGATGAGGCTCGACTGGATGGCCGTGCCGAAGTTGGGCGCGTCGATGGCCCGCTTGAAGTTGTCGAAGGTGACCGACGAGGGCCAGAGCGTCTGGTCGTAGCTGCGGATCTCGTGATTGGGCCGCAGGGCGCTGATGACGAGCCAGTACACCGGGAACGCCATCGCGACGAAGGCGACCAGGCCCACGATGTTGTAGGCGAGCCGGTGCTTCTTGCGGTCCGGGCGGTACGACGCCCTGGTGGAGGTGGTGGCGCTCATTCGACCTCTCCGATCTTGAGCAGCTGGCGCAGGTAGTACACGGCGACGCCGGACAGCAGCAGAACCGTGATCAGCGAGATGGCAGCGCCCTGGCTGAACGAGTTGGACTCGAAGGCCTTGTCGAAGGAGTAGATGCCCAGAACGGCGTACTCGGGCTCCGGCTTGTTGCCACGCATCAGGAAGATCTGGCCGAAGACGTTGAAGTCCCAGATCACCGAGAGGGTCGCCACCATCTGGAAGACCGGCTTGATGACGGGCCAGGTGACGAAGCGGAACACACCGAGGGCGCCCGCGCCGTCGAGCGCGGCCGCCTCCTCCAGCTCGCGGGGCACCTGGGTGAGCGCGGCGTAGAGGGTGATCGCCACGAAGGGGATCGCTCCCCAGACGACGACGGCCCCGATGATGACGAAGCCCTGCTTGGGGTCGAGGAACCAGTTGTGACCCTGGAAGTCGAGGCCGAAGTACTTCGACAGGATCATGTTCACCACTCCGTAGTCGGAGTCGGCGAACCACCGGAAGATCGAGGTGGCGACCAGCAGGGGCATCGACCAGGCGGCCACGAGCCCGGCGGTGAGCAGCATCCGTACCCACGGGGACATCCGCTGCATCGTCTGCGCCAGCAGCAGGCCGACGCCCATGGTGGCGATGACGCAGGCGGCCATGAAGACGACGGTCCGCAGGACCACGTCCCAGAACTCGCCGTCGCCGAGGATCTCGGTGAACTTGTCGAACCCGACCCACGGGGGCGGTTCCCCGGTCCACAGCTCACGCCGGCCGACGTCCTGGAAGGACATGATGACCGTCTTGACCAGGGGCCAGGCGAAGACCGCGGCGATCGCCACGAACGCCGGGGCTATCAGCAGATACGGCAGCAGCGCACCGGCCCTGCGCGGCGGCCGTCCGCCCTTTTGTGGCGGGAAGCCTGTGTCGTCGGGGTGCCGCTGGACGGGCACCGCCGGATCGGCTGCTTTCGTGTCGGCGGCACTCACTGTGCTCCGCCCTTCCGCTCGAACCGGATACCGGAGGGCGGGAGCGGTGGGCCGTCGGCCCGCCGCTCCCGCCGGGCGATCAAGTGATCAGGACTTCTCGTTGATCAGCTTGTCGATCTCCGCGTCGGCCGCCTTGGTGGCGTCCGCGACCGACTTGCCCTTGATGATGTCGAGCAGCATCAGCTCGATGATTTCCTTCTTCTCGATCGCGGACCAGCCCGGCGCGATCGGGGTGAACCAGGCGTCCGGCACGGCGTTGGCGATGGGCGCGGTCTCCGGCTTCGCCTTCAGCGGCTCGAGCTGCTTGGTGTTGTTCGGAAGGATGTTCTTCGAGGCGAGCACGGCCTCGGACTTCTCGCTGGTGAACAGCGAGATCCACTCCTCGCCCAGGTCCTGATTCTTGGACTTGGAGATGGTGGCCAGGTCCGAGCCGCCGATGAAGGAGGGGAGCGCCTTGCCGTCGGGACCTGGCATACCGGCGGTGCCGATCTTGTCCTTCAGCTTGGGGTTGCCGTTGGCGGCGCTGTCGACGACGCTGCCGGCCTCCCAGCCGTTGCCGTAGAGAAGAGCGGTCTTCTCGTTGGCCATGACGTTGGCGTGGTCCTGCTCGTCCTTGGTCTTGTCACCGTGGTTGTACTTCTTGACCAGGTCGACGAAGTGCTGGATGCCCTTCTGCGCCTCCGGGGTGGAGAGCGAGGCCTTCCACTCCTTCGAGCCGTCGTCGTACTTGGCGATCTCCCCGCCGTACGCGGCGACGTAGGACATGGCGGCGTACCAGTAGCGGCCCGGCAGGTAGAGCGGCGAGAAGGCCTTGTCCTTGCCGTACTTCGCCTGGACCTTGTCGAGGGCGGCGGTGAGCTCGGCCTCGGTGGTGGGCAGCGCGTCGGAGCCGGTGCCCGCCTTGAACATGTCCTTGTTGAAGATGGCGACACGCGCACCGGCGTAGTAGGGCACGCAGTAGAGCTTGCCCTCGTAGGTGCAGGTGTCCTTCAGACCCTTGATCCAGGTGTCCGAGTTCTCGTACTTCTTCGGGTCGATCTCGCCGACCGCCCCGTTGAGGATGTACGTCATGGTCTCGGTGTTGCCCAGTTCGACCACGTCGGGGAACTTGTCACCGGCGAGGGCGGCGTCGAGCTTCTTGGTCTTGTCGCCCCACTGCTGGTACTGGACATTGACCTTCACGCCCGGGTACTTCGCGGCGAACTGGGTGTTGACGTCCTTGACCAGCTCGGGCCAGGTGGACTGAGCGTCCGTCATCAGCCAGACGGTCAGCGTGCCTTTGCGGTCCTTCGGGTCCTTCGCGGACTCGCTGTCGCCGGAGCCACACGCCGCGACCGAAGCCGCCATTGCCGCCACACCCACTGCAGCTATGAGCTTGCGCTTCACGCCACCCTCCTCAAGGGATGCAAGATTTTCCCCCCCACCGCCCGGGAGTCGCACAACACGCAGAGAGACAGTGCTCAGGTCTGCCCGTGGGGCTGGGACCTGGTCTTTAATGGTTTAGACCAGTACCGGGAGCTTGGCCTAGACCTTTAGGGGTGTCAAGGGTGTATAAGAAGGGCAGTCGCGTCCGTTATCGGACCGACACCTGAGGGAGGGCGACGACCCGTGACCGGACCGTGCCACCATGTGAGCCGCGACAGACGGAGGAGCCGGTGACGGCAGCAGCGCAGGAGTCGGGAAGGCGGGCCATGACCACGGACGGGGTGGGAGCGGAGACCGAAGGCGGGGCACAGACCCGGACCGCGCGCGTGCCCAAGTACTACCGGCTCAAGCGCCACTTGCTCGACATGACGGAGACACTGCCGCCCGGCACCCCGGTGCCGCCGGAGCGCACGCTCGCGGCCGAGTTCGACACCTCGCGCACCACGGTGCGTCAGGCGCTCCAGGAACTGGTCGTCGAGGGCAGGCTCGAACGCATCCAGGGCAAGGGCACGTTCGTGGCCAAGCCCAAGGTCTCGCAGGCTCTCCAGCTCACCTCGTACACCGAGGACATGAAGGCCCAGGGCCTGGAGCCGACGTCCCAACTGCTCGACATCGGCTATGTGACGGCCGACGACACGCTCGCCGGACTGCTGGACATCTCGACGGGCGGCCGCGTGCTGCGCATCGAGCGTCTGCGGCTCGCCAGCGGTGAGCCGATGGCGATCGAGACCACCCACCTCTCCGCCAAGCGCTTCCCCGCGCTGCGCCGCAGCCTGGTGAAGTACACCTCGCTCTACACCGCGTTGGCGGAGGTCTACGACGTCCATCTCGCCGAGGCCGAGGAGACGATCGAGACGTCGCTGGCGACCCCGCGCGAGGCCGGTCTGCTGGGCACCGACGTGGGCCTGCCGATGCTGATGCTCTCGCGCCACTCGCTGGACGCGCAGGGCGAGCCGGTGGAGTGGGTGCGCTCGGTCTACCGCGGCGACCGGTACAAGTTCGTGGCCCGCCTGCGGCGGCCGACCGACTGATCCTCCGGGCAGTACGGCGCCGGACACACGCCCCGGAGGCTCGCCTCCGGGGCGCTTTGTGCTGTCCGCGCACGGAGCCCGCGGAGGGACGAAGGAGAACCGGTGCGGAATGCCACCGAAAACGGTGCGATCTCGTCGCCGTTGCCGTACCGATATGCGGACGGGGGTGACTCGTGCCGAGGGGGTCCTTTAGATTTCCTGCGCATTAAAATGCAGGTGAACAGTGAGGGGACGACCCGCCATGCCAGATCCCACACCACCGAATACCGCACCGCCGTCATCCCGAAAGCTCACTCCGCGCTCCATCGCCATCTGGGTACTGGTGGCCCTGGTGGGCGCCACAGGATGGGGTGTGCTGGCACTCTCCCGGGGCGAGGAAATCTCGGCCGCGTGGATGCTGGCAGCGGCGCTGGGTTCGTATGCGATCGCGTATCGCTTCTACTCCCGCTTCATTGCCAACCGGGTGCTGAAAGTCGACAAGAGCCGGGCCACACCCGCCGAACGGCTGAACAACGGCATCGACTTCCATCCCACCGACCGGCGTGTGCTCTTCGGGCACCATTTCGCCGCGGTCGCCGGCGCCGGACCGCTCGTCGGTCCGGTACTCGCCGCTCAGATGGGATATCTGCCCGGCACCATCTGGATCGTCGCGGGCGTCATCTTCGCCGGCGCCGTCCAGGACATGGTCACGCTCTTCTTCTCCACCCGCCGGGACGGCCGCTCGCTCGGTCAGATCGCGCGTGACGAGATCGGCCCCTTCGGCGGTGCCGCGGCGCTGATCGCGGTGTTCGCGATCATGATCATCCTGCTCGCCGTGCTGGCCCTGGTGATCGTCAACGCGCTTGCGGACTCGCCCTGGGGCGTCTTCTCGATCGCCATGACCATCCCGATCGCCCTCTTCATGGGCGTGTATCTGCGGCTGCTGCGGCCCGGCAGGGTCACCGAGGTCTCGGTCATCGGCGTGGCGCTGCTGCTTCTCGCCATCGTCTCGGGCGGCTGGATCGCGGAGTCCTCGCTCGCCGAGACCTTCACCCTGGACGCCGGCACGCTGGTCATCTGGATGATCGTCTACGGCTTCCTCGCCTCCGTGCTACCGGTGTGGATGCTGCTGGCGCCGCGCGACTACCTGTCGACGTTCATGAAGGTCGGCACCATCGTGCTGCTGGCCCTCGGCGTGGTGATCGCGCTGCCGACGCTGAAGATGGAGGCGGTCACCGAGTTCGCGAGCCGGGGCGACGGCCCCGTCTTCGCCGGATCGATGTTCCCGTTCGTCTTCATCACCATCGCCTGCGGCGCGCTCTCCGGCTTCCACTCCCTGGTCTCCTCGGGCACCACCCCGAAGATGGTCCAGAAGGAGACGCAGATCCGCATGATCGGCTACGGCGCCATGCTGACGGAGTCGTTCGTCGCGATCATGGCGATGATCACGGCCTGCATCATCGACCCGGGTCTCTACTTCGCGGTCAACTCGCCGGCCGGTGTCATCGGACCCACGGTCGAGACCGCGTCCCAGGCCGTCGCCAATCTCGGCTTCTCCATCACGCCCGACCAACTGGCGCAGGCGGCGAAGGACGTCGAGGAGGCCACTCTGCTGTCGCGGACCGGCGGCGCTCCGACGTTCGCTCTCGGTATGTCGGACATCTTCTCGTCCGTCGTGGGCGGCGCCGGGATGAAGGCCTTCTGGTACCACTTCGCCATCATGTTCGAGGCGCTGTTCATCCTCACCACGGTGGACGCCGGCACCCGGGTCGGGCGCTTTATGCTCCAGGACATGCTCGGCAACGTCTACAAGCCGTTCCGCCAGGTCAGCTGGCGGCCGGGCGTCTGGGTCGCCAGCGCGATCGTCGTCGGCGCCTGGGGCTACTTCCTCTGGGTCGGCGTGCACGACCCGCTGGGCGGCATCAACCAGCTCTTCCCGCTGTTCGGAATCGCCAACCAGCTGCTGGCCGCCGTGGCACTCGCCGTCTGCACCACGTTGCTGGTGAAGTCCGGACGGCTCAAGTGGGCCTGGGTGACCGCCGTACCGCTCGCCTGGGACGCCGCTGTCACACTCACCGCGAGCTGGCAGAAGGTCTTCTCCGGCGACCCGCGGGTGGGCTTCTTCACCCAGCGGGACGTCTACCAGTCGGCCATCGACGACGGCAAGGTGCTGCCTCCCGCCAAGACCATGGACGACATGCAGACCGTGGTGACCAACTCCACGGTGGACGGGGTGCTCTCGGCCCTGTTCGCGATCCTCATCATCGTCGTCATCGCGGACGCGGGACGGGTCTGCTACAACGCCATCCGCCGGCCGGAGAGCGTGAAGTTGTCCGAGGTTCCGTACACCGAGTCGAAGATCGTCGCACCGGCCGGACTGATCCCCACCAAGGAGGAGAAGGCCGAGATGGCAGCCGCGGAGGAGAACGTTCCCGCAGGGAGCGGTTCGGCATGAGCACCACGTCGAGGGCCCGCCACGTCTTCGGCCGGATCCGGTGGTACGTCCGGGAGTTCACCGGCGAATCGGCCTACGACCGGTACGTCGCCCACACCCGCGGCTGCGACCCGGACGCCGACGTGATGAGCCGCCGCGCTTTCGAGCGCAGCCGTACGGACGCACGCGAAGCCGATCCGCGCGAGGGCTTCCGCTGCTGCTGAACGACTGAAGGACCCCGAAGGGCCGCCGCGTTCCCCCCGGAACGCGGCGGCCCTTCGCCGTGAAACCGTGCGACCACGGGCCCCGACCGGGCCCGCGCCGGGGCGCCCCAAGGGCCGCACCGGGCCGGGATCACCGGCGCTATGCCGCAACTCCCGCGCGGCGCCCGACACAACATGTGGGGGGTGCGGCAACTGGCGGCCCCCACATGTATGCTCGACCTCGCTGTCGCCGCAGGGGAATCCGGTGCGAATCCGGAACTGTCCCGCAACGGTGTGATGTGGTGCGCTTTGTCGTACCCGAGAGTCCGAAGACCTGCCGACGGTGCGCCCGGTTCGACCGATCCGGGTGCCGAGACGTCCGGGCCTCGCGGTTGGGCCGGTGGACGCCGTACGGAGTGCTGCCCTGCCCTGGGCGTGTACTGCCCGGCGGCCCCGCCTCCCCCCGACGGCCCAGAGCCGAGCGAGGGAGAGCACCACGTGACCATCGCGCCAGCCGATCCGGCAGCAGGCATCTCCGAGCAGCTGGAGGACGGCCCCGGGACCGCACTGCTGCGGATCCTGACCGACCTCACCGCCGATCTGCCCGACACCGACCCCGGCCGCGTCGCCGCCGCCGCGCTGCGGGGCCGGCACGCCGGTTCGGACACGGCCGAGCTCCGTGGCCTCGCCACCGACGCCGCCGCGGGTCTGATCTCCGAGGACCCCGCCTACTCCCGGCTCGCCGCCCGTCTGTTGACGCGGACGATCGCCGAAGAGGCGTCGGGCCAGGGCGCGGTGTCCTTCTCCGCCTCCGTCGCTGTCGGGCACACCCAGGGGCTGATCGCCGACCGGACCGCCGCGTTCGTCACGCTGCACACGGACCGCCTGGACGCCCTGATCGACACCGAGGCGGACGACCGTTTCGGCTACTTCGGTCTGCGCACCCTCTACAGCCGCTATCTGCTCCGGCACCCGATCACCCGTCAGGTGATCGAGACGCCCCAGCACTTCATGCTGCGGGTCGCCTGCGGCCTCGCCGAGGACGACAGCGTCCGCGCGCTGGACGAGGTGGCGGACCTCTACGGCCTGATGAGCCGCCTCGACTACCTCCCCTCCTCCCCCACGCTGTTCAACTCCGGCACCCGCCACCCGCAGATGTCCTCCTGCTATCTGCTGGACTCGCCGGCGGACGAGCTGGACTCGATCTACGACCGGTACCACCAGGTCGCCCGGCTCTCCAAGCACGCCGGCGGCATCGGACTGTCGTACTCCCGCATCCGCGCCCGCGGTTCCCTGATCCGGGGCACCAACGGCCACTCCAACGGCATCGTGCCGTTCCTGAAGACCCTCGACGCCTCGGTCGCGGCGGTGAACCAGGGCGGACGCCGCAAGGGCGCGGCCGCCGTCTACCTGGAGACCTGGCACGCGGACATCGAGGAGTTCCTGGAGCTGCGCGACAACACCGGCGAGGACGCCCGGCGTACGCACAATCTGAACCTCGCGCACTGGATTCCCGACGAGTTCATGCGCCGTGTCGACGCCGACGCCTCCTGGTCGCTCTTCTCGCCGGCCGACGTGCCCGAGCTCGTCGACCTGTGGGGCGACGCGTTCGACGCGGCGTACCGCGACGCCGAGGCGAAGGGTCTGGCCCGCAAGACCATGCCGGCGCGTGAGCTGTACGGCCGGATGATGCGCACGCTCGCGCAGACCGGCAACGGCTGGATGACCTTCAAGGACTCCTCCAACCGCACGGCCAACCAGACCGCCGAGCCCGGCCACACCGTGCACTCGTCGAACCTGTGCACCGAGATCCTGGAGGTGACGGACGACGGTGAGACGGCCGTCTGCAACCTCGGCTCGGTGAACCTCGGCGCGTTCGTGACGGCGGACGGCGCCGGCGAGGGGATCGACTGGGAGCGCCTGGACGAGGCCGTCCGGACCGCCGTCACCTTCCTCGACCGCGTCGTCGACATCAACTTCTACCCGACCGAGCAGGCGGGCCGCTCCAACGCCAAGTGGCGTCCGGTGGGCCTCGGCGCGATGGGTCTGCAGGACGTCTTCTTCAAGCTGCGGCTGCCGTTCGACTCCCCCGCCGCCCGCGCCCTGTCGACCCGCATCGCGGAGCGCATCATGCTCGCCGCTTACGAGGCGTCCGCCGACCTCGCCGAGCGCAACGGCCCGCTGCCGGCCTGGGAGAAGACCCGTACCGCGCGCGGTGTGCTGCACCCCGACCATTACGGCGCCGAGCTGAACTGGCCCGAGCGCTGGGCCGCTCTGCGGGAACGTATCGCCGCGACCGGGATGCGCAACTCCCTGCTCCTCGCCATCGCCCCGACGGCGACGATCGCCTCCATCGCGGGTGTCTACGAGTGCATCGAGCCGCAGGTCTCCAACCTCTTCAAGCGCGAGACGCTCAGCGGTGAGTTCCTCCAGGTCAACGCCTACCTGGTGGAGGAGCTGAAGCGGCTCGGCGTGTGGGACGCGCAGTCCCGTGAGGCGCTGCGCGAGTCCAGCGGTTCGGTGCAGGGCTTCAGCTGGATCCCGGCCGATGTGCGCGAGCTGTACCGCACGGCGTGGGAGATCCCGCAGCGCGGTCTGATCGACATGGCCGCGGCCCGTACCCCGTTCCTCGACCAGTCGCAGTCGCTGAACCTGTTCCTGGAGACGCCGACCATCGGGAAGCTCAGCTCGATGTACGCGTACGCCTGGAAGCAGGGCCTGAAGACGACGTACTACCTGCGCTCGCGACCCGCGACCCGGATCGCCCGTGCGGCCGGCTCCGGAGCCGCGACCGCGGCCCCCATCCCCGTACAGGCGACGCCGGAGACCGACGCGGTCGCCTGCTCCCTGGAGAACCCCGAGTCCTGCGAGGCCTGCCAGTAATGAGTGCTCCCGAGAAGAACCTGCTCGACCCGGGATTCGAGCTGACCCTGCGTCCGATGCGCTACCCGGACTTCTACGAGCGCTACCGCGACGCGATCAAGAACACCTGGACCGTGGAGGAGGTCGACCTCCACTCGGACGTGTCCGACCTCGCCAAGCTGTCCCCCGGTGAGCAGCACATGATCGGCCGGCTGGTCGCGTTCTTCGCGACGGGCGACTCGATCGTCTCCAACAACCTGGTGCTCACGCTCTACAAGCACATCAACTCCCCCGAGGCGCGGCTGTATCTGAGCCGTCAGCTCTTCGAGGAGGCGGTGCACGTCCAGTTCTATCTGACGCTGCTGGACACCTACCTCCCCGACCCGCAGGACCGCGCGGCCGCGTTCGACGCGGTCGAGGAGATCCCCTCCATCCGCGAGAAGGCGCAGTTCTGCTTCCGGTGGATGGACTCGGTGGAGAAGATCGAGCGGCTGGAGACGCAGGCCGACCGCAGGCGCTTCCTGCTGAACCTGATCTGCTTCGCGGCGTGCATCGAGGGGCTGTTCTTCTACGGCGCGTTCGCGTACGTCTACTGGTTCCGCTCCCGCGGCCTGCTGCACGGCCTCGCCACCGGCACCAACTGGGTGTTCCGCGACGAGACCATGCACATGAACTTCGCCTTCGAGGTGGTGGACACGGTCCGCAAGGAGGAGCCGGAGCTCTTCGACGACGCCCTTCGTCAGCAGGTCACCGACATGCTCAAGGAGGCGGTCGAGGCGGAGCTGCAGTTCGGCCGTGACCTGTGCGGCGACGGTCTGCCGGGCATGAACACCGAGTCCATGCGCGAGTATCTGCAGTGCGTCGCCGACCAGCGGCTCACCCGGCTCGGCTTCGCGCCGGTGTACGGGTCGGAGAACCCGTTCTCCTTCATGGAGTTGCAGGGCGTCCAGGAGCTGACGAACTTCTTCGAGCGCCGTCCGTCCGCCTACCAGGTGGCGGTCGAGGGCTCGGTCGGCTTCGACGACGATTTCTAGCATCCGGGCTGCCGACCGGCTCTAGGCGGCCCTGCCCCAGTCGCGCCCCGCCCCCTGGTGAAGCCGGGGTGCGCGGTCTCGGCGATCAGCAGGCCACCGGGGCGCAGGACTCCGGCGAGCCGGTCCAGCAGGGC
>NZ_JBEOSJ010000048.1:0-18838 GCF_040302905.1 Streptomyces sp. NPDC096193 | reverse complement strand
AGCGCGGGCCAAGTCGGCGGGTCGGCCTGTGCTGGATGTGCCTGTGTGGGGTTTGCCTGTAGCGGGTTTTCCGATGTTGGCGGAGCCAGTGCTGGTTGGCACGGGGGGTAAGAACATCAGTAACCAGAAGACGAAAACAAGGAAGAGAAGAAGGGCCCCCCTTCCCCCCGATCCGACGTGTGCAGAAGGATCGCCTGCTCCTGGCATGCCCGCACCGGGGGCTCGGTCGGCGGGCACAGAACCGCCCCGCGGCGCACCGCCGCCCGGCGCGATGCTGCCTGGTGAGGTGTCGCCGGGGGAGCGGCTGCTGGAGCGGATCGGCGCCGCCCATCCGCGGCTGCGTCTGGCCGGGACCGATCTTCACACCGTGGGGGCGTTGGTGGACCGGTTGCTGCATCGGGGCTGGAGCGTGCGGCAGGTCGAACACGCCGTCGCTGCCCGGGCGTTGCCGCGGGAGGTGTACACGAGTGTCGCGGCTGTGCTCGCGGCACGCCTCCGGGCTCTGGGCACATCACCCGGCCCGGAAACCGCGTTGTCCGGCGCGTGGTGCCCGGACGCGGCCCGCGACACCGCTGGTGCACCGTCGGGTCCCAAGCGCGGGGCCGACGACCCCGATCTCCGGCCGGCCGGCACTACGGCGCCACCGGTGGTCTCTGGCGTGCTGGTGGAGTGTGGTGATTGTGGCCGTCCGGGCACCGTGACCGGCACCGGGTTGTGCCCAGTGTGCCTGGACTGGCCGGCCTGCCGTTCGTGTGCCGGGCCGACCCCGCGGCGCGCTGATCCGGCCGGCGGCGGCAGCTGCAGCGCCTGCACCGAGCACCACCTCCGCCTCTATGCGTGAACCCGGATTGGGCCTGTGATCCGCGCAGGGCTGCCGAGGGCCGGCTCGCGGCTAACGCAGCGTGTCTTGCTCGCTCGTCCAGGTTGTGGTGCAGGCGGCGGCGCTGAAGCCCGGTCCAACGCCGAGGAGGATGCCTCTGCTGTCGGGGGGTGGAGGGGTTTGGTGGGTTCGGGCGAGGACGGCCAGTACGGCGGGGCCGCCGAGGTTGCCGTCTTCCTGGAGTGTGGCCCAGGCGTGGCGGCTGAGACCCCCGCTCGGGTCCGGTTGTTCGATGTTGAGGCCGGTTTCCAGGTCGTGCAGGATTCGGGGGCCGCCGGGGTGGAGGACGACGAAGTCGGGTTGTTCGAGGTTTTGTTGCTTCAGATACAGCTGGAGGGCGGGCATCAGGTCGTTGACTGCTTGGGTGGCGGTGGTCTCGGAGTCGAAGTGGAGGCCGTGTGCGTCGAGACGGCCGCGGTACCGGTCGCGACTTGCGGGGAGGACGTATTCCCACGTGTCGTCTATCCGCAGTCCCGGGCCCAGGGGACTGCCAGTGACGAGGCAGGCTGCCGCGGAGTCTGCGAACAGGGTCTTGTAGATGACGGACTGCGGCGTGGTGTCGTGATGGTTGTAGACGGTGCTGAGCATCTCTGCGACGACTACCAGCACCGTGTCGGCGGGTCTGGCGGCGACATGGTCGGCGGCCCGGACCAGGCCCTGGGCGCCACCGACGCACTCGAGGGTGCTCATCGGGATGCGTGCAATGTCGGGCCGTAGAGGTTCGATCACGTCAACGCGTCGATCGCTTTGACGATGAGGGCGCGGGCTGCTTGTCCGTAGACGGCCATGCTCCGCAGCTGCTCGAATGCTTTGAGGTATAGGGCGATTTCTGAGGTCTGGGTGATGCGTACTCGTGCGGTTATCAGTTCGCCGGATACCAGTTTGTCGTCGTACATGTGGAACGTCTCACGGGGCCACTGAGTCCGCTCTGGTGTCGCCATGGGGATGATGCCCAGGGACACCTGTGGCAGTGCGCCGGCGGTGAGGAGGTAGCCGAGCTGGGCTGCCATCGCGTCTGAGCCGCCTATCCGGTAGTGCAGTGCGGCTTCCTCGATGAGGAGGGCGAAGCGGTGTCCTGGTTCGTGGATCACGCTGGATCGCTTGCAACGAACGTACTGACGCGGTGCATGAAGTCCCATCCGACGAACCCCACCACTTTCTGCACGGTGGAAGGCAGCCAGACCGGCGGCATCTGAGCCGTGGCCACCGCCACCATCGGTGACGTCGCGGTGAACTGGGTGTGAGCACCGCCCGCCGCCTCGCGCGTGGCCTGTGGCGACTGATCTCCGGCGTTGGCTGCGCCTGTGGGCTGCGGGTGGGGCTTCGCCGTGTCCCCACGCGGTAACGGGTTTGGTTGAATCCGGTACGGACCGCCACCTTCACCGATATCCTCGCGTTCCCCCCACACCACATCAGAACCGTACGAGGGGACAGGCGATGAGCCACCAGTACCCGGGCCCGGAGCAGCCCTACCGGGGTGGCCCGGTGCCCTACATGCCGCCGCCCGCGCCGAAGAAGGGCATGAGCGGCCTCGCGATCACCGGCATCGTCATGGGCGGGATCTTCGCCTTCATCGTCATTATCGGATTCATCGGCGCAGCCGCCGGCGGCGGCAAGGACTCCAGCACCGACAGCAAGGGCAGCGCGGTCAAGCTGAGCAGCGAGCCCGAGGCGGCCCCTGCCGAGAAGCCGGCCGCGAAGCCCGCGGAGAAGAAGGAAGCACCCGCGGCGCCGGTGAAGGTCACCGCGAAGAAGACCACGTTCGCCCCGGGCGTCCTGCACGACGGGGGCGCGTACACCAGCGTCCTCGTCACGATCATGAACAACAGCGACAACAGGATCAGCGTAAACCCGCTGTACTTCACGATCACCGACACTGACGGCACGAAGCACACCGCCGAACTCGCCGTCGACGAAAACCAGATCGACACCGTCGACCTCGCCCCCGGGGAGAACATCTCCGGCGCCGTCACAGGGAAGGGCAGCTTCACCGCGAAGTACGTGACGTACGTTGATGGGCTGCTCGGTGAGGGGGTGCGCGGGAACGTCTCCTGAGGATTCCCCTTTGGGTGTAGTTGCGTTGATGGTCGTGCCTCACCATCGGTGGCAGAGCCGGGCGTGCTCGGAAATCAGATAGGGAAGCAGCAGGCGGCTGAAGCGGATTGGCGGCTGTGCGGAGCTGCCGAGGGCGAGTGGCAGGAGAACGCTGACCAAAGTGGCGGCAGTACTGGCCGTCACCGTCTGCGCCCGGCTGCGCCGTCGCACCGAGGCGCGTAGCCGCATGGATGAGAAGGTGACCGTCGTCCTGGTGCTGTCGCGTGCTGCTGGGACCGACGCTGGCAGGGCAAGAGCTGGCGGACGTGCTGGTCCAGCAGGGCTGGCGGGACTGCCAGGCCAGCGGCGAGTAGCCGACGCGGTGCGCCGGACGAGACCAGTAGGTCCTGCGCGAGACGGATCCGGAGTACCTACTGCTCGACGGGACGCTCGCCGAGTGCGATCGAGTGAGCGACGGCCGGGCCGACTACTCCCACAAGCACCGCCGCCACGGCGTGAACGTACAGGTCGTGACCGACCCAGCCGGCCAGGTCCGGTGGATCTCTCCTGCCTTGCCGGGCCGGTGCCACGACCTGACCGCGGCCCGCAGCCACCGGATCATCCGGATCTGCGAACGCCAGGGCGTTCCCCATCCTGGCCGACCGCGCCTACACGGGCGCCACGGCCGGCCCGGGCGGTGAAGCGGATGCGGCCGCACAGACAGCCGCCGGAACGTCCCGCGGCTTCTTCGTCGCCCTGGGCGTCGGCGGCGGGGGTGGCGTTCAGCAGGTCATCTCCCAGACAGGATGGGTAAGTTGGACCGATCAGTGTGCCATCCCTTTCATGATCGTCAGGGAGCTGTCGGTGGCTCTGGGTGGCCGCCCCGGCCGCGTGCGCCAATTGCGGCGGCGCCACGGGCCGGGCGACCAAGTTCCGGCTCAGGGGCGGCCGAGGGCACGGACGGCCCATCCAGCCTCGCGCCAGGTGTCGGCGTTCAGGGTGCCGCGGCCGTCGATGACGCGCGGAGTGGCGGTTCGGGCGGCGAGGCGGTGCGGGTCGATGTGGGAGAACTGCGGCCACTCGGTCAGGTGCAGCAGCAGGTCGGCGTCCTGGACGGCGGCGATGGGGTCGTCGATGTAGTCGAGGTCGGGGTGTGCCTTGCGGGCGTTGTCGAGAGCCTGGGGGTCGGTAACGGTGACCTCCGCGCCGAGTTCGTGGAGTTTCTGGGCGACGGCGAGGGCGGGTGAGTCGCGAATGTCGTCGGTGTTCGGCTTGAAGGCGGCTCCCCAGACGGTGATCTGCTTGCCCATGAGGTTGCCGTCGAGCTGTTCGCGGGCGAGGTCGACCATGCGTTCGCGGCGCCGGTTGTTGATCGCGTCGACCTCGCGGAGGATCGTCAACGCCTGGTCGACGCCGAGCTCGTCGGCGCGGGCCATGAAGCCGCGGATGTCCTTGGGCAGGCAGCCGCCGCCGAAGCCGAGGCCGGGGCGCATGCCGCGGGGGCCGATACGTGTGTCGTGGCCGAGGATGTCGGCGAGCTGGCCGACGTCGGCGCTAGAGGCTTCGCAAACCTCGGCGATGGCGTTGATGAAGGAGATCTTCGTGGCGAGGAAGGCGTTCGCGGATGCCTTGGCGAGCTCGGCGGTGGCCCAGTCGGTGACGATCGTCGGCGTGCCCGATCCGATGATCTTGTCGAAGCACTGCCGCAGGACGGCTTCGGCCCAGGAGTGCTCGGCCTCGAAGCCGAGGACGAGCCGGTCGGGGCGGAGGGTGTCCTCGATGGCGAACGACTCGCGTAGGAACTCCGGATTCCAGGCGACCTCGATCGCTTTGCCGGCGGGTGCGAACTCGTGCAAGAGGTCGCCGATGCGGGGCGCGGTGCCGACCGGGAAGGTCGACTTGACCGCGATGACGGCCGGGCTCTTCAGGCGGGGTGCGAGCTGGCGGATCGCGGTGAACAGGTGGCTGAGGTCGTAGGCGTTCTCGCCGGGCAGTTGCGGGGTGCCCACTCCGATGAAGTGCAGGTCGCCGAAGCTTGCGGCCTCCGCGTACGACGCGGTGAACTTCAGGCGTCCCGAGGCGGTGTGCTTGGCGAGGAGATCGTCGAGGTCGCGTTCGTGGAACGGGGCCTTGCCGGAGTTGAGGACGTGCACCTTGTCGATGTCGGAGTCCATGCCGAGGACCTCGTGGCCGAGTTCGGCCATGCAGGCCGCGTGGGTGGCGCCGAGGTAGCCGCAGCCGATCACGGTGAGCTTCATGAGCGGGGTTCCTTTGCGAGGCGGGGCCGACGGCGGCCCCGCCTCTTCCCTGCCCGGAAGGGGCGGGGTGCTCAGGCGGGCCGGGCGGCCAGATAGCGGTTGATCCCGTGCCGGATGAACGGCGGGATCATGCGGAATTCGAGGTCCTCGGGGGCGAGGAACTGGAGTTTGACGCCCTCCGCGAGGGGCAGCGTGGTCTCATCGCCGTCCCAGGAGGCCGCGAAGAACGTGATCAGTTGCCCAGATCCGTGCTCGTCACGGATCTCGAACAGCTTGGTGAGATCGGCGATGTCGGTCAGGCCGGCTTCCTCGTCGAGCTCGCGGACGATCGCGGCGGCCGGGTCCTCGCCGGGGTCGCAACCGCCCCCCAGAACACTCCAGTGATCCGGCCAGGCGATGCCGGGCAGATCGTCACGGAGGTGGAGGAGGATTTCGCCGCGGCGGTTGATGATGATCGCGACCGCTCCGCGGGCGGTGGCCGGGAGACCGGCAGTGGTGTCCTGGTGCATCCGGACACCGTAGTGACGTGAGGGGTCGTCATGCCGCAGCCGTCACCGTCTGGTCACAAGACCAGGCAGCTGCCATGAGCGCCTGCATGCGGGTCCGGTCGAACCGGCCGCCCGGCTTGAGCCCGCCCTCCAGCAGCGGCCGCATCGTGGCCGGAGCCTCCGTGAGAGCGTTGTTGATCTGGGCGTCCGCCCAGCCGGAGAGTTCCTCGTTCAGCCAGGACGGGACCGGAGAGGCGAAGCCGAGCTTGTCCCGGCTGCTCCAGACCTCCCGCGGCAGCCCGAGCGCCTTGGCGGCGTCCCGCAGGATCCGCTTGCCCTCGGCGGGGTGACAGATTTTGTGCTCCTGCGGCAGCCGGTAGGACAGCTCGACCAGCTCCCGGGCCAGGAAGGGAGACCGACGCTCGAGGGCGTAGGCGGATGCGAGCTTGTCGCTCGTCATCACCAACGGACGCCAGGCCGTCGCCAGGTCAGCGAGCGTGAGTGCGCGGGCCAGGTCCCCGTCGGCCTTCTCCATCGCGACCGCGATCAGGTCGTGGATCCGTCGGCCGGGGTCGGGGCCGCGCATGACGAGCCGGGTGACCGCTTCGGCGGCCTCAAGGTCCTCGCCGGCGGCGTGCATCAGCTTGGCCGCCAGCGGCCTGTAGGCGTCCATCCCGGCGCCCAGGACGGCGTCCGGTCCGAACAGGACCAGGGAGTGGCGGACGTAGCCCATCAGGAACTCGTCCGGCCCAAGCCCACCGATGGCAACCTTCAGACCGAGGTCGGCGATCTTTCGGTAGGCCATGTACTCGGAGAAGGTGGATGCGTTGCCCATCGGGTAGTCCAGCGCGGACATCATGTGCGGCAGGACCTTGGTGAAGTCGATGGGGTTCGGCTCGACCACGATCAGCTCGGCACCGATGTCGGAGGCGATCCTCGAGGCGATCTTCGACTCGTCGAGGCGGTCCTGGCCGGGGTAGCGGACGGTGACGCAGACGGGCGGCCGCATCAGGTAAGCCAGCGCCGAGGAGTCGAGGCCGCCGGAGAGTAAGAGCGCGAAGTCGCAGGCCGGGGCCCGCAGCGGGACCTGCTCGGCCAGAACGACCGAGAACTCAGCCAGGGACTCCCGGTAGGACCCGGTGAACGGCTGCCGGTCCTCCAGACGCCAGTAGACACGCTGATCCAGTGAGCCGGTGGCGATGTCGAAGGACGACAGAGTGGCGGGGGCCAGCAGCTGGATGCCCTGGTAGGGGGTATCGACGCCGACCGGCGTCTCGATCGCCAGCACTTCCGGCCGCAGCACCAGCGGCGCCGGGCCGTAGCCGGTCAGGGTGGTGACCTCGGAGGCGAAAGCGAGCCGGCCGCCGTCCAGACGCCAGTAGAGCGGCTTCTCTCCGAGCCGGTCGCGAGCCAGGAACAGCTTCCCGACGCGCGGGTCATAGATGGCCAGAGCGAACATGCCGTCGAGTCCGTCCAGGCAGGACGGGCCGAGCTTGGCCCAGGCCCGCAGCACGAAGTGCGCGTCTGTGTCCCTCGGGCCGAGCGGGATGCCCCAGGCGCCGGCCTGCTGACGGTAGTTGTAGATCTCGCCGTTGAAGGCCAGCAGCACCCCGCTCTCGCGGTCGCAGTAGGGGCCGGGCATGGCCTGCGGGTCGACGATCAGTAGCGTGTTCATGGCCAGCACGGCCCGCCCGTCGCTCGCGGCGGCGTGCACGGTGCCGTCCGGGCCGCGGTGCGCTTGCGTGGCGCCCATCGCGCCGACCGTGTGCTCGTGCCGGACTGCGTCGGCTCCGGCCAGTCCTGCGATTCCGCACATATCTGGTTCACCCCCGAGTTTGGTGGTGCCTTGGCGGGCCGCCGCCGGAAGGAGATCCATCCGGTCCCGGCGGCGGCCTGGGCTCTCATCACAGCGGCCCGCCGAGGGCAGGGGGAGGGCTCGCAGGGGGGCTCACAACTCGCAAGCACGGTTCGCGGGCAGTCGGAGAGGCATATCGTCAGTGACCCAACACGCGGAACGCGTACGACTCTTCGTCTCTCGTCGAGTACGGATCTTGTGCTCCACCAAGTACAGACATACGTGCTCAACTGCTTGTTCGAGCCGTGCGTGTCCGGTCACCGGCAAAGGGGAGAGTCGTGGCGTCGACCACCCGCCGGACCCGTCCGCCCAACGCGGAACTGGCCCGGCTCATCGAAGCCAGCGGTGCGAGCCACAAGTCCCTGGCTCTGCGCGTCAACCAGCTCGCCCGTGTCGCCGGGATAGAGACCGACTATTCACACACTTCCGTGGCGAACTGGTGCAGGCGCGGGATGACGCCGAAATGGCCGGTCCCCAAGCTGTTGGCGCAGGCCATCGGCGAACGGCTCGGCCGTCCCGTCGACCTCGTCGAGATCGGTATGGGCGAGGCGGAGACAATCGACGCATCGGTGGGGTTGGATTTCCCGCGAGACCCCGCCGACGCCGTCCGCGTCGCCACTTCGTTCTGGAGCTCCGTGAACCGCCGCGACTTCCTGGCCGGATGCGGCTTCGCCGCCTCCGCCTTCACCACCCCCGTCACCCGATGGCTGGTCACCCCCGCCGACGAGACCGCCGACCACAAGGGCGGTCAGCAGGTCGGCCGCGCTGACCTCGACGAACTGCGCGAGGCCGCAGACGACGCGCGTCGCTGGGACTCCAAGTACGGCGGCGGGAACTGGAAGGCCAACTCCGTCACCGACTGCCTCGACCATCGGGCCGGCCCGCTGCTGCAGGGCACCTTCTCCGACGACATCGGCCGCGAACTCTTCTCCGTGACCGCCGAGTTGTCGCGACTCGCGGGCTGGACGGCCTTCGATGTCGGCGAGCACGATACCGCCCAGCGGCACTTCATCCAGGCCCTCCGCCTCGCCCGCGCCGGCGGCGACGTTCAGCTGGGCTGCTATGTCCTGACCACCATGGCCATGCAGACCCTGATGCGCGGGTTCGCCTCCGAGGCCGTGGACATGGCCCAGGGCGCCTTCGAGCGAGCCAAGGGCCAGGCCGCTCCTCGTGTGCTGGCGTTCACCAAGCTGATCGAGGCCCGCGCGCACGCCCGCGAGAACGACCCCCGGGCCGCCTCCCGGGCCCTGAAAGCCTCCGAAGACCTCCTCGGCCAGGCGAAGGCGGACAGCGGCGACGAGCCCGCGTGGATCGACTTCTATGCGCACTCTCGCCTGTCCGCGGACGCAGCAGAGATCTTCCGGGACCTGAAGAATCCCAAGATGGCCCTGGCATGGAACCAGCAGGCCGCCGCGATGGCGCCCGGCGTCTTCACCCGCTCCGTCGGCATGCGGCTGGCCATCGTCGGCACTGCCCACCTCCAGGCACGCGACCTCGACCACGGCCTCGAGCTCGGCAACCGCAGCGTCGACATCCTCGCCCGCGTCCAGTCCTCGCGCGCCAAGGACTACGTCCGCGAGTTCAACACGGCCCTGGCCCCTTGGCGGCGTGAGCCGGCCGTCCGCGAGTTCGTGCATCGGACCCGCAAGGAACTCGGCGTCGCTGCGTGACGGCCTGGGCCTTCAGCCGACGGGTGGGCGGATCGGGACGAAGTTTCCAGGGCCGGGTTGATCATCACAGACGGGCTTGCGGAGGATGAGGACGGCAGCCGCTAGGGCCACCTGCTCGGCTCTATGCCGGGACTTGGCCTCGGCCGTTCGGGAGTCCTTGAGAGCCTGCTTCAGGCGGACTACCTCTTTGCGAAGACGGGCTTCGACCTCCGGCGTCTAGTGCGTTTCTGCGCGAACTCGCGCGTAGAACTCCTCCTTGAGATCGGCGTGGCGTTTCTGCAGGGCCATGCGGTGAACATCGGCCTCCACGGCGAGTGCGACCGCCGTGAGGTTGCCATTGGAGCAGGTGGGTTGGCCGGCCAGAAGCCGGTCCATGGCGTCGCGGATGCGGGCTTGCGCGTCTGGCTGAGACTCTTTTGACGCCGGCGGAGAGGGTCGAGAGGGCCGAGGAGGCGCGGGCTGCGCTGAAGGCGTGGAACGGCTATGCCCCGACCGAGACCGAAGAACAAGTCCTGGACAGCGAGTTGGACCGGCGCCTGGCCCGGGTGACCGTCCTGTGAGTGATGCCGTGCAAATCGTTCTGGACGACTCTGCGATGGCGGCGGCGGGGCAGGGCAATGTTCTCGCCTCCCGTCTCATTCACCGAGCCCATGCCGAGGCTGATTGGTTCCTTTATGCCCCGGCGTGTGCGCTGGTAGAGGCCGACCGAGTCCGGCCCGGAACTGCGGAGCACCTGGCCTCCCTGCTCGGTGTCACCGTCCTCGACCTGGACCTCGCAGCAGCCCTGGCCGTGGCCCGGCAGAAGACCTGGGCGGCAGCCCACAGCCAGTACGTCGCGCAGCCCACCCCGGAACGACCCTCCGGGGCGATCATCGCCACCACAAAACCGGACAGATGGAGCGGCGAGGCGGTTCGTGTCTTGGACCTCACCTGAGGGCTACGTCACGCGTTGTGGCATGGCCTGATCATTCACGCACGCGCGACGATGGTCCCACGTCCTCCACCCATTCTTGGGGGTGGCGAGCTGCTTCCCGCACGCGTGGGGATGATCCCTTCGTCTTCGGGTGGTCGCGGCGCAGGAACGTCTGCTCTCCGCATACGGGGGATGGTCCTCAGTACGTCAGGTCGTTGATGGTGTCGTTCGGCTGCTCCCCGCACCCCACAGGGATGGCCCCGTCCCACCCGAGATCGTCAACTTCGGCATGGAACGCGCACGCGCACGCGGGGATGGTCCCCAAGCTGATCACTGAGCGCGACAAGGCGCAGACTGCTCCCCGCCCGCGCGGGGATGGTCCCCGGTCGGAGCCTTGTGGCAGGAACGTCGATCCCTGCTCCCCGCACGCGCGGGGATGGTCCCATCGCCGCCGCGTCCACCGCGCTCGACGACCTCTGCTCCCCGTATGCGCGGGGATGGTCCCTGCGAAACGAGCGGGAGATGATCAACGCGACCCTGCTCCTCGCAGGCGCGGGGGTGGTCCCCACCTTCGACCCGGACGGCCCGCAGTGCCACGCTGCTCCTCGCACGCGCGGGGATGGTCCCTGAGTTGAGCTCGGCCGTGGTGGGGAACGGCTCTGCTCCGTGCACGCGCGGGGATGTCCCCCCGAAAGGTCGGCGACAACCGGCACTTCGAGACTGCTCTCCGCACGTGCGGGGATGGTCCCAAGGTTGAGGACTACTCGGACATCGCGTACAACTGCTCCCCGCCTACGCGGGGATGGTCCCTCCACCGGCTCGGCCGAGGGCGACGGGGGTGTACTGCTCCCCAGCTGCGCGGGGATGGTCCCGCGACCGACTGGAGGATAGAGAATGGCCCGTCCTGCTCCCCGCCTGCGCGGGATGGTCTCCCAGACCGCGATCCGGCGGGCGAACGCATTCGTCTGCTCCCCGCACGCGCGGGGATGGTCTCGTGCAGTTTCACGGCCGTCGTACCGGCCGAGGCGGTGATCACGCGCCGAGCCTGGCTCGCTGTCACGCTTGTGGTGCGTATTGAGGCGGTGTCCCGGTCATTCTGCGGGTTCTGTCGGGGGGTCGCGGCGGTTTGCTGTTTCAGCGGCGCGTGTACGCGGTAGGCAATTCGGTTGTCATTTCCTGGTCGTCGGCTTTTGGGTGTCTGCGCAGGGTGGCTGGCCGCGGGTTACGGGGTGTGTAGAGCATGCGGTGTGCAGCGGCTCGGTGAGGTGGGGCAGGCCTGCCGAGTTTCACGTTTGCTCCTATAGTCCGTCCTACAGCCCGCCCTACACTCTGCCCTACAGCGATCTACTGACGACAGGCGTTCATGTGTGCAGGTCAGGGCCTGTTTTCTGAGTCGGTGGCCACCTCGACACCCCGCTACTCCCTGTCTTGTTTGTCAGTGGGGGGTGGTGGAGTTGGGTGTGCGGGGTCGGAGCCTGGGGCTCAGGTGCCCGCCCCGCCCTGGAGGTTGCCCGCCGGGTCGGCGGGCGCGGCGTGGGGAGGGGAGTGCGGGTGGGTGGGGTAGGGCGGTGGCCGTACAAGTCGACGGCCAGGGCGCGGGCGCTGGTGCTGCTCGCGCTGGGGGTGGTGAAGGTGGCGACCGCTGAACAGCTGCGCCGGCTGGTGCTGCCGGGGACGGCGGATGCGCAGACGGTGCGCAATGCGTGCAAGGACCTGCGGCATGCTGGCCTGGTGGAATCGGTGGGCCGTACGTCCAGGCCTGGGGCGAACGGTCTGCCGGTAGGCCGTGACGTGTGGAACCTGACCACGGCCGGGCTGGCGGCGGCAGCGTCGGAACTGGGGCGGCCGGTGCGGGAGATGGGTGGCACGGCCCGTGAGGCAGCCAAGGCCGGAGCTGCGCACGCGTTGGCGGTGACGGACACGGTCGACGCGATTCGGCAGTCGCCGGCACTGCCGACGAAACCCGTGGCCCGCCGCACCGCGACCCCGCGAGCTGTGGAACGGGTGGCGCCGGTGCGGCCGGAGGGCTTGGGGCACTTGCGCGGCTGGGAGACCGAGACCGCGCTTCCGGTCACGGGGACGTTCACTGCCCCGGCGAAGGGGTCCTTGCGCGCCGATGGGGTGCTGACCGCTCCCGAGCACGGGGTGCCCGTGCTGTTCGTGGAGGTCGACAACCACACCGAGCCGCCCGCGGTGGTAGCGCGGAAGATCGAGCGATACCGCGCCTTCTTCCGCCGGCAGGTGAAGGACCCGGCCGGCGGGGACGTGGCGCTGTGGTCGACCGTCTGGGAGGACTCCGGCCGGGGTGGGTTCCCGCCCGTGGCGCTGGTGTTCGCCAAAGACATCGGCGCGGAGGCGGGGATGAACCGCATCAAGCACATCCGGGACCTGTCCCGTGACTGCTGGGAAGGCCGGTGGACCAGCTACGGGGATCCGTGGTCCACCCTCCCCATGCAAGAGCGGGACGGCTGGCGGGACTTCACCGACACTGTCCCTGTCATCGCCACCCATCTCGCGACACTGCGTACCCGCGGACCTCACGGGCCGACCTGGTGGCGCTTCGGCCGCTCCACCCGGCAGACGCTCACCGAAGCCCTCACCAACACCGACACCCATGATGAGTACCTCGCCCGCGCCGAAGCACGCAGAGCCGAAGACAATGCGAGCCGCCCCCCGGAGTGGGCGCAACCACGGCAGCAGGCGCAACCACGGCAGCAGGCGCAACCGTGGGCGGCCACACCGCCGTGCACGGCCTGCGGCGACGACACCGATCCCGGCCAGCCCTCCGAATACGGCCTGTGCACCGACTGCGAGCGCACCCGCCAGGAGAAGGCCGATGCTGATCGGATAACTGCTGAACAAGCCGCCCGGCAGAGCGGCATCCTCGCTCGTTTCCGCGCACGGGCCGAAGGACGCTGACCCGTTCGTCCAACAGGCGGGTTCACGGTGTACGAACTGGAGCGACGGTCACCTTGCGACGGTGACTGAACCGCTCCGGGTCTGATGGAGGCTCGATTCCCTGAGAGGATCGAGTCATGGCACGTCCGTCCCCCTACCCTGCTGAGCTTCGTGAGCGTGCGGTTCGAATGGTCGCGGAGATCCGTCCCAACTACCCGACCGAGTGGGCCGCGATGAAGGCGGTCGCAGCCAAGCTGGGCATCGGCGCCGCAGAGACGGTGCGGACCTGGGTCCGCAAGGCCGAGGTGGACGCAGGCCGGCGGCCCGGCGTCACCTCCGAGGAGGCCGCGGAGATCAAGCGGCTGAAGGCCGAGAACGCTGAGCTGCGGCGGGCGAACGAGATCCTCAAGGCGGCCTCGGCTTTCTTCGCGGCCGAGCTCGACCGGCCGTCGAAGCGCTCGTAGCGTTCATCGATGCGCACCGCCAGGGCGGTGCTCGCCCCACCACGGCAGGATGGGAGGCAGGTCGCTGAGTCCACGGCTTGGCTGCTTCGGCATCGGCGACTCCCCGTCGTCCCCGTCCCAGCGGCGTGCGTATTGGTCTGGGAGGCTGCCCCAGCCCCAGTAAGGGATCGGGCGGTCCGGCGCCTCGCCGAGTTCGTCGAGGGGGTCGATGCGCTTTTCCGCCACGGTGCACAGGTGGGCCCAGTTGTCGCCCATGTCGAAGACATAGGCGAACTGTTCACCGGCTTGCAGCCTGCTCAGCTTGGTGGCATTGCCGTCCACGGTGCCGTCCGGGGCCTCGTCGTCCCACCACTCCAGGGGGCTGACCCGGGTGCCGTCGAACAAGGTGAACAGGTGCAGGTGGGCCGGGTCCCAGCGGCCGAAGGCGAGATCGATGGCCGTGGCGAGCTCGGCGAAGGAGTGCGACCGCGCGGCGGCGAAGACCCGGCCGGGCCGAGGCCACAGATCACCGCCGTGCCCGGAGACCAATTCCACCCGGATTGACAGCCAGGTACGTGCCACGATCACAACCCCTTCATGCGCCAGGTCCCCAAGTCAGCGCCGAGGCTACTGAATGTCACTGCCAGGTGGGGGATCGAGGTGACGGTACGTGGGGAGTTTCTGCTGGCTGCCGGCACACGTGGCCAGCGCTCTGCCTCCTTGGCGCTGCTCGGCAGGGTGGGCATGCTCAGCCGCCGTGGCTAGGTGATGGTGGCGACGTTGTGGACGCCGGTGTGCCGCAGTGTCCGCTGCACCATCGGTGGAGCTCCGTGGATGGTGACCGCTGGGAGTTTTGTCCGGGAGGTGATGGCCCGTATCAGTGCGTAGGCGCTGGCGAGGTCGAAGCGGGTGACTTCGCGCATATCCAGGAACCATTCGCCTGCGTGGCTCAGGGGCGGGGAGTAGAGGATTCTCTCCACCTCCGGCAGGGCTTCGGGCCCGACCGCTCCGGACAGGACCAGCTCTGCCCGCCGGCCGACGGCGTAGATGACGATGCCGGACGCGGCCTGTGGGGGTGGGGGATGTTCGGCAGTCACAGCGGCCTCCCTCGAGCGCGCGCGGCGCATACTTGCTCTTCCCGCCGGTGACACGAGTGGCCGGTCGCGAGACGGGTCCTTTTGGGCATGCGGTGTGGGCCAGCGCCGCTCAGCATCTGGCCCACACCTGGCGGGCTGACCCAAGGGGCCTGGTCAAGCCCTGCTATCAGCATGTCCCTGTTGCTGTGATTGGTCTTCCGGTAGTGGGCAAGCCGCGGATGCAGGTCGGCAGGGTTCGCAGGGCTGTGATCCTGCTGGCGGTGCTGGGAAAGCCGGTCATGCCGCGCGTTACACGTCCGACAGGGTGGGCGAGCCGAGTGGTCGGGGGCTCGCTGGTGCTGAGCCCGAACCCGGGTATCGCGCACCAGTGCGCCAGTGACCGTCTGGCCGTCCTGCTCGATGCTGCGGTCGGGGAGGCCCACGCATCTGGCCGTCAACGTGGTGATTCCGCCCCGTGAGCCCCCGGACTCCTGGGCCCGTCCGATTGCCCGCCCCCGCCAGGCGGCCGGCTCACAGACGGACGCCGGGCAGGCAGCTGCTGAGGATGGGCCGCCTGGGGTGGCCGGCGTAGCGACGACAGCGCGGGGAGCGTTGAGTGATGGTGACTGCTGAGCGGCAGGGTCGGCTGCCCCGGGAATGGGAGGACCACTTCATGCGTCTGCTGGGTCCGCAGGTGGTTGACGATCCGTGTCGTGGTAGCTACCGGTGTTCGGGGCAGTGCAAGCAGCATTGAGGCTGCTGATTATGAGTGGAGGAGTCCAAGAAGGGGTGTCCTACTGCCAAAAGCACTCATCAATCACGATCTGTGGGTCTGTGGTGCGGGGAGTGAAGTGGTATCGCAGCCACCCGCGGCCGTAGTCGAGATAGAGGACATGTTCGCCGCTGGGGCGAGTCGATTGGACGGGTTCGACACTCATTGCGGCAGGTAGGTCTCGGTCCGCGTCGATGCCTCGGAAGTAGGGGTCTTGTGCGGTGACCAGCTCGGCGCGGGCGGCGTCGACGAGGACGCGAGCTTCTTCGGGGAGAGCCGCCCGGTTGCTCGCGGCTTCCTCGGTCCAGTCGGCTTGCCAGGGCGGCCCCATGAAGTCTGTCACTGGCCGGGCTCAGCCTTTGCCGCCTCACGTCGGAGACGTCCCGCTCGCTCAATAAGTGCCTTGCCGCGGTTGTAGTCGGGCTCGTGCACGGCTTCGTCTTCCAGGCGGTGGACTTCGGCTTCCATGTCCGGGTTGCGGGCAAGGGCGTATTCACCCCACCAACGGGCCATGAAGGCGGGAACGGGGGCGAGGTCGTAGGCGTCGGCAATGTCGCGGCGCCAGTGCCGGTCGAAGTCGACGAGGAGTTTCGGCGCGTGCTGCGCGATGGCTGCACGAAGTGCCTTCGGGTCCCTCTCCGGCATTGACGGGATGCCCCTCGTGCCGGTGGCGGGTGATGTCATGGGCGTCGTCCTTCGAGGCGGTGGTCAGGCGGCGGCGGGGGCTGCTGGGGGCGTCTCTTCCTGCTGCTTGTTGAGGCGATCGGCGGCGCGGTCACGGGCAGCGTAGAGCGTGGTCGGATCCTTGCCCGTGAGGGCGACCAATGCCGTGCCGGCGCCATTCGGCCCCTCGGTGAGGGCGCGGCGGGTGGCTTCGTCGGATTGGAGCAACAGCTCACCAAGTCGGGCGCGAGCCTTGTCCACCTCGGCGTAGAGGTCAGCGGCGGCCTTGACGAGGGCATGCGTCTTGGCACGCTCGGTTCGTTGGGATGCCATGAGCCCATAGTGAGGGACGCATCCCATAAATCGCAAGCGGCGCTCAGGACAGGCGGGCATGATCGAATCCCGCTGGAAGGGGGGCGGGAGCAGTGGGCCGGCACGGTCGATGCGCCGCGACCGTGCCCGAGGACTAAGGGTTCTCACTGATGATCGCGCTCGCGTATGACGTCCTCGCCGCGAGCACCAGCGCCTGGTACGACGCCCTCCAGCGTGCCCTGAACGAGCTATCCGATCACATCTTCAGCACGTGGTGGTGGAACATGGCCGGTGTGCTGCCGGGTACGGACATCGTCGGTTACATGGGCGAGCTGGTGGTCCTGTTCGCCTGGCTGATGGACCACCTGCGCAACGATGACGACCTGTCCTGCCAACGGCCGATCGCGCTGGACCAGTTCGATCTGGCTTTGCTCGCCCGCCGAGGCCGGACCAACTGGCACTTTGACGGGGACGGCTACCACGAGCTGCGGGTGAAGTACTCCGGCGACATGGTGCCTTTCCCGGTCGGCACTCTGGAGTACGTCGTCGAAGGCGACGACGGCTGGGGCGACCCGATTACCCTGCCCTGGGAGAGCATGTCCGCCCCGGCCCTGGCTGTCTACGGCGGCAAGCTGTACGCCTCGTACATCCACGAGAACGACAACGCGGTGATGCTGACCGTCCGCGACGGGAACACCTGGAGCGAGCCCCAGCGCATCAGCAACTGGGCCTCCTACCACGCTCCCGCCCTGGCCGCACACGACGGGAAACTGCACTGTGTCCTCGTCGGCCGCAACGACTACGTGTACTGGAGCACCTTCGACGGCACCTCGTGGAGGGCGTTGACCGAACTCGACAGGCACCGGGCGTCCACGGCTGTGTCCCTGTGCCAGGGACCCTCGATGGCGGTGGGTGTATACCTGGTGCACGTCGGCCTCGACGGCATCAGCAGGGACAAAGTCCTGTCCGGAGGGTCTTGGTCCGACGCCACCCAGGACACTCCTTGGCGGTCGGAAAAACCCATCTCCCTCGCCTGGCACGACAGCAGGTTGTGGCGGGCCAAGCGCGAGAGCCCGACGGACCTTACCGTGCGCCTTGGAAACGGGCGATACTCGACGTTCGCCGGCAGGACCGAGTGGAGCGACATCGGCCCCCAGCCCGTGCAAACGCTGCACGGCCCGACCCTCACCGTCCACAACAACACCATGCGGTTCCTCTACCGCAGCACGAACGGAAACCTGTACATCGCGTTCCCCCGCAGCGGTGGGGTGGGGGTCGGTGTCCCCAAGCTCGTCGCCAGGGAAGGCCCCGTCAAGCCGATGGCCGAGTCGGCTGCGGCCTCCCACGACGGCAAACTGTTCGTGATGTACCACCGCAGCCCTCCTAGGCTCCACTCCGGCCGCGGCCGGAATCGAGCCTGCGGGGAGCGGCCCAGGGGGCACCGCACCCCCACCGACCCGGCCGCCTGAGCCGGACCCCTCGAAAGGAAACCCCCACATGAGCAAGCTCGCTCTCGTCACCGGAGCGACCTCCGGCATCGGCAAGGCATTCGCCGAGCGCTTCGCCGCCGACGGCTACGACCTGATCATCGTCGGCCGTCGCCAGGAACGCCTCGCCGAGTTCGCCTCTGCCCACCCCGAAGTCAAGGTCCGCACCGTGACCGCCGACCTCTCCACCGAGGAAGGCATCGATACCCTCGCGGCGATCTGCGCCACCGAGCCGCTGGACATGCTCGTCAACAACGCCGGCGTCTCCCACTACATGCCGTTGGCCGACCTGCCCGCCGACCAGGCCCGTGAACTGGTCAACGTCAAGGTCCTCGCCCCCACCCAGCTCATGCGCGCCGCGGTGGGCCCCATGCAGCAGCGCAGAACGGGCACCATCCTCAACGTCGCGGGCATGATCGCCTTCTCCGGCCCCGCCGACAAGACCGTCATGCCTCGCCGGGCCGTGTACGCAGGAACCCTGGCCTACCTGGTCGCCATGACCCAGACCCTGGCCGCCGAGGTCGAGGACTCCGGCGTCACCGTCGGCGTGGTCTGCCCCGGCGTAGTGGCCACCGAGTTCCACTCCTCCCAGGGCCTGGACATGAGCGCCGTGCCCCGCATGAGCGCGGACGACCTCGTCACCGGCGCCCTGCGCGGCCTGGGGCTCGGCGAGACCGTCATCGCCCCCGGTGTCGAGGACCACCAGCTCCTGAAGGACGTGTTCACCGCCGACCTCGCCGCTTTCGGCGGCCAGTCCCCGGCCCTCGCCACCCGCTACACCACATAGCCACAGCAGACGGTGCGCCATGGTCGCACCGTCGCTTTGTCCGGGTGCCGCGTCCTTCCCCGGGGGCACGGCGCCCGACGCTCACTCAGTCGGCACGAGGACCGGAAGCCTTGTCGATGATCTGCGCCGCGAGCACTACAGCGAGCACCACGCAGACTGACGGGCTCGGGAATGTTCACGAGAAATGTCGTCAGAGCATGGGACGGGCCGCCGCCCGTGAGGGGACGCTGTTGGTTAATTCGGGCCGTGGTGCTCTGTCCCGTCGGGTTGCTCTGCTGGGCAGAGACGCATCGCGTGGGCCC
>NZ_JBEOSJ010000047.1:0-20720 GCF_040302905.1 Streptomyces sp. NPDC096193 | reverse complement strand
CAATTCAAGGATGGGGTGCAGCCCCTCGCCGGTGATGAGCCGTTCCCAAACCGCGTCCACGTCCTCCACCTCGAAGTTGAGCAGGCCTTCGGGCCCCCGCCGGCCACCTCATCCGGTGCACCGCCGCCAGGGGAGTCCTGCCGCTCCCCCACCACAGACCGGAAAGACCATGGCTTCCACCACACCCATAGACGCACCCCCCCCAACGCCGGCTCCGCCGGTCACCAGGAAAAAGGGCTCCACCGGCCGCACCGGCGACAAGGTCTTCCTCGGCCTGTCCCGCGGCTCGGGCATCCTGCTCCTGGTGATCATGGCGTCGATCGCCGCGTTCCTCACCTACCGCTCCGTGCTCGCCATCTCGGCGGACGAGGGCAACTTCCTCACCACGTTCGAGTGGAACCCGGCGGGAGACCCGCCGGTGTTCGGCATCGCGGTCCTCCTCTTCGGCACCGTGATCAGCTCGATCATCGCGATGGCGATCGCCGTCCCGATCGCCGTCGGCATCGCGCTGTTCATCTCGCACTACGCGCCGCGCAAGCTCGCCTCCCCCATCGCCTACGTGGTCGACCTGCTGGCCGCCGTGCCGTCGATCATCTACGGCATCTGGGGCGCGCTCTTCCTGGTCCCCTACCTGGAGGGCATGAACCTCTGGCTCGACCAGTTCTTCGGGTGGACCTACCTCTTCGAGAAGACCGAGGTCGGCGTCGCCCGCTCGCTGTTCACCGTCGGCATCCTGCTGGCGATCATGATCCTTCCGATCGTGACCAGCGTCAGCCGCGAGGTCTTCCTCCAGGTCCCGCGGATGAACGAAGAGGCCGCCCTCGCACTCGGCGCCACCCGCTGGGAAGTCATCCGCATGTCGGTGCTCCCCTTCGGCCGGTCCGGCGTGATCTCCGCCTCGATGCTCGGCCTCGGCCGCGCACTCGGCGAGACGATGGCCGTCGCCACGGTGCTGTCGCCGAACTTCCTGATCTCCCTGCATCTGCTCAACCCGGGCGGAGGCACCTTCGCCCAGAACATCGCGGCGAAGTTCGACGAGGCCAACGAGTTCGGGCGTGACGCCCTGATCGCCTCCGGTCTCGTCCTCTTCATCCTCACCCTGCTGGTCAACGGCGCGGCCCGCCTGATCATCGCCCGCCGCAAGGAGTACTCGGGGGCCAACGCATGAGCCAGACAGCCATACAGGACAGGCCCACCCCGACGCCGCCGGTCCGCAAGGACGGCCTGCGCAGCCGCTCCCTCCCCCGCTTCGCGCCGCTCGGCTTCGCCGTCGTCGCGATCGTGCTCGGTGTCGCGCTCGGTCTCGCCGCCGGCTGGGAGAGCCGCATCCAGTGGGGCCTGGTCTCGGCCCTCTTCTTCGTCGTCATCTCCTACGTCGTCACCACGGCCGTCGAGAACAAGCGACAGGCCAAGGACCGGCTGGCCACCAGCATCGTCTGGGTCTGCTTCGTCCTCGCCGTCATCCCGCTCTTCTCGCTGATCTGGGTGACGGTCAGCCGCGGTCTGAAGGTGTTCGACGGGTACTTCCTGACCCACTCCATGGCCGGTGTCCCCGGCTTCGAGGCCGGCGGCGGTGTCTACCACGCCATCATCGGTACGCTGGAGCAGGTCGGCATCGCCACCGTGCTCTCGGTGCCGATCGGTCTGCTGACCGCGATCTACCTGGTCGAGTACGGCAAGGGCACGCTGGCCAAGGCCGTCACCTTCTTCGTCGACGTCATGACGGGCATCCCGTCGATCGTCGCGGGCCTGTTCCTCCTCTCGATCATGCTGCTGTTCGAACTGAAGCCGTCCGGCCTGATGGGCGCGCTGGCACTGGCGATCCTCATGGTCCCGGTCGTCGTCCGCTCCACCGAGGAGATGCTCAAGCTCGTCCCCAACGAGCTGCGCGAGGCGTCGCTGGCCCTCGGTGTGCCGAAGTACCGCACGATCATGAAGGTCGTCATCCCGACCGCGCTCGGCGGCATCACCACCGGTGTGATGCTCGCGATCGCGCGTATCGCGGGTGAGACCGCGCCGATCCTGCTGCTGGTCTTCGGCAGCCAGCTGATCAACAGCAATCCTTTCGAAGGCGCCCAGTCCTCTCTCCCCTTCTACATCTGGGAGCAGTACAGGGTGGGCAGCGAGGCGTCGTACGACCGCGCCTGGGCCGCCGCCCTGGTGCTGATCGCCTTCGTCATGATTCTCAACCTGGTTGCCCGCGGCATCGCCCGCTGGAAGGCCCCGAAGTCCGGTCGCTAAAGCGTCCATGAAAGCGAAGTGATCCCCATGGCCAAGCGAATCGACGTCAGCGGCCTCTCTGCCTTCTACGGCTCCCACAAGGCGATCGAGGACATCTCGATGACCGTGGAGCCCCGCTCCGTGACGGCCTTCATCGGCCCGTCCGGCTGCGGCAAGTCCACCTTCCTGCGCACCCTGAACCGTATGCACGAGGTCACCCCCGGCGGTCGCGTCGAGGGCAAGGTGCTGCTGGACGACGAGAACCTCTACGGCTCCAGCGTCGACCCGGTCTCCGTGCGCCGCACGGTCGGCATGGTCTTCCAGCGTCCGAACCCGTTCCCGACGATGTCCATCTACGACAACGTCGCCGCCGGTCTGCGCCTGAACCGCAGCTACAAGAAGAGCGAGCTCAACGCGGTCGTCGAGAAGTCGCTCAAGGGCGCGAACCTCTGGAACGAGGTGAAGGACCGCCTCAACAAGCCGGGTTCCGGTCTCTCCGGCGGTCAGCAGCAGCGTCTGTGCATCGCCCGCGCGATCGCGGTCGAGCCCGATGTCCTGCTGATGGACGAGCCCTGCTCGGCGCTCGACCCGATCTCGACCCTCGCGATCGAGGACCTGATCGGCGAGCTGAAGGAGCGCTTCACGATCGTCATCGTGACGCACAACATGCAGCAGGCGGCGCGGGTCTCGGACCGCACGGCGTTCTTCAACCTCTCGGCGGTCGGCCAGCCCGGCAAGCTGATCGAGATCGACGAGACGGAGCGCATCTTCGCGAACCCGTCGGTGCAGGCGACCGAGGACTACATCTCGGGCCGCTTCGGGTGATCACCGCCCCCGCGGTGCCCCCGGGCGGACGGCGCCGGCACCTGCTGCCGGCCCCCGGCCGCCCCGTCGCCCCCTAACACGTCTCGCGGTGCTGCATGGCGGTGCCACCGCGAGACGAAGGGCCCGCCCCCTCTCCCAGGGGGCGGGCCCACATGTCTTTCCTGCTGCTGTCGTACGGGCGGTCCCGCCGGGCCGGCGGCGCTTCGAAGCGTCGGGCTGTCGAGGGCGCTTCGAAGCGGCGGGCTGTTGGTGGCGCCTTCGGGGCGGCGGGCTGTTGGTGGCGCCTTCAGGGCGGGCAGTCTGACGGCTGCCCCCCGAAACGGCGGCTGCCGGGCTGTCGTCCGGGATGCCGTCCGGTCGGATGCCGTGGGCGCGCCGCGGGTCGACCGTCCGGCGCGGGCGTCAGCCGAACGCCAGGTACACGGCCCCGTAGCTCAGCGCCGCGACCGCCGCGGCGGCCGGCATCGTGATGAACCAGCCCATGATGATGTTCTTCGCGACGCCCCACCGGACCGCGTTGACGCGCTTCGTCGCCCCGACACCCATGATCGCGGACGTGATCACATGCGTCGTCGAGATCGGCGCGTGGAACAGGAACGCCGAACCGAACATGATCGAGGCGCCCGTCGTCTCCGCGGCGAATCCCTGCGGCGGGTCCAGCTCGATGATCTTCCGCCCCAGCGTCCGCATGATGCGCCAGCCACCCGCGTACGTGCCGAGGGAGAGCATGACCGCACAGGCGATCTTCACCCAGACCGGGATCGCGTCGCCCTGGTCCTCGACATCGGCGATGACCAGCGCCATCACCACGATGCCCATCGTCTTCTGGGCGTCCTGAAGACCGTGCCCGAGCGCCATACCGGCCGCGGAGACGGTCTGGGCTATCCGGAAACCGCGCTTGGCCTTGTGCGGGTTGGACTTCCGGAACATCCACATGATCGCGACCATCACCAGATAGCCGCAGACCAGGCCCACGACCGGCGAGACGAACATCGGGATGACGACCTTCTCCAGGACGCCGGTCCAGATCACATCCGTGCCGCCGGCGAGCGCCGCGCCCACCATGCCGCCGAACAGCGCGTGCGAGGAGGACGAGGGAAGGCCGAAGTACCAGGTGACGAGGTTCCACACGATCGCGCCGAGCAGCGCGGCGAAGAGGATGCCCATCCCCTTGCTGCCCTGGGGCGTCGCGATGAGCCCCTCGCTGACGGTCTTGGCCACACCCTGTCCGAGGAACGCGCCCGCGAGGTTCATCACCGCGGCCATCGCCAGCGCCGCGCGCGGTGTCAGGGCGCGGGTGGAGACGGAGGTCGCGATCGCGTTCGCGGAGTCGTGGAAGCCGTTGGTGTACGTGAATCCGAGCGCGACACCAATGGTCACGATCAGGGCAAAGGTGTCCACAAGCTTCAGGACTCCTTGACCGCGATGGTCTCGACGGTGTTGGCGACGTGCTCGAAGGCGTCGGCCGCCTCTTCCAGCACATCCACGATCTGCTTCAGCTTGAGGACCTCGATGGCCTCGTACTTACCGTTGAAGAGCTGGGCCAGCAGCTTGCGGTGGATCTGGTCGGCCTGGTTCTCCAGGCGGTTGACCTCGATCCAGTACTCGGTGAGGTTGTCCATGGTCCGCAGGTGCGGCATGGCCTCCGCCGTCAGCTCCGCGGCCCGCGCGAGGACCTCGATCTGCTGCTCCACACCCTTCGGCAGCTCCTCGACCTGGTACAGCACGACCAGGTCGACGGCCTCCTCCATGAAGTCCATGATGTCGTCGAGCGAGGACGCGAGCTTGTAGATGTCCTCGCGGTCGAACGGCGTGATGAAGGAGGAGTTCAGCTGGTGGAAGATCGCGTGCGTCGCGTCGTCTCCCGCGTGCTCCGCTGCCCGCATCCGTTCCGCGATCTCGGCCCGGGCGGAGGAGTCCGCCCCGAGCAGTTCCATCAGGAGCTTGGAGCCCGTGACGATGTTGTCCGCGGATGCGGCAAACATGTCGTAGAAGCTCGTCTCCCTGGGGGTCAGACGAAATCGCACGTGGGGTCCTCGGGGTGCATTGGATTCGGTCAGGCTGATGCTAGGCGCATTCATCCGGCCACGGCCAACCGGCTTCCTCAGTTTCGCCCATCGGTAACGCTGGCCATCACAGCGCCCCCCGCCCCCTGGCCGGAGCGATTCGGTACCATATACCCATGAGGGGTATGTACGTCCCGAACTCCCCTGTGATGTATCAGGCACAGTTTTCGGACAGGCTCCATCTCGGTACAGCTGACAACCGGAGGACGCGATGACGACCACCGAGGCGGGCGGGCCCCCGGCCACGGACCACGACCGCGGCGTGCACGGCTACCACAAACAGAAGGACGAGCACCTCAAGCGGCTGCGCCGTATCGAGGGCCAGATCCGCGGCCTGCAGCGCATGGTCGACGAGGACGTCTACTGCATCGACATACTCACGCAGGTCTCCGCGTCCACCAAGGCCCTCCAGTCGTTCGCGCTCCAGCTGCTCGAAGAGCATCTGCGCCACTGCGTCGCGGACGCCGCGGTCAAGGGCGGGGACGAGATCGACGCGAAGGTCGAGGAAGCCACCAAGGCGATCGCCCGCCTGCTGCGCACCTGACCTGCTCCTTTTTCCTGAACTGCCGACCGTATGGCCGGCGCCCTTCCCGACCTGCTGCGCATCGGACGCCGCGTACCGACCTGCCGCGGCCCCGGGGCCGTCCCGCCGAGCGGGCTCAGTCGAGTCGGACGGATTCGGACCGCTCGGTCGCCACCTTCAGCACCTCGTCGATACGGTCCGGGCTCAGCCGGTCCTCGTCCGCAGCGGACGCCGCGATGATCAACTCACCGCAGAGTTCGATCTCGGCAAGCGCCACGTGGTCCTGGACGGTCGTCGTACTGGGCGGAGCCACGTGCGTTCACCTCTTCCTGCCGGGCGTCGACTTCCTAGCGTAGGGAGTGATGCACACACCGCGCATGGCACGTCCGGACCATTTCGGGGGTGCCTTTCAGATCTTCCCGGACTGACCCGAAGGGGCCCCACGGACCCCGTCTGCGCACGGACACGGACACGACGAGCACGGACTATGTCCTGATCCTGCCGGCGTAGATGTCCCGCCGGTCGGGGAGAACCATGGTCATCGGAGTGCCGAAGTCGTAGAGCACCGTGGTCGACGTGACCGCGACCGTACCGGTCGCGTTGGCGAAACTGAAGCGGTGGCGCACCTTGCGGAGGCGGCCCTCCTCGTCGAGGTAGACGTCGAACGGCACGGTGTCGGTGGCGAACCCTTTCGCCGCAGCCGCCAGCGAGGCCCGCGCATGCGGTTCGGCGGCCCGCGCCGCCCGCCCGATGTCCGTGCTCCCCCGGTAGTGGTGCACCGTCTCGCCATCGACGCTCTCCTCCCCGACGTACGTCACGTCCCGGGCGCCGCGCAGCAGTTCGGCCGCGGCCAGCGGATCCGTCGCCCCGCCCGTGACCAGATTGCCGTCCGCGAGGGTCGTCGTGTCGATCCGCACCCACTTGTCGGCGGGCACACCCGCGCCCCGGTTCTTCATGTAGAGCGCGCCGGGCGCCATCAGTTCGGTGACCGGGCGGTGCTCGTCCGCGCCCGCCGGATCCTTCGGCAGGACCACCGTCAGCCGGCCCATCCGCCGCCGGAAGTCGTAGCCGCCCTGACCCTGGATGGTCACCCGCGTCCCGCCGGTCGCGGTCTCCATCGACGTACGCGCCTTGGCGCTGCCGGCCGCGACCAGCGCGTCCGCCGCCGTGCGCACCCGGTCCGTCCGTCCGCCGCCGGGCCGGTCGTCGGCGACCGCGCCCGTACCGCCGGAACAGCCGCTGGTCGCCATCACACCCGCCACGGCGGCGGCGACCGCCAACGCGCCGCCCCTGCGCCTGTGCTGCTGCACCACCATCGCCCGCCAACCCCCAAACACCTGAACCGCTGCTTCTACGAGACCTCCGCCCGTCCCGCATAACGACGGCCAGGGCCCGTCGTCACGCGACGACCCGGTTGCCCTCCGTCCCGGTACCGTGGAGAGGTGCCTGCGCGAGAGCTTCCGGACAGCGGAGAATCACCTCATCTCACGACAACGACCGAGCACGGCTCGTTCGCGACAGCCCGGTGCAGCTGCGGGTGGGCCGGACCCGCCCGCCGCTCCCGTGAACGAGCCCGTACCGACGCCCAGTTGCACACCGCGGTCGTCACCGCGAGAGGCTGAGACCGCACGGGCAGCCCCCTGGACCGAGTTCCTCCGGAACCCCCACGGCCTCAGCGCCGTCTTGTCCCCCAGGAGGCACCATGGACCGGCGCGCGCTGCTCACCACCGCTGTAGCTCTGACCGCGACCGCCTGCAGCGGCAACGCGGGCGGCGGCACACCCACGGCCGGGGCCACCACCGGCACGGCGGGCCGCACGCCCACGTCCCGCGGATCCACCTCGACGGCCTCCGCCGCGGCGGCCGACTGGACAGCTCTCGCCCGCGGCCTCGACGGACAACTGGTGCGCCCCGGCGACGCCGCGTACCCCACGGCACGCCAGCTCTACAACACCCGCTTCGACGCACTGAAGCCCGCTGCCGTCGCGTACGTGTCCGGCGAGGACGACATCGCCGAGTGCCTCGCCTACGCCCGGGCCCACCGCACCCCCGTCTCCATACGCAACGGAGGCCACTCCTACGCCGGTTGGTCCTCCGGCAACGGCCGACTCGTCATCGACGTCTCCGCCCTGAAGAAGGTCGGCACGGACGGCACCATCGGTGCCGGCGCCAAACTGATCGACGTCTACACCACGCTCGGCCGAGCGGGCCGCACCCTACCTGCCGGCTCATGCCCCTCCGTCGGGGTGTCCGGCCTCACCCTCGGCGGCGGCCACGGCGTCACCTCGCGCGCCTACGGCCTGACCTGCGACAGCCTCACCTCGGCGAGGATCGTCATAGCCGACGGCAGACGGCTGACGGCGAGCGCGAAGGAGAACACGGACCTGTTCTGGGCGCTGCGCGGCGCGGGCAACGGCAACTTCGGCGTGGTCACCGAACTCCGGTTCCGTACGCACCCGGCCCCGCCGACCGTCGTCTGCTATCTCACCTGGCCCTGGTCGAAGGCGGCCGCCGTCCTCTCGGCCTGGCAGCGGTGGGGACCCGACCAGCCCGACGAGATATGGTCCTCGGCCCATCTGTCGGCCGGTCCCGGCGGGTACTCCCCCACCTTCTCCATCGCCGCCTTCTCCCTCGGCACCGAGAGCGACCTGAAGAACGCCGTCGACCGGCTCGCCGACGCGGCCGGCTCCCCGGCGAGCAACGTCTCCATCCGCCGGCGCGGCCATCTCGACGCCATGCTCGGCTACGCGAACTGCGCCACGCTCAGCCAGGACCAGTGCCATCTGCCCGGCCGCACCCCCGGCCGCTCCCCGCAGGGCGCGCTCCAGCGCGAGACGTACGCCGCCGCGTCCGACTTCTTCGACCGGGCGCTCTCTCCGGCCGGCGTCCAGGCGCTGCTCGCCGCGGCCGAGGGCTTCACCCGCCTCCCGCGGAGCCAGGGCGGCGGCGGCTCCCTCGTCCTGACCGCCCTCGGCGGCGCGGTCAACCGGGTGGACCCGCTGGCGACGGCGTTCGTCCACCGCCGCTCGCGGGTGCTCGCGCAGTACATCGCCGCCTGGCGCCCGGGCACCCAGGGCGCGGCGCAGCAGGCGTGGCTGAAGAGCACCCGGGCCTCCCTGCGCCGGTTCGCGTCCGGGGCGGCGTACCAGAACTACGTCGATCCGACGCTGACCGACTGGCGGCGGGCCTACTACGGACCCGCGGCGGACCGGCTCACGCGGGTGAAGAAGCAGTACGACCCGGGCAGGCTGTTCGACTTCCCACAGGCGCTGTAGCCCATTCGGGGGCCCCCGAATGGCCGGTACGGTGCCGGGCCTGTGCGCTGGTTACATGAACCGAACCGGACGAATAGCCACGCTCACGGCGACCACGGCCCTCGCGCTGGCCCTCCCGTTCGGCGGTGCCGCGTCCGGGGCGCCCGCGGGGCCGGCCGACACGGCCCCCGCCGTCGCCTCCAAGCCGGACGGCCCGCTCGAGAGTTCCCTCGCGGTGCTCGCCACCGGCGCGATAGCCGGCGCCGGAACCGTACTGATCGTCCGTCGCCACCACCGCCGCAACCGCGGCGGTCGCCGCTGACCCGGCAGACCCGGTACGGCCTGCTGCTCACGGCCCTGCGGCCCCCGGTCAGGCAGCCAGGTCGTTCTGACCCGCGCCCTCGGTCCGCGGATCGTGGACGCCCAACGGCTCGGGTCGGTCCGGCTGGGCGGGCGCCCGCTTCGAGCGCACGAGCCGTCCGGCCCGGCCCGAACTCGCGAGCGCCGACACCACCGGGGTCAGCAGGGCCAGGGCGAGGGGGGCGAGGAGCAGGGTGACCGCCGTGCCGAGCGCGAAGCCGCCGATGACGTCGGTCGGATAGTGCACGCCCATGTACACGCGGCAGAAGCCCTCGACGAGGGCGAGACCGATCGCGGCCCAGCCGAACTTCCGGTGCGCGATGAACAGCCCCGCGCCGATCGCCATCGCCATCGTGGCGTGGTCGCTGACGAACGAGTAGTCGGTCTTCCCGGAGACGAGGACCTCGATGCCCCGGTGGTCGAGGAACGGCCGAGGTCTCTCCACGAACCCGCGGATCGGGATGTTGATCAGCAGCGCGATGCCCGCGGCGAGCGGTGCCCACACCAGCGCGACGAAGCCCGACACCGAGTCCTCGGCGGTACCGCGCCGGCGGACGCTCCACCAGCACCAGAGCGCCACGGTCACCATCGCCAGGAGGATGCCCCACTCGCCGACGAACTCCATCGCGCGGTCGAACCAGTGGGGCGCGTCCTTGGCCAGGCCGTTGATGTCGTAGAGCAGGCTGACGTCAGGGCTCGATCCGCCCCTTGACTCCGTCAGGGGGAACCCCATTGCGAGTCCAGCCATCTGCTGCGGCCCCTTGCCTTGTGCCTGCCGCGGCGCACGGGTGCACCGCTCGTACCAACCCCCGTGGTCAGCGTGGTGTCTGCTGCATGGTCAGTGCCGCTGCCTCAGTCCAGGGAACGGCACGTTCCCCGGCAACGTTCCACTCTCCACCGAACGATCACCATGACGTTATCGAAGAGAGACACATAGCTGCAGCTCAGGGCCTTGGCCTAACGGAGAGTTCCGGCCAATCACGACGCCCCCTCAGGCCGCCGGAGGCACCGTGGGGAGTGCTTTTGCGCCATCCTCGGTGACCCGCGTGGCACCGAAGTAGTCCGGGGTGTCGATCTTGTCGAAGCGGATCACGGCACCGGTGTACGGCGCGTTGATCATGTACCCGCCGCCGACGTACAGCCCCACGTGCCGGATGGCGCGCGAATTGGTCAGGTCGTCCGAGAAGAAGACGAGGTCTCCCGGCAGCAGCTCGTCCCGCGACGGATGCGGCCCGGCGTTGTACTGGTCGTTGGCCACCCGCGGCAGCTCGATCTTCATCGTGCGGTAAGCGGCCTGCGTAAGCCCGGAGCAGTCGAAACGTCCGCCCTGCTCAGGGGTGCCGTTGCCGCCCCAGAGGTACTTCGTGCCGAGCTTCTGCTGCGCGAAATGGATCGCCCCGGCGGCCTGCCGCGACGGCTCGACGCGGCCGATCGGCCGGGCGAAACTCTTCTCCAGGGTACGGATGATCTTCACGTAGTTCTGCGTCTCGCGGTACGGCGGCACCCCGCCGTGCTTGATGACCGCGTACGCGCCGGCGTTGTAGGCGGCGAGCATGTTGTCGGTCGCGTCGCCCGGCGCCTTCTTCACATATCCAGCCAACTCGCAGTCGTACGTCGCAGCAGACGGAATCGCGTCGGCCGGATCCCACACGTCCCGGTCCCCGTCCTTGTCCCCGTCGACGCCGTGCGCCGCCCAGGTGCCGGGGATGAACTGCGCGATGCCCTGCGCGGTGGCCGGGCTCTGCGCCTTCGGGTTCCAGCCGCTCTCCTGGTAGAGCTGGGCGGCGAGCAGCGCGGGGTTGATGGCCGGGCAGAGGTTGCCCCACCTCTGCACGAGCGGCTGGTAGCGCGCGGGCACGGCCCCCTTGGCCAGGGCGACGGCGCCGTTCCTGCCGTCGATCCCGAAGAGCCCGGAGGCGGCCGAGTACGTACCGACGACGAGCAGGCCGACGAACCCCAGGCACACCACGACGGACGCGCCCGCGACCAGCCACGCCTTACGCACCGTCAACCACCCTTCACCCCATGGCAGTAGGCCCCGCGCCAGTGTAGGCGGGCAGGGCCGGAATCAGCGGTCGCGGAAGAGGGCGGGGCGGGAAGCGTACGCAGGAATGGCGCGAGCGCGTCATCCGCGCCGCGCTGACGCCACCTGCCGCGGCTTCCGTCACCCGCCGTGCGCCACGCCGCGCGGCTTCCGTCACCCGCCGTGCGCCGCCGGCCTCAGGGCCTTTTCCCCGCCGCCGGACCCGACCTACGGCTTGCGCGCCACGCCACCGAACATCGCGACCTCTTCCGGCTCCGGCTGACCCTCGGGGGCCTCCACGCGCCAGCGGGAGCAGGAGACGACACCCGGAGGGAGCAGTTCGAGGCCGTCGAAATAGCCCTCGACCTCACCCGCGGTGCGCTGGGTGAGACGCGGGGTGCCGTGCTCGTTCCAGAAGGCGACCGCTGCGTCCACGTCCGGCATCGACGGGCTGGTGATCGTGTGCGACAGCACGAGGTGGCTGCCGGACGGCAGCGCGTCCATCAGCCGGCGGACGACCGCGTACGACTCCTCGTGGTCCTCGATGAAGATGACCACGCCCAGCAGCATCAGTGCCACGGGCTGCTTGAAGTCGAGCGTCTCGGAGGCGCGCTCCAGGATGGTGTGGACATCACGCAGGTCGGCGTCGAGGTAGTCCGTACGGCCCTCGGGAGTGCTGGTCAGCAGCGCGCGGGCGTGCGCGAGGACCAGCGGGTCGTTGTCCACGTAGACGATCCGCGACTCGGGCGCGACGCCCTGGGCGACCTCATGGGTGTTGTCGGCGCTGGGCAGCCCGGTACCGACGTCGAGGAACTGCCGGATCCCGAGATCCGCCACCAGATGGTGGACGGCCCGCCCCAGAAACTGACGGTCGGCCAGGGCATAGTCCCCGATGCCGGGGTGAATGCCCCGGATCTGATCCCCGGCCTCACGGTCCACGGGGTAGTTGTCCTTGCCACCGAGCCAGTAGTTCCAGATCCTGGCGGTGTGAGGGCGCGAGGTGTCGATCCGGTCGCGTACGTGCTCGTTTTCGGTCACGGGCCACAACATATCCAACTCGTGCCTGTGGGCGGGAGGTTGCTACGCAGATGAGAGACGTTTCCGCACCACCCGTGGACCCGGCCCCGAGCACGGCACCCGGCACGGCTCCGACGAGGAACCTTCCCGGCCGGCGGACCGTCATATGCCACGGCGGACGCATCCGTTCGCCCGGCAGCCGCCGATCGGCCGTCCGGAACGCCCCAAAGGTGCCACAACGACAGTCATTGCCCGGAGTCACGCACCGTGATACACAGAGTGACGGTACGGGCTCCTCTCTGTGAACAGGTCGACACCGCCGCAGGTCAGGGCGGTGGGATCGGTCATACGTGCGGAGATCGGGTAAAGAGACCCGCCAAGTCGGCATACGCGGGCGGTTTCATCAGCGAAGATAGAGCGATGGCCCATGCCGAGGGGCATGGGCAGCGAACAACCCGACAGGGGCGGTGAGTTACACATGATCCTGGCAGCCGAAAAGGGCGACATCACCACCATCATCGGCGGAATCGCCCCGAACTGGGGGCCTTTCGGGAGCCTGGGCAATGAAGCCCGCATCATGATCGAGGTCGTGATGGCGGTGGCCATCCTGCTCTGCCTCGGTATCGCGATCTGGGGCGCCGCGAAGCAGCGCATCGGAGCGACCGCGCTGCGCGACACCTTCAGCGCGGAACAAGGCAAGGGCCTGATCGTCGCCGGCCTGACCGGCGTCTTCATCATCGGGTCACTGGGGACCCTGTTCACCATCGTGTACGGGATGGCCGTCTGACCCACCCGTCGGACCCCCCTTCCCCGTCCCGCGTGCCCGGCCCACCCAGAGATTGCGTCTCCCTGATGTCGAGTCACCACACCGCGCCCGCGCGGAAAGCAGCACGGCTACCGTCGTACTACGCGGTTCTGCACCCGGTCGAGGGGAAGTGCGCGACATGAGCCTGGGGGACGACCACGGCTACGGCGGCGACGCGAGCAGCCGGGTGGACGACGGCTTCCGCGGTACGGGCCAGACCCGCACGCGCCTGCCCGGCACGGACACGGACGTCTACGGCGGCGCCCGCCGCCCGGTCCGCAACTCCCGCTCACTCATCACGGTGGTGGGCGTCGTGGTGCTGCTGATCGCGGCGATCGCCTTCGCCAACCAGGGCGGAGGCGGCGACGACGACCGCGCCCGAGAAACCCCGAAGGGCCCGGAATCGGCCCCGACGGCGGCGACGGGCGTGAAGCCGGTCCAGGGCAAGGTGGGGGGTATCCCGACGGGGTTCGCAAGAGACGAACAGGGAGCGCAGAGCGCGGCGTCCAACTACGCCGTGGCGCTCGGGTCCGAAGGGATGTTCAACAAGGACCACCGTCGGGTCATCGTCCAGACGATCGCGGACACCGGAACGGCGGGCAAACTCCTGGCCGGCTTCGACGCCGACTACTCTCCCGAATTCCTCGCCCAGGTCGGCCTCAAGCCCGATGGCAAGGCGCCCGTCGGCTCGACCTTCGTCAACCGCACCGTTCCCGCAGGCGCCAAGGTCAAGGCCTACTCCCCCGACACGGCAGACGTCGACGTCTGGTGCATGGGTCTGTTCGGACTGACGGGCGAGAAGTCGACCAGGCCCGTGACCAGCGGCTGGTTCACGCTGAGCGTCAAGCTGAAGTGGAACGGTTCCGACTGGAAGGTCCTCGAGACCACCCAGAAGACGGGACCCACACCGGTCACCGGGGACAACCCCGTGTCCGGATCCGACGACATCGCCAACGCGGTGAAGGAATTCGGAGGGTTCACGTATGCCCGTTAGCCCTCCCACTCGTGCCCGCTCCGTCCTGACCGTCGCGGCAACCCTGCACGCGGCGGCGTTCGCGTTCGCCGCCCGGGCGACCGCAGCACCCACCCCGCCGCCGACGCCGACCAGGACGAGCGACCCGTGCGGTCTCATTGCGGGGCCCGCACGGGACTACTGCGACAACGGGGACTCGGCCGGCGGCGCAGCCCGTTCCGGGCCCACCCCCCAAGACCCCGCCGACGCCCTCGACCCCCTCTCCTCCCTCGCCCGCGGCTGCGCCGACGCCGCCGTCTGGACCGTCGACACCCTCTCCAAGGCCGTGAAGTCCACCGCCACCGTCGACTTCACCAACACCGCCTTCCTCTCCCAGTACGCCGTCGTCTTCGCCGCCGCCACCATCCTCACGCTCGTCCTGTGGCTCCTCGCCGTCGCCAAGCGAGCCATCCGCGGCGTGCCGCTGATGACGGCCATCTCCGAAGCGATCGGCTTCCTCTGGCTCACGGTCCTCGCCTCCGCCTTCACCCCGCTGATCCTCTACACCCTCGTCTCCGCCACCGACGGCGTCACCGAGGTCATCGCGGGCGGTACCAGCGGGCAGACCGACATGTTCTTCGGGAACTTCTCCGCCGCCCTCAAGAAGGGCACCGACATCGGAGGCGGGCCGATCATGCTGATCGTCGTCTCCCTCGTCACCGTGCTGGCCGCCGGAATCCTCTACCTCGAACTGTTCATCCGCGCCGTCCTCCTCTACGTCGGCGCCCTCCTCGGCGTCGTCGTCTACGCGGGACTCGTCGACAAGAACATGTGGGGCCACGTACGCCGCTGGGCCGGCATCATGATCGCGATCATCCTGATCAAGCCGGTCATCGTGATCGTCCTCGGCCTCGCCGGCGCCCTCTCCGCCGACCAGGGCCCCGACTCCTTCTCCGCCGTCGTCTCCGGACTCGCGATCATCCTGCTCGCGATCTTCGCCTCGGCGATGATCTACCGTTTCGTTCCGGGCTTCGGCGACGAGATCGTCGCCTCCCGCAACAACCGCCTCCAAGGCGGCGCGGAGAACGCCGCCGCCGCCGTCATCAGCTCACCCGCCGCCCTCGTCTCCCAGGGCATCAAGACCCACAGCACACGCGGCAACCCCCGCGGCGGCGACAACAGCGGCGGAGGCGGCGGGGCATCCCGGCCGTCCAACCCCATGGGCGGTGGCGTCGCGGCCCACAGCAGCCGCACCTCCGGCGGCGGCGGAACTGTCCCCTCCGCCGCGCCCCCGCCCCGCAGCGCCCGTCCCAGTAGCAGTCCCACCAGCGGCACCCCGCACAGCAACCGCAAGAGCACAGGAGGTGGAGGGCGTTGACGACCCAGTCCCATCCCATCGCGCCCCGCCGTACGTATCTGATCGGCCGGGCCCGGCCGAACGCGATCGTCGGCAAGAACCGCGAGACCGGCGAGATCGCCCTGATCATCGCCGGCGCGTTCCTCGGCATGATGTGCGGGCTGCTCGTCCCCGTTCTGTCCGTGCGCATCGTTCTGCTGATGGGCTTCCCGCTGCTCGCGCTCTCCGCGGTCTACGTGCCGTACAAGCACCGCACCTTCTACAAGTGGTTCGAGATCAACCGCAGCTTCAAGCGCACCCTGCGCAACGGCACCGTCTACCGCTCCACCGCCGTCGAGGCCGGCACCCGTCTCGACGGCCGCGAGGTCGAGGTCGGCCCGCCCCCGGGCATCGGCCGCATCAACTGGCTCGCCGCCCCCTTCGGCCCCGACGAGATCGCCGTACTGCTGCACGCCGACCGCCGTACCGTCACCGCCGCCATCGAGATCGAGGGTCCCGGCGTCGGACTGCGCGACAGCGAGGACCAAGAAGCCCTCGTCGACCGCTTCGGCACGCTGCTCAAGCACGTGGCCAACGGCGACGGCTTTGTGACGCGCCTTCAGATGCTGGCCCGTACGCTCCCCGCCGACCCCGACGCCCACGCCAAGGACGTCGCCCAGCGCGGCGACCAGAAGTCCCCCGGCTGGCTGCGCGACTCCTACGACCAGCTCCAGTCGATGGTCTCCACCTCCAGCGAGCAGCACCGCGCCTACCTCGTCGCCTGCATGCACTACACGCGGGAACTGGCCGCCGAGGCCCACGCCATGGCCCGGGCCACCCGCCACGCCTCCGGCGCCAAGTCCCGCAAGCTCGACAAGGACGCGGGCCTCGCGGTCGTCATGGCGCGCGAACTCACCGACATCTGCGCCCGCCTCGCCGAGGCCGACATCCGTGTCCGCCAGCCGCTGGGCCAGGGCCGTCTCGCATCGCTGGTGCACTCGATGTACGACCCGGACCACCCCATCGACCACATCCAGGCGATGACGAAGCGGAACGCCTGGCCGGCCGAGCTCGACGCCATGCAACCCACCTTCCTCCAGGCCAAGACCCGCGAGTCCTCCACCCGCGCACCCTGGTGCCACTCCACCGCATGGGTGAAGGAGTGGCCGATGACCCCTGTCGGCGTCAACTTCCTGGCCCCGCTGCTCGTCCACACCCCCGACGTGATCCGCACGGTCGCGGTCACCATGGATCTGGAACCCACCGAGGTCGCCATCGAGCGGATGCTCACCGAGAAGACGAACGACGAGGCCGACGCCAGCAGGGCCGCCAAGATGAACCGCACGGTCGACCCGCGCGACATCGCCGCACACGGCCGACTCGACCAGCGGGGTGAAGATCTCGCCAGCGGTGCGGCAGGGGTCAACCTTGTCGGGTACATCACTGTGTCGTCGCGTTCGCCCGAGGCCCTGGCCAGAGACAAGCGGACGATCAGGGCCTCGGCCGGCAAGTCGTATCTCAAGCTGGAGTGGTGCGACCGCGAGCACCACCGGGCCTTTGTGAACACCTTGCCGTTCGCGACCGGCATCCGCCGATAGGGGCCCGAGTGATGCGAGATCCGCTGTCCGTCCTCACCGATGCCTTCACCTCCTTCCTGTTCGGGAAGGTGGAGACGACCCGGCTGCCCGTCCGTACCTCCACCGGGCAGGCGCAGGCCGTCTATCTGCCGACCGCGGCGCCGGGCCTCGGCGACTCGGGCGTGATCATCGGCCGTGAGGTCTACAGCGGCAAGGGCTACATCTACGACCCCTTCCAGCTCTACGGCCAGCAGCTCCCCGCCCCGCACTGGCTGGTCCTCGGCGAGTCCGGCAACGGCAAGTCCGCGCTGGAGAAGACCTACGTCCTGCGCCAGCTCCGCTTCCGCGACCGGCAGGTCGTCGTCCTGGACGCCCAGGGCGAGGACGGCGTCGGCGAATGGAACCTCGTCGCGCAGGAGCTGGGTATAACTCCCATCCGGCTCGACCCGATGACGGCGCTCGACGGCGGCATCCGTCTCAACCCGCTGGACCCCGCCATCACCTCGACGGGCCAGCTGGCACTGCTGCGCACGATCATCGAGGTCGCGATGGGCCACGGCCTGGACGAGCGCTCCGGCTTCGCGCTCAAAGTCGCCCACGCCTTCGTCAACGAGTCCATCACCGACCGCCAGCCCGTGCTGACCGACATCGTCGACCAGTTGCGCCACCCGGAGGCGGAGTCGGCGGAAGCGATGAACGTCGACATAGACGATGTACGGGCCTGGGGCCTGGACGTCGCGCTGGTGCTGGACCGGCTGGTCGACGGTGACCTGCGCGGCATGTTCGACGGCCCGACGACCGTCGGCATCGACCTCGACGCGCCGCTGATCGTCTTCGACCTCTCCCACATCGACCGCAACTCGATCGCCATGCCGATCCTGATGGCGATCGTGGGCGTGTGGCTGGAACACACCTGGATCCGCCCGGACCGCAAGAAGCGCATCTTCCTGGTGGAGGAGGCGTGGCACATCATCAACAGCCCGTTCGTGGCACAGCTGTTCCAGCGGCTCCTCAAGTTCGGCCGGCGACTCGGTCTGTCGTTCGTGGCGGTGGTCCACCACCTGTCGGACGTCGTCGACGGCGCGGCCGCGCGGGAAGCGGCGGCCATCCTCAAGATGGCGTCCACCAGGACGATCTACGCCCAGAAGGCGGACGAGGCGAGAGCGACGGGCCGGGTCCTGGGCCTGCCACGCTGGGCGGTCGAGATCATCCCGACGCTGACTCCGGGTATCGCCGTCTGGGACGTCAACGGCAACGTCCAGGTGGTCAAACACCTGGTGACCGAGGCGGAGCGACCACTCGTCTTCACCGACCGCGCCATGACGGAGTCCTCGGGTCCCGCACTGCCGGAGGACGTACAGGCCGCGGAGTGGGAGGCGGAGGAGCGGGCGGCCTTGATCGAACGTCAGCAGCAGCTCGACGAGTCCGAGTCGACGGTGGCATGACATGCACGACGACCGCCATGGCCGCCGCCGGCGGGACGAGAACGAACGCGGCGTCCCCGACGGCATGCTGCTGGTCCTGCTGGGCTTCCTCCTCGGCCTGACCATCCTGGTCTGGACGGCGACGGGCCTGGCGGGCGTGATGTCCCACGGCGCCTGGCCGCAGGGCGTCACCTACCAGAACACCCCGTCGGCGATGCGCTCCCTTGCCTCGGCCCCACACGACCTCGCCGCGGCCTGGCCGTCGACCCCCGCGGCGGAACTGTCGGGCTACGGGCTGTTCTGGGGCCTGGCGATCGGCGAACTGATGCTGCTGATCGTCCTGACGATCTTCGTGCTCGGCACGACGGCCCGCTGGCGGGCGGTCCGCGCGGACCGCCGGGAGGCCATCCGTGCCGCCCGCAGCAGCGGCGTACGCGACCAGGTGCGCGGCGACCGGACCGGCAGCGGCAGTCCGGCCGCAGGCGGTCAGGAGTCCCTGCCCCGCGAAGCGCACCCGGTGAGCCCCGGTCCGTACGCCGAACCCGCCGGCCCGGCACACTTCCCCGCCGACCCGCCCACAGCCGTGGTCCCCGGTCTTCCGGTGGAACGGACGGCCGGCGCCGGGCCCGCCGACAGCCCGCCCCTGGCAGCACCCGACACCGGCGTCCTGCCGGCTCCCGTCCCGCCGCCCCGCACCGCGGCCCCCCGGCTTCTCTACGGCGACCCCGCCACGCGCCGGCCCACCACGCTCCAGGCCGTCCTCGACGCCGCCGGGCCCGCACTCGTCGTCACGTCCGACCCCACCGTGTGGGCCGAGACCAAGGACGCCCGGGCCAAGCTGGGGCCCGTGCTCGTCTACGACCCCGGCCACCTCTGCGACACCCCCGCCCGGCTCCACTGGTCGCCCACGGCCGGCTGCGAGAACGCCGACACGGCCGCCGCGCGCTCCATCACCCTTCTCACGCCGGTCCGCCCGCGGGCCCTCCTCGACGCCGCCATGGCCGACACCGCGGAGACGCTGCTGCGCTGCTGGCTGCACGCGGCCGCGGTGGACGGGCGCCCCTTCAAGCAGGTCCACCGCTGGGCCCAGGGCGGCGGAGCCCAGGAAGCCGTACGCGTCCTCCGCACGCACCCCAAGGCCGCTTCCGGCCTCGCCGGCCTCCTGGAGTCCGCGCTCACCGCCCACCCCGAACGGCGGGAGATCGCCCAGCAGTTGGTCACCCGGGCGCTCTCGGCCCTCTCCTCGATCCACATCCGCGAGGCATGCACTCCCAACCGAACCGATTCCCTCGCCTTGGATTCTTTCGCCAATGAATCGGGAACGCTTTATCTGGTGGGTGAACCGATCGAGGATCCCCGCACCCACCCCGGAGCGATGCCCTTGCTGACGGCATTGGCGTCAGACGTGGTCGAGCACGGCCGCCGCATGGCCGCACGGTCATCCGACGGTCGGCTCGACCCACCAATGACGCTCATCCTCGACGACGTCGCCGCGGTGGCCCCGCTCCCTGGGCTCCCGGAGCTGCTGACCACCGGTCAGGCGCAGGGACTGCCCACCCTGGTGCTGCTCCGCTCGGCCGAACAGGCCCGCGCCCGCTGGCCCGAGCCGCTCACGCAGTAGCCGACCGTTTCTCCGGACTACCGCAGGACTTCGTACTCCACCTCGCGGGCCGTCTCGTCGCCCGGCACCGGCACGGTGTCGCCGCTCGGCACGAACCCGATCCGCCGGTAGAACGCCGCCGCCCGCGCGTTGTCCTCGTGCACATACAGCCGTACGCGCTTCACGGGCGGCTCCGACAGTTCCCACGACCAGTCGATCGCGGCCCGGAACAATGCTTCCGCCACACCTGTGCCGCGGTCCTCGGGCCGGACGAACACCGCGACCAGATGCGTCTGGTCGGTCTCCGCCACCTCCCCGAATCGCACCTCACCCGCCGGCCGCTCCACCAGCGCGGTGAGGGTCCCGACCCAGCGACCGTCCGGTGCCTCCGCGATGAACTGCCGGGACGTCACCCCCTCGGCCGCATGAGCCGCACGGTCCTGCCAGAAGCTGTCCGGCCGCTGAACGGCATGCTCGTACGACTCCAGGAACGCGAGGTGGGCAACCGGGTCCTGCAGGGCGGCGAGCCTGATCTCCTTGGCTCTGTCCCACTCCTCGGCGAGTACGGGGCGAATCACATAATCCATACATCGCATCCTCCGTGTGCTGCGGACGGACTCGCAACACGGTTTCGCACACCGTCTCCGCCGGCGGCCGGTCCTGAACGCAAAAATGCCTCAACCCCCGGACATGGTCCGGGGGTTGAGGCTAAAAATTGTTCGGCGGCGTCCTACTCTCC
>NZ_JBEOSJ010000046.1:0-25774 GCF_040302905.1 Streptomyces sp. NPDC096193 | reverse complement strand
GCCGGAACGGCGTGCCGGAAGCACGCGAAACCATGCACTTCCCCCCACAGGAAGAGAAACCACAGCGGCCCCCACGGCCACTGGAGCCGCACACGCTGTCACATCAGCTTCACGACCGGTATGGGTTTCCCACGATCCTTTCGAACATGCGGGCGAGTTTGCGACGACCTTGCGGGGAGGCTGCGGCTTCGAAGTTGCCGTACGGCAACAGTTATCGACTGGAGCCGGGCACGACGACGGGTTTGGAGACGGCTGGAAAGAATCGCTCTCGTGCTGAAGCGATGTGCCCAAAATGTGGCTGGGGAGCAATCGCAGCCCCACGACCATCCGCGGTCCGTGGCCCGCCAGTTGGGCGCGGGGGCGGCGGTTCGCCGCATCACCTTTCGCTTCTCCCGACGGATGGCGCGGGCTGCTTTGGTGGCCCCGTCTGTACGGCGACTGCCCGCGGGTGGCGGTGCCCTTCGCCCTGCACCGGCAAGCAGGCGGAAGCGAATGTGTGGCGCGACCTCGCCTGGTTCGTCGACAACGCGTCCCAGCACGGCCGGCTGGACATGGTCAACCCATCCTGGTGGGCCGACGACATCGAGGACCGCAGCGCATCAGGGCGTTCACCGTGGGGAACAACACGCGCGCATGCGCGGGGTGCCGAACGGCAAGCTGAATCCCGGTGCTGTACAAGTTCCGCACCTCTGCCTTCGACGGCAGTCTGTATGAGACGGCCTGGTCGCCGTGGACGGACTTCCGCATTGCGCCGTATGTGCAGTTCCCCGTGGAGCTGACGTCGTCGACGATCGACTCCGAGGCGCGGGCGATCACTGAGCTGAACCGGACCGATCCGTGGCCGGCGCTGCCAACGGTCGCCGCGGCGGGTGCGGTGCAGCGACAGGCGGCCAAGCCGCTTACCTGCGGCAGGGAAGACGCGAAGGGACGCAAACTGTGCATCGAGCTGTCCCCTTCCCACGGCGGAGTCCGAGAAGCGGGCGAAGGCGCGGGTTGGGGCGCTGCGCAAGGCGGAAGCCGCCACGGCCCGCAAGGCGGGTAAGCCTCCTGCCGCGGCGGTTGCGGCTGCCGCGGTCGCTCATGCCGTGGAGCTGGGTGACTGGTGCTGGGACGAGCCGGGCGGCAAGGACTACATCAACCGCACGGAAGTGTGCCCGAAGAACGTCGGGTCCGGGACGCTGGCGTTCGTCGACGCGGACGATGGGCGGATCGGTTTCGCCGAGTTCGACTTCGAGCAGCGGATCAAGGCGTACCCGAATAAGGGCGCGTCTGGGTCGGACTTCGCGGAGTTCGATCAGGCGATCGCCACCGTGCCGGTCTCGATCGACCAGGCGCTGAAGGGCGTCATGATGAAGTGGAACGTCGGGTCCACATGCGGCTCGTGTGTGACGTCGAACGTGAAATGGACGGACGGGCAGAACAACGACACCGGCCCGACCGCGTACAGGGACGCGGACGAGGGGGCAAGCACATCGGCGTCCGAATCGCCCGCAAGGGCATCGACTCCAGCGAACGATTAGGGCGCCGCAGATGGGTCATCGAGCGGACCATGTCCTGGCTGACCGGCTACCGCCGACTCAACCACCGCTACGAGAGGAAACCAGGCAACTACCTGGCCTTCCTCGGCCTCGCCGCCTCCCTCTGCTGCTACAAGAGGCTCCTCCGCCTCACCACGTAGGACACGGTCTAAGAAGGCGTTGTACGTCTCGGTGGGTGATGATGCAGGTGGCGAGGCCGAGGAAGGCTTTGTGGATTTCGTCGCGTCGTTCCCAGCGGACGCGGAGGCGTCGGAAGCCGTGAAGCCAGGTGATGGTGCGCTCGACGATCCAGCGATGCACTCCGAGGCCGGATCCGTGCGGGGCGCCGTGGCGGGTGATCACTGGTTTGCGGCGATCGCCCAACTTCCCGGCATCGTCTTGGCCATGACGCGTGATCCCCGTCCGGGTGCTGTCCTTCTCTCTCCCGGACAGCAGCCCTCACCAGCCCTTGGCCGAAGGATTGAGCACCATGGCACACGAAGTCCGCGGCCGGAAGTTCGTGATCCTGGCTGCCGACGGTGTCGAGCGCGAGCAGCCGCGTGGCGCCCTCCACGGAGACGCTGTCCGATCAGCGGGGTCGCAGGCGGCCAGGACCGACCCGAACCCGCGGCACGTTAGATCGGAGAACCACCCGCTTGACGGTCGCAGTCTGCACCAAGTCCGGGCCGGCACCTCCCAGTGAAGGAAGCGCAAGCGGTGTGGCTTTGGTCAGAACCTGCAGCAGAAATCCTGTCCAGCGGCAGCCCATCACTCGGCTAGCCCTACGCCGCAGGCCACCGCTCAAATGGCCCAGAGACACCTGCCCCACGAACGGCCGCCACGCGATCGTGGCGATCGGGTGAAGTGGCTGAGGCACCCGTAATCAGGCCAACTCCCCATTCGTTCCTGCCGTGCAGAACCCGTGAACCGCGCCCGTGTTGACAGCGCGGACCGCGTCACGCCGGACCATCACACGACAGGAGAGAAGTATGGCCATGCACTTGAGGCGCCACGTGGCGGCCCTCGGCACCGTTCTGGGTCTTGGTATCGCGCTGCCCTTCGCCGTCGGTGTCACCCCCGCATACGCGCAGGCCCAGATGGACATCACGAAGACCCACACGGGGAACTTCACTCGAGGTGGTGAGGGCGTCTACAGGATCACGGTAACCAACACCGGCGATGAGACCGGCCAGACCGAAATGACGGACGTCTTTCCGCAGGGGCTCACATTCGCCAACCTGATCTTCGTAGACACTCCCGTGGTCGTTAGCTGTAGCCTGGGGCAAGAGCAGATCAGGTGCAACGCCACCCTGCCCGCCGGCGAGAGCTACACGATCGACGTGATCCTCGACGTCGCCACCGACGCGCCCTGCAGTGTGACCAACAACGCCACCGTGAGTGACGTTGCCGGAGGCTCCTCGGACACCGCGAGCGACCCCACCACCATCCCCGGCCCCGACTGCAACGACGACGGAAACGGCGGAGGCGGCTCGATCCTCCCCATCAACCTCAACGGCGTCCTACCGATGTTCAACAACATCACCACCAACAACAACATCCACAGCCCTGGCGCCAGCAACGCCAGCGGCCAGGTCTTCGGACTGAACGCGCCCTGACGCCTTCCGGTTCCACCCGTGCCCGCCGAGCCGGCACGCGAGCGAGGAGGCTCTGAATGCCTAACTCATCAGGGCGATGCTCGGCGGGACAACGAGTGCCGGCACCCAGCCAGCCGGACAGCATCCAGCGTCCTTCGGCGGATCTGGTGACACGGGAAGGGCGCACGGGGTAGCCAGCGAGCCGGGCCCTGGCGCGGCGTCCGGCGCGAACTCCTACTCCGACATCGACGGGACCATCCCTGCGTGTGCGGGGAGCAGGCGGCCATAAACCACTTCAGCCACCTGTGGCAGGGACCATCCCCGCGGGTGCAGTAGACGGCCCCGAGTAGGGTTGCCCGCGCGGGACCGTCCTCACGCGTGCAAGGAGCATTCAGCTTTTCCGGTTCTAGGCCGGCCATGTCGGGATTCCCGCCCGGGCGGGGGCAGTTGAGGATGGGTCGGCATGATGGACGAGGCGGTCGATCTTCGCGGCTGCGACGGTGTCGTGGCCGAAGACCTCGCCCCAGCGTCCGAAGGGCTTGTTGCTGGTCACGATTTCCGAGACTCGTTCATAGCGATCCGAAATGAACTGGAGGAACAGGTTCGCGGGGACCGCGTGACCCGCATGTGCTCGTGACGCACACATGCGCCAGTGTGTTCTCAGGGACGCAGCCAAGCACTCTACCTCTCCCCCGGTTGCTCCTCCCTCACCTTCTTCTTCTCTCGCAGCTGCTGCCACCGCTGCCGCTGACGCTCGCCGTAGGCCGCGTTGCGGACGGTGCCGTCGTCTTCGAGTCCGGATCTCGAACGCACCCCCGACCATGCCCATGGAGCTGACGAACCAGGCGAGCGCGGCGTAGTCGTGGATCGTTGCGTCTTGCCCTACAACCTTGCCCAAGACCGAAGGGTTCAGGATCAGCATGGTGACGCCGAAGAGGACGAGAAACAGGACCAGATACAGGGAGAGCACACCGAAGGTGATCGTCACGCAGGTGACTGTGTTGTAGAGGCGGGAGAAGGGACGGGAGAGTGAATCGTGAGGGCGTTCCCAAAGCTCGTGATCGATGATGATCCATGCCGTGAGGGCGAGGAAGGACGCAACAAAGGCGCCGAACAGGCGTGGCACGTCCATGCCCGAGGAGATGATCCAGCCCGAGGTGTTGACCAGGCCGAAGGCGGCGGTGGCGAAGACACCGGCGAGTGCCCGGGAGAGGGTGGCAAAGAGCCGCCAGGGCCGGTTGGCCCGCACCATACCGGTGACGAGACTCAGATGGCCGCGCAGGCCGGGCACGATGAAGCGTTCCAGGCCATCCTCTCTGGTCCCCGAAGCTTCGAGCCGGCCGACTTCCTCCGGCGACGGAGCGAGATCGGCCCGTTCACGAGTGAGCCTGCCGACGACATCCGCGACGACACGGCGGGCGCGCCGTCGCATCCGCCAGGAACCGAGCGCGGGCAGGGACACCAACGCGATGCGCTCCGCCGGGCTCACCTCGACGCTGACCGGGCGCAGGCCGGCTCGTCGAGGCAGATCGGTGAGGAAGACTGCGGCCTCCCAGTCTCCTTCGGGGAGGAAGGGGCGTACGACGTCGACCGCGGAGGAGACGTCCAGTTGCTCGTCCGCGACCAAGGGTGCCGTGCGCGCCGTCACCCGCCAGTCGACGTACGCGCGGACCCGCCGCCTCAGCAGCCGCGGCAGCTTGTCGGCCAGTTCCTGGCCGATCTCCGACGCAACTCCGGGGTCGGGAACCAGCACGATCCGCACCACGCGCGCCGCAGTGGCAGGCAGGAAATCTGACACGGTCTCGTTCCGGTCGGGGTAGGCACGACGGCTTTCGGCCCGAGGTTCCGTTGTAACGCCCTCCTACGTGGCGGTCGAGCGCGACAGGCGCATTGGCGCCAGACGTCCCCCGTTCAGCCCGGCACGGGGTAAGCAGGCCGACGGAAGGAGGAAAGCGGCGAGCGTCGGGGCGGTTGACACTGCTCAACAACTTGCGACGAACGGATGCTGACGGATGTCCGGGGCGGGTGGAGGGCCGGCGTCGCCGTCGGCGCGATCAGCACGGCCTCATGTCCGCCTACGTGGCCCGCGCCACGACTGGTAAGCGGCAGTCTTCATCTCCTCGCCCGTGCCACTGCGCAGGTGCCGGCACGCCACACAGGACATGGTCTAAGGAAGCACTACTACCCTAGGACAGGGGATTACCTCCCTCAAGTCCCCGGTGGGCAGGGTGCGCCCGATAGGTCGTTGACGAACACGCCTTCGGGGTCAGCTGGTGACGTATTGCTCGCGGTACTCCTCGGTGGGGGCGATGGGCGTGATCACGTCGATCAGGACACCGTTGGGATCGGCCACGATGAAGTGTCTTTGCCCGAAGTCCTCGCTGCGCAATTCAAGGATGGGGTGCAGCCCCTCGCCGGTGATGAGCCGTTCCCAAACCGCGTCCACGTCCTCCACCTCGAAGTTGAGCAGCAGTCCCTGTGCGGGGACGCGGTGGCTTTTGGGAACCGTTGGGTGGCTGTAGTCGAGGAGGGCGAGCTCGTACCCGGGATCTCCCGGCTGGCGCAGGCTGACGTACCAGTCGGCCTCGAACGTGGTCTCGAACCCCAGCAACCGGGTGTAGAAGTCGTGGGACTCCCGCAGCTTGGCGGTGCCGATCACGGGATAGAAGCCGGTCAGTTTCATGCTTGGACCCCTTTCGCGTACCATCAGTATGCGAATGAAGCTATTTGCATACCGTCGGTATGTCAATGAGGAGTGCGATGGGCATCCGGGCAAAGCAGCGGGAGCAGACCAGGCAGGCGCTGCTGCGGGAGAGCAGGCGCCTGTTCGCAGGCAGCGGCTACGGCGCGGTGGGCCTTACGGAAATCGTCCAGGCAGCCGGGGTGACCAAGGGCGCGCTCTACCACCACTTCAACGGCAAGGCGGACCTCTTCCGCGCCGTCCTGGAGGAGATGCAGCAGGAAGTGGGCCGACGTGTGGCCGCGGCCGCCGACGCCTACGACGACCCCTGGACACAACTGAACGCCGGCTGCCAGGAGTTCCTCGCCGCGACCACCGATCCGGACATCCAACGCGTCATGCTGGTCGACGGGCCTGCCGTGCTGGGATGGAGTCAATGGCGGGCGATGGACGAAGCCACCTCGGCCCGCCACCTCGCCGACGCGTTGTCCTCCCTCATCGACGCAAGGATCATCGCCCCGCAGCCAGTCGCACCACTGGTCCATCTGCTCTCCGGGGCAATGAACGAGGCGGCCCTGTGGCTCGCCTCCTCCACCCACCCCGAGGACCTGGGCGACACCAAAGCCGCGCTGACGCAACTGCTGCAGGCCCTGCGAACCGGGTGACTTGATGACTACGGCGGGGCGCTCCGCCGGCTCCGTTGCTGCCGCCGCGACAGGAACGTCGGCACCGGTTCCCCGCGTTGGCAAGCATCACCTGACCGACCACTCCGAGATGTTCCGCCTCGTACGCGGCACCGGCCACATCCTCGACGTGCTCGACTTCCTGCACCGCGATCAGGTGGCGCTGCGCATCCACCACGGCGCGTTCGTCGCGATGGACCTCACCGCCCGTCACCCGCGCACCGACGAGCTGTCGGTCCCCTCGACATGCCGGGCAAGGTCGCCGACTTCGCCGACGGCTTCGATTCGCTCTACCCGAAGTACAAGGGCGGCCAGCCCAGGACGTTCACGCTGCCCGAGCGCCGGGAGATCAAGAAGATCGCCAAGTCCAAGCCGGCCGAGCACGGCCTGCCGTTTTCGACCTGGAGCCTGGCCAAACTGGCCGACTTCCTGGTCGCCGAGGGGTGGTCGACGACATCAGCCACGAGGGCCTTCGGGTCCTGCTTCGGCGAGGAGGGCGTGTCCTTTCAACGCATAAAGACCTGGAAGACCTCCCGCGACCCGGACTACGCCGCCAAGGAGGCCCGTGTCGAGCACCTCTACGCGATCGCTTGGTTGAACCGCATCGAGGCCCAGTTCACCGCCCTGCGCTACTTCGCGCTGGACAGCACCGACCACGCCAGCCACAAGAGCAGGGCAGCATGATCCGCCGCTACATCATCTGGCGGAACAAGCACGCCGCCGACGAAGGCCTCCGCGAGGTAGTCAACAGGGCGAACGTTGCCTGATGCGGCACTAGCCCTGGCGCTCGTACTTCACGACTGCTTGAGCCAAGTGCTGTTCCAGCCCTCAAGCAGGTTGGGGTTGTTTCACCAGACATGCCCACCATCGCTGCGATCACGCAACAGCGCTGCTTGGAGACTGCGCGGTACCGGGCCTCGTCCGTGGCCCCGGTACGTCGCATGCCCCTCCGTCACCCGCTTCGCCTGTACGAATGTGTCGCTTCCGTACGGGCGCGCAGAGCCTGTCGCGAGGGGCGATGACCTTCTTGCAAGCTCTTCGCCGGCCGGCGGCCGCTGACAGCTCGTGACGGCCGCTGAGCCTGCGTCACAGGTGGCGCGCGCCTTGGCCGACCGGTCCAAAGAGTGCTAGGCGTAGAGCATGCAGCTTCACGATGTTTCCGATGTGCCGCAGATCCTGAGTCGCCAGCGCCGAGGCCAGACGTGGGTCATCGCGCTCGGCGGTGACCTCACCGCGGAGACCTTGCAACCGGTCCGCTCGGTATGTCAGGAGGCCGCGCGGGATGGAAAAGCACTGGTGGTCGATGCCAAAGCTGTCGCCTCGGCCGACCGGAGCGTCCTGGACCTGCTGATGAGGTTGCAGGATGAGACTGTGCTGGTTCTGGCGGCGCCCTCAGCCTCCGTACAGGCGATGCTTGAGGGGACAGACCACCCAGTGCCGGTGTTGTCGTCGGCGTCCCTGGGCGAAGCTCTGGACGTCGTCGGCGCCTGACTGCCCGCGGCAGCCAGGGACGGCTCCAGAAGGTCATCGTGTCTGCGTCGCGGATGCCGGCGCCCATGTTCCGTTCCACCATCGTCAGCGCCGCGTCGGCGAGGTCCGCGTGGATGTAGGCCACCGCGTCAACGGGGATCGCCACCCGCCCGGGTACTTGCTCAGCTCGCGGGGGATGCGGACGGGGAGTACGTCGCGGATCTGCCCGACCATTATTCATCGGGCCTTGCGGCACGGGGACGGTCCCGGCGGCCGGAGCGGTCACGGGCGCCAAGGACCTGCATCACACAGCGATGAACGACCGTGACCGGGCGGTGTCAGTCCACTTCACGGCGCGTTCCAGTCAGCAGCCCCGCTCGAGTCGTGCCGAGACTGTGCGCTTACGGTGCATGGAGGGGCCTCGGTGGGGGTACTCCGGGTATTCAAGCTGAACGGAGAAACATGGACGACGTCGCCGCTCCCGGCAGGGAGGGTACGCCCCTGCCGGGGCATGAGGCGCGTTGTGGCGCCCTGCTCGAGGAAACGCTGGAAAAGCTGCGAACGTCCGCCGTCATGATCGATGACGACGGCCTCGTCGTCGCGACGAACAGCGCAGCCCAGAGCCTGTTGGGTCGAAAGGCCTCGGAACTCCTTGGTCAGGACTTCCACGACCTGCTGCACCGGGACAGATACGGGCACCCGGTACCGCGCACTCGCTGCCGGATAAGGAAGGCCCTCCTCACGGGAGACACCAGGCATGGCGACGCCGATTGGTTCGCCTGTGGGGACGGCACCCTCGTCGAGTTGTCCTGGCTGGTCACGCCTTACGCGTCCGGCGCGGGCGTGACAGGTGCGTCAGGTGCCCTGGTGATGCTGTACGAGCCGGAACAGCCAGAAATAGACCCCGGTGATGCCGAGCACTCCGCGCCGCTGACGGAACTGGACCGCCTGGCCCTGTTGGCAGAGACGACCACACAGCTCACGTCCACTCTGGACGTGGACGTGGCGCTGCACCGACTGGCCGCCCTCACCGTGCCGCGGCTCGCGGATTGGGCCGTGTTCGATCTGCTCACCGAACGTGACGAAGTACGACGTGTTCTCGTGATGGAGCACAAGGACGGCGTGCTCGCCGGGCGGGATGACCTGCAAGGCCCGATGCCTCCCGTGCCGGCAGAGTCGCTGATGCCGCTGTCACGGGCGCTGCGCGGCGCTGCCTCCTCCATCGCCGGGCCCTCCACCTACCAGGGCCCGCCCGATTCGGGCATCGCGGTCGAGCAGCAGCGCCTGTTCAATGTCACGGGCATGCACTCCGCTGCCATCGCACCCATCCGGGGGCTCCGTGACGTACTGGGCGCCCTGACCCTGGGCCGCTCCCGGCGTCCCGAGGCCTTCGTCCCAGGCGACCTGCCGCTGCTCGAGGACCTCACCCGCCGGGCGGGCCTGGCGCTGGACAACGCCCGCCTGTACCAGCGCCAGCGCAAGGTCGCCGAGACGATGCAACGCCACCTGCTTCCCCAGGTGCCCGTCGTCCCCGGACTGGAGATGACAGCGCGCTACGTACCCGCTCCGGACGCCTCGTCCGTGGGCGGCGACTGGTACGACGCCTTCCCTCTGTCCGCCCCGGCGCACGCACTGTCCGCCCCGGCGCACGCACTGGCCATCGGCGATGTCGTCGGCCACGATCTCGAGGCCGCAGCCGGCATGGCGCAGGTCCGCAACATGCTGCGCGCATTCGCCTGGTCCAACCCCGATGCCGCGCCCAGCGCCGTCGTCGCACGGCTCGACGAGGCTGTGCTGCACACAGCCGAGGTGCCGATGGCGACCATGATCCTCGCCACGCTCACTCTGGGCGAGGACAGTCTGTGGCGCGTGCGGTGGACGAACGCCGGCCATCCGCCGCCGCTGCTCATCACCCATGACGGTCAGACTCGCTACCTCGAGGAAGGCCGCGGCATGCTGCTGGGCACGGGGGTGACCCTGCCTCGCCTTGACGCCGTCACTGTTCTGCCGCCTCGGGCCACGCTCCTGCTCTACACCGATGGACTGGTGGAGTCGCCGCAGCACGTGATTGATCATGGCCTGGACAGGCTGCGCCGACACGCAGCCTCCCTGGCACACCGCCCTCTGAGCTCCTTCTGCGACTCGCTGCTGGACCAGGTCCGCCCCAGCGACAACGACGACGACGTTGCCGTGATCGCCCTGCGCACGCCCCCTATCCCATGACCCAGCCGATCAGCGCACGAGCTACATCGCCTGGGCAGTTCGGGAGGCCGAGGTCTTCCTGCGCTCGGCAGAAAGGCGCGTTGGTGGAGCAGCCGTCCTCGTCGCCAACCGCTCCGTTGCGCAACTGCAGAAGCAGCAGGGACGAGGACGCTGTCGGTCTCTACCTCCGACGCCCGCGATCAACCCCAGGGCAAGTGAAGCGGCGAAGAGGCCGAGGAACAGCGATTCTGATGCATCGCAGCCGAAGTCGTTCCTGTGGTTCATGAGCAGCCTCTTGGCGGGCGAGCCGGTTTCGCCGCCGCTTGACTTCCGCGAGGCGTTCGCCGGCCTACAAGCTCGCGAGTTGCCGTCGTTCGTGAGGCAGGGCATCTAGGGGCTGACTTGTGCTTTGGCCGTCCGTGCTATTGCGCCCGTGTCGAGGGTGATCATTCCGTCTCCGGATCGTCGGCTTCTTCGAGGAGACGGGCCGCGAGGCCGTCGGCCCACTCCACAGCCCACGAGCGGAGAGATGGTGGCGTCATTGAGCCCGTAGGCGGCGAAGGCGTCGTCGTCGGTCCATTCGGCACCCGTGAGGTTCGACTGCAGATCCTCGCGCTCGAAGCGGCCGCGGGCATGACGGCGACCGAACTCTTCGAGCTCGGCATTGGCCCAGCGGCGGGAGGCTGCGAACACGTCGATCAGGTCGCGAGGCGCTCCGCGGTCGGCGAGAGCGCGGACCTTGGTCCCGATCACGTCCTCCTCCGCGAGGACGGGCCCGTAGGGGCTGCGGCGATCGGCCGCCAGAAGATCTCCTTGAGGACGTCGACTTAGCATTCCTGCGCGGTGGCCGGGTCGGTCACGGGAAGCGGGCCGACAGCGGCGCAGTCTCCAGCGCGTGCACCGTCCATCCGCGGGCTCCCAGGCCGGCGCTGAACGTGGCGGCAATGGCGGCCATGGGCGCAGGCGACCCGCTCCGAACCGAACCGGTCGAAGATCCGCCGATACACCTCGAGCCGGCGGGCCGACTCCACATCGATGTGGATGTCCGGCAACGACGCCCGCCGCCCAGGCAGGAAGCGCTCGAAGAGCAGCGAATGAGCAAGCGGATTCGCCCTGGCGATGTAGACGCAGAGATTGACCATCGACCCGGCTCCCGAACCCCGTGCGGCAACCCGGATGCCCATCTCCCGCACATCGGTAGGTCCGCAACTGGAATATCCCGTTCCGTCGTGACGACTGTATGTTCCCGCACTGTCTCATTCGGTTGGCCCGGCATTGCGTCGCGCGATCTTGGCCCTAATGTCGTGGTGCCACCCAACGGGATCGTCTCCCAGGTGATCGTCTTCTCGATGTCGTTGGCCACCACGTCGACCAGCGCGACTGCGTCGACGCGGAGCGGCGCATGGCTGGGGCGGACTCGGCGTACGCGTCGATGGATCTGGTGGTAGTCGAGCTCGGACTTCGGCGGTGGCGTACGACTCCGTCAGGTGCAAAACACCGTCTCGTACGTGGTGGCCGCAGCGCCGAGCACGATCTCGAAGGCCCGTGTGGCGGCGGTCCGCAGCTCGTTCAGCGACTCATCGGGCCCGAGATCAAAAATGAGCCCACGGCTTGGCACAAAGGAAAGCCATGAGCGGATGCCGCTGACAGCTGCCGACGTAGTCGGCCGATTCGGTTGCGGATCAACTCCCGATACGACGAAGTGCGTGCAATCAGGCGCCCGCGTGGACGTGTGCGGCCCACACCGACGGCAGGTTCGGATACTTCATCCTCAGCTGCCTGACCGTGCGATGGACCGCCGCCGACACGCACAACGCACCGGATCGAGCCGCGATCAACTCGCCGTAGATCTGCTGACTGAAGGCTGGTGCCACGGAGTCGTCGACTCGCCAGAGCGTGCCGACTACCTGGGAGAACCCGGCTATTTGAAAGGCCGCCAACGGGTGGATCGCCTCGTCGGACAGGCGCGCGGTGGTGCGGGCCGTGTCGCAGGCCGACAAGAACGCGAACTCAGCGTTCCGCAGGCGCAGGCGGGAAAGGTCCAGCACCCGAAACGGCGCGCGATCGTGGTCGTGCAGCGCGAGGTGGCTGTCCGAAGGGTTGTCCGGGTCGCTGTAACCGTGGCAGGCGAAGTGCACCCAGCCACTGGCCGGCAAGGCGTCGAGAACGGCGTCACGAGTCGCGTCCGCGCCGACCAGGACCGTGGCGCCGGGTATGAGAGCGGCCAGGTGGTCGGCTTCGGCCTGTGCGCCAGGCAGGTCCGGGGCGTCCGGAGTGTGCGGCATCGCGACGACCAGCAGCCGCGGCTCGTTCCGGTCGTCGCAGCAGCCCGCGCGGGCGTGGCCAAGAGCGCGGATCGTCGGCGTCGTCGAGGAGACGACGCGGTCGAGGAGCACAGGTCCGCCGTTGCGGTGGTGGCCCGCCGCGTGTAGGGGGAGCAGGCTGAGCGACCCGACCGGGGCCCACCAGATCCTTGGCCACGGACCGTCCGCCGCCGGTTCCGCCGTCAGCCCCAGTTCGCCGAGCACAGGGCCCACGATCGTGTCCCACAGCCACTCGAGCGTGTCATGGATTGCCTGCTCGGCAGCCAGCCGTCCCTCCGTGAACGCAGTGTGCAGAGCGCGTACGCGGTGACTCACGGTCTCTTCGCTCAGCCGGTGCAGCGCATGTGACCGGACCCCGTCCGGAGTGATGATCAGCGCGTCACACCGGTGCCGGCTGACGTTGACGTACACGATCGGGCCCTCGTGTGCCTGCGCGGTGAGGTCGGTGAGCAGAGGGGGCAGTAGGAACCGTTCCATCCCGGGTAGCGCGCGGATCCGGTCGGTCACCGCGTCGAGCTCGTCGGCGAGGGCCACACGGTCGCTCGTGGTGTCGGTTTCGAACTCCGCGGTGAGCGTCCGGAAGCGCTCGGCCAGGTCGGGTGCCCGTTCATGCAAGTCGGAAAGATCACCGCGGCTGTCGAGTGCTTGGGCGGCGAGCACGCAGCGCCCGGATTCGAGCAGGGTCACCGCGCTCACCTCGTCGCCGGCGGCCAGCGCGCACGCGGCCGCGTCGGCGGCGACCCCGGCGAACCGGCCGAGCCAGTACTGGGCGTCCTCGCGGCCCAGGTGGCGCCCGGCGAGCCGGGGCAGCAGCCGGATCGCAGCGGCGTACCCCTCGGCGGCCACGTCGAACTGCCCGGCATCGGCGGCCAGATCACCCCACCGGTCCGCCGCTTCCGCCCGGCTCTCCGCCGGCGATCCGGCAGACGCCGCGGCCTCCCGGTAGCAGCCGAGTGCCTCGGTCAGCGCGTCGCCGTCGCCGCGGTGTCGGAAGCCGAGCGCTAGGACGTTGGCGATGCGGGTCAGTAAATCTGCCCGGGAGTAGGCGTCCTGCTCGGGCCTCCGCGCCGCACTCCGGGCCAGGCCGACCGCCTCGGCGAGGACCTGCGGATCCGGCGGCTCCCGTCGCGCGACGGCGGGTGCGACGGGGTTCGTGCACCAGTCGCCGAGCGCGGCGGCCAGGCTTGCGGTGTACCGGGGCCAGTGCGGGCTGTCCTCCGGAGTCGCGGCCACGGACGCGCGATGCGCGGCGATCGCGTCCCGCAACGCGTCCCGGTTGCCGAACTTCTGGTACGCCATCTCCAGTACACCACCGAGATTGGCCAGCCGCGCTGCCCGGCCCGGCTCGTCGTCCGCCGTCACATCCGCGGCCACGCGGTGCGCGTCGATCGCCTTGTCGAGCACGCTTGCCTCGCCCGTCCTGGTGAACCAGTCGGACAGCATGGTGCCAAGGTTGGAGAGCCGCTGGGCCTGCCCGGCGACCAGGCTCGCGCCGAGGCGGACGGACTCCCGGGCACGGTCGACCGCCTCCGACAACACCTGCAGCTCGCCGGTCACACGAAACCGGTTGTGCAGCATGACGGCGAGGATGCCGAGCGAACGCGGGTGGTCACCTTGCCCGGCCGTGGCCTCAGTGGCACGGCGAGCGACGTCGATCGCGTCCATGACGTGGGCCAAGTCTCCGGTCGCATGGAACAAAGCGTTCAAATTGACGGCGAGGTTGCCCATGAACTGGACCCGCAGCGGATGACCCGCCGACGTGCACGCGACCGCCTCCCGCTCGATGATGACGGCCTCCGCGAGTGCGGCGTGGTCCCCGAACGCTTCACCCCGGGTGGCCAGCGCCGTGGCTAAGTGGTCCAGGCGCACGCCCCGACGGGGGTGCCCGGCGGGGGTCGCCGCCGCCGCCGAACGCCCGAGCTCGATCGCCCGCTCGAGCAGGGCCGAGTCCCGGCTCTGCTCGAACTCGGCGGCGTACCGGCCGCATACTTCAGCTTCGGTGTCGGCGCGTTCCCAGTCACGGTTCCATTTCGGGCGCTCGCCAGTGAGCGCGGCCCAGTCTCGTTCCGTGGTCGTCAGCTCGACGAGGTTCTGCGAGTGCTGCGGATCGGTGACCGGGGTGTGGGCCACCAGCGTCTGCCGGACCCGGAGCAGTTCGGCCAGATCATCCCGCTCTCCGCGAGCCCGGTAGCGGTCGTCGAGAAGGTACGCGAGGTTCTTCAACCTGTCGCGCACGTCGGACGACCCCGCCGGCGTGAGCTCCACTGCTCGCCGCGCGGCGTCGACGGCTTCCTCCATGACACCGGTCTCCCCGGTGTCATGGGACCAGTCGCGCAGGACGACGGCGAGGAAGTGCAGACTACTGGCGGTGGACACGTCATCGGGGGAGCACTCGACGGCGGTCCGCGCGTGTTCTACGGCTTCCGCCAGGGGGGCGAGGTCCTTCGTCACGGTGAACGACGTCCGCAGCGCGACAACGAGGTTACCCAGGTAGAACGCCTTGTTCGTAGACGGTTCCTCGTCGATGGCCGTCCGGCTCCAGTCCAGCGCGTCGGCCAGGGTTCCGCGGTCCTGGTTCTGCCGGAACGCGGTGTGCAGCATCATGCCGATGTTGTTGGCGTAGTCGGCCGAGTCCTCCGGGCTTTCGTACGCAAGGAGGTAAGCCTCCGTGACTTTGCGGATGGCTTCCTGCAGGAACTCGAAGTCACCGGTCTGGTGGTAGCGGGTCTGCAGCAGGCCCCCGAGATTGGACAGGACCGAGCGGCGCTCGGCCACGTCCTCGGCGGCCAGCAGGGCATGGCCGAGGTCGATCGCCTTCTCGACCGACGCGGGGTCCGCGCTGTGCCGGGCAACGTGGAACGCCTCCCAGAACCGCTCGGCCAGGCCGTTCGCGGGCCCGCCACCCACGCGTCAGTCCTCGTTGCCGTTCGAGGTGCCGGCCGGGCCGCCGGGCGCGTCGTCCGGCTCGGCGACCGCGCGTTTCGGGGTGTAGCCGCGTTCCGCGGCCTCCTGTAGCAGCGCCGCCTCTTCGGGCGAGAGCTCGGGTTCGTGCGAGTGCTCTTGTTCGTGCGCCATTATCGCTCTTCCCCCGGCACGGCCGCCGGTTCTCCGGTTTCGACGAACTCCAGCACGTCGAAGTCTTCCGCCCGCAACCGCAGGCCCGCCGTCCCGCGCACGCGTGCGCCGAACGCCCCGTCGGCACCCATCACCCGCGCCGATTCGAGGTACAGCTCGGCCGGGTGGGGGTACGAGGACGCGTACGACCGGTTGCCGTACCAGCCGCCCGCCCAGTTGCCGTCCTTGAGCCGCACACGCACGAAGCACGGTTCGCGGTCGCGGAACGCGTGGTCCCAGGCGCTGGGCGTGCGCAGGAACCGAGCCTTGCGCCGCTGCCGATCCACCAGGGAAACGGTGACCGCCGCCACGGCCGGCACGACGAGGAACAGCACCACGGCGACGAAGCCGACCACTCGCGGCCGCTCCACGAAGCCGTCCCAGCTGCCGCCGGTGCCTAGAGCCAGGCGAACCAGCGCCGGCCCCGCCACCACGGCGTACAGGGCGTCCAGGGCGATCGACGCGACGATCGCCCGCAGCACCCGCTCACCCAGATCACGCTCACCGGGCACCGGCCCACGGCGGCGTTCTCGGACGAACTGATAGGTGACCCCGGGCAGCACCAGAAGGACGAGCAGAGCGAGCTGCACGACGGTCGCAGGCGCCTGCACTCACCACCCCCATGTCTCACGGGCTCCGTTCAATCAGGCTACTGGCTTGCGTCTCCGCGGTCGGCAGAACATCCCCTTCCGCGGTTATTGGGAGGCAGCGGCTGGGACATCTACGTCCCTAACATGCCAGAGACCACGTGTGGGCCGTCTCACCTGGGGTTCTTCGCAGGACGGTTGAGAGAGAGCGTGATGTGCAGCAACCGATGTTCGACTGGGGTGACGGGGGATCCGGCGTCCAGGGGGTCTGGTTCGAGTCCGAGACCAGCTGGGCGAGGGCATCGTGGCGCGGGTCGTCCCAGTCCACCTCGACGTACCGGTCGAGCACAGGGTTCCGGAGTCCCAAGCCGCCTTTTTCTGCCCGAAGTTGAAGGCTCGCATAGGTCGGAATCATAGACAGTGTCATGCGTGGGTGAGCGGACGTTGATCAGGGCATGGGGCGGGGAACGTGGAGCTGGATCGTAACGGCCGGGTTGTGAGAGATAGTCAAGCCGTTGATCCCTCCGTCGCGGGTGCGTCCGCAGGGCGGCGGAACGCAGGACACGGCTGATGAGACGCTGTTCGCGGCCATCCATCTACGTCCTCGTGGTCGCTGCTACTTCAAGCCTCAGCGCCTCCGGGCGGACAAAGCCTACGGCCGCTCCGACCGGCGTAGATGTCTTCGATCTTGCGACGCGGTGTAAGCCTCCCCGGCGCTCGTCCGGGCGCGGCGCGCTGATTCGTCCCGTACGAGACGAGGCGCAACCTCGGCGGCAAGCACCCCGGTCAACGTCTGCGAGAGAGCGATCTTGCCGTCGAGCAGCCAGACAGCCACCGTGCGGGGGCGCATGATCGGGCCGATATAGCCGACGACAACAGCGTCGACCGTCTCCGCGTGTCACTGGCGAAGAGGCAGTATTCGATATTCGATTCATGCACTATTCGCGCAGCGGTTCGAGGCGATGGTGCGCACAGCCCGCCATATCGCCGATGCGGGAGCTACTGGCGAGCCTTCCTAGGCCACGCTGGCCAGCTGTGCGTGGTAGCGAGCGCTTCCATGGTGACAGCGCAATATTGGACCCTGGAGCTCCGGACGGCAGGAAGAAGACGCTGATGAACAAGGTACCGATCCTCACCACCAGGCTGAACGTCACAGCAGTTCGCCCACTCTTCCCTGTCCCGGCGTGCAGGCCACTGACAAGGCACTACGGCACTGTCCTGGTGGACGTCGAAAGCCGCACGGGACGCCGACCTGCTCGACTCGGCCGATTCAGTTGGTAGTGGGACGCGACCGCTGGCTGGCCTGTGTAGTTGGGGCCGGCCGCGGAGTCGGCGCTGAGATGACCGAAAGGAAGTTCGAGGTCGCGCGTGCCCCGCAGGACGAGCAGGTGCTGGCGGGAGTGGTACGCGAATTCAAAGAGAGTCTTCGAATTGTGGTGAGGCGTCGACCCGGTTCAGGATCCGAGGTGCTGGCCGAGATCATTCTCGCGAACAGCCCTGGCTGGTATCGATCCTGTCCGGTGGGCTACGTTGTGTGGCGATGACTACCGGGACGGCATTGCGCCACACACGGATTGGTGACCCGGCGCTCCTCTGAGCGCCGTACGGGCCGGTGCTGGCCCGCTGTTGGGTCGAGGATCTGGCGCTGCGGCGCGGGCTCCGCCTCCTGTCGTGTTGATCACAGCTCGACACGTCAACCACGACAGGAGAGATCGTGCCCACCAACACGTTGCACATTCCCACCGCGGACGGCCAGGCCGACGCTTTTGCCGCCTTCCCCGACGGTGGCGAGCAGCACCCAGGAGTGCTGATGTACGCGGACGGATTCGGCATCCGGCCCGTGCTGCGGGAGATGGCCCGCGAGCTGGCCGGGCACGGGTACTTCGTGCTCGTCCCCAACCTTTTCTACCGGCACGGCCCGGCACCGGTGATCGAACTTCCCGAGTACATCGGAGAAGAGGTTCGGCCCGCGGTCTTCGCCCAGCTGATGCCCTTGATCGAGGGGCACACCGCCGAACGTGTCCTGCGCGATGCTGACGCCTACCTCAGGTTCCTCACCACCCAGCCCGAGGTCGGCGCCGGACCGGTCGCGGTGACCGGCTACTGCATAGGCGGCCTCCTGGCGCTGCGCACCGCCGCGGCCCACCCCGGCCAGGTGGCGGCCGTCGCCGCATTCCACGGTCCCGTGGGCGCCGACGGACCCGACAGCCTCGCCAAGCTGACCGCCCAGGTCCACCTCGGCCACGCCGAAGGCGACATGACGCCCGAGACCCTCGGCGAGCTCAACCAGACCCTGGACGCCGCAGGTGTCAGCTACACCTCCGAGATCTACCCCGGCACAATCCACGGCTTCACCATGTCCGACACCGACGCTTTCAACCCCGCCGCACTGCAGCGCCACTGGGACCGCCTGCTGCCCCTCCTCGACCGTGCCCTGGCCAACAGTTGAGGCTCCATTTCGGAAACCAAATCTGACGGTGGGCCATCACGCCCTTGCCCTCGGCGAACAGCGCGCCGCCGCCGACCACGGCCGCGCTTGCCGGGTGCCGGGCGTCGGCGTCAAGGAGGTTGCCTTGGACGAAGGAGAGGACGGTGCATTCGGGCCGGGCGTCGGAGAGCAGCGGGCGGATGCGGGACCAGGCGCCGTCGGCGCCGACCAGCAGGTGGCAGGTGACAGCCTCGCCGTCGGCGAAGGTGACTTCGTGCCGGCCGTCGCCGAGAGGGCGGGCACCGGTGGCCCCAGCGGACGGTGCCCTCGGGGAGAGAGTGCAGCCGTCGGTTGTGGAAGGCATGCCTGTCGACGGCGGCGTAGACGGGCATCATCAGCATTCGTTTCAATATGAGCTGGTGGGGCGCTGGGTGTCGGGGTGAGCCGTTACGAGTGGTCACCGGCAGGTAGATGACCGTCCCACCGCGGTCTGTGCGTCGGCTGCGGCGAGCACTGTGTCAGCCAGTTCTGCGGCGGACTGTCCGGCACCTGCGTCGATGCGATCCATGCCCTGCTCGTCGATGGCATCGATCATGAGTGTCTGGTAGCGCTCAGTGCGGGCCAGGAACTTGTCCATCAGGGCCTGTTCCTCACCTGTGGCTGCTTCATAGCAGCCCGCGGTGTGAACGCGGGCGTGTACTACGGAGTCGTCGGTGGTGAGCCATACGGCGGTCGTGCGCGGGACCCGCAGCCTTGCGACGCGGACGGGCCATAGTGCCGACCCCTCCAGGACCAGGCCCGTCCTGCTGCGGTTCTCGGTCGCGTGGGCCGTGATCAGCTCTTCGATGCGGGGCCACAGCCTCTCGTAGTGGTCGAGAACGGACGTGATCAGTTCGTCCACCGTGAGTGATTCGTAGTGCTTGGCGACGTGTGCCGGCACCTCCCCATCGGGGGTTCTCCAGGGCCGGCCGGGGTGCCGGGCCAGCCCGTCAGTGCTCAGGCACTCGAACCCGAGGATTTCCGCCACCACTTGGGCGACGGTCGACTTCCCGACGTTCGACGTCCCGCCGATCAGAACCACCCGTACATCACGCACGTCAACGACCCTACTGATCCTTCCGTGACCCGGCTTGCAGTCGGCGGAGACAAATGATGCAGCATGTACCAGTTTCGGGATCACTGGGGCTCGGTTCCCGCCGGCCGAGGCCAGCACCATCATCGCGCGCCGGTATCGCACCGAACTGGTGCTGCCCCGGCGCACGATCTTCTGTATCTTCCGCCCTCCTGGTCGGTCAACCTGCGCACATGAACAGGCTCAGCCACCACAACTCCAGCAGTCGGACGGACTTCGCCACACGTCCAACCTCTCCACCCGCCAACCCGGTGAACCTTCGCGGTCACGGCACTAGATATACGGGCCGTGGCTCGGCCGGCCGAGGTCAGTAGAGCCCGCGATCCAGGAGCCCTGGCCAAAGACCTCGTAGCCGTCGAAGGCCGTAGGGTCGATCTCCTCAGCTCCTTGACCCGCCGATTCAGCTCGGCGAAAGCCCGCTCGTCCTACTTCTCGGGGCCGTCCGGCTCGCTGAAATGCTCTGAGGCGGTGACGCGGCTGCCGTATCGGTGAACGACGTCGAGCCAGACGTCGACACCCGAGTTGGCGAACAACGTCGCCCCGTCGGGCATGACGGAGAAGACAGTCCCGGTCTCCGGCTCCGCCGAACGATGACCGCTCGGCCCGCTCATCGGGTCGGCCTGCTCGGTGAGGCGGTATAGAGGGCCGCGAGAGTGAGCAGGACTACGGCGGACGGCAAGGGCCGTCGTGCTGGAGCCGGACAACCAGGCTCGTGACCACTCCGTCCATCCAACGGCACTGTCACCCTCGGCGGCAGCCCGGTCGGTGAGGTGAACTGGCGGGTGCCTGACGCCGTTCGACGGCAGTGCGTTGGGTGTCCGGTCTTCGTGTGGGCAGCGTTGACGGCACGCTGACCCACAAGCAATCGCTCGCAACGGCCCCCCGGACCGGGTTTCGGGACATGTCTCGCCGGCGGGGGACTCCGACACTGTCGGAGTCCCCCGCCGGCGGCCAAGAGGTCGGCGGAATCTACGGCGGACCGCCGTAAGCCTGCTCGGCCTCCTGGTAACGCTCCACCAAGAGCGGGTCCATCAGGGTGGACCCTGGTCCGAAGAACTTGCCGAACCGTTCCCGGTACTGCTGGAACCAGTGCGGTCGCTCGGACAGGAAGAAGACGTCGTGCAGGGCGATGGCGCGGATGGCGAGCAGGGGCAAGGGTGCCTTGCTCACCGCGAAGCTGGGATTGCGTGCGGCCGTCACCTCGCAGTTCTCGTGGAACTGGCCGATCATGAGCCCCTGTGCCACGAAGGCGTCCTTCACTCGGATATGGGCCTGGTCGAGCAGTCCGGTGTCCTCGCTGCGCAGATCGGGAAGTGCGACCACCATGGCCCGCAGCATGGGATTGCGGCCCTGCCAGGTCGTCAGCTCGTACTCTCGGAGGGTGCTGCGGGCGATCTCCTCGATCAGCTCTAGGGTCGGAGCGTGGCCGGTCAAACGCAGGCGGATCTCCATCGTCCGGTTCTTGCGTGAGGGTGCCACGAAGGGACAGATGGGCCCCGTGCGGCCGATCTCCGGGTGGCTCGCTGAGATGTACTCGGTCAGCCATGCCTCGACCGTCTTCAGCGCGGACGCGAAGTCGACCAGGGATGCCGCGGACGTCATGACGCACCGATCAGTTCGGCGACGCGGTCGACGGCGATGCGTGCGAGCCGCTGGATCTCCGACTCGTCCGGGACACGAGCGTTGACGAAGGTGAGAATGTCGTCCTTCGCGACGATCACCCAGGCGGTCTCGATGCGGAAGTGGTCGACGGTGGACAGCCACCGCACCAGAAAGCCGCCGTCTCCCAGCTCGACGGGCCCCAGGTCCACCCTCGAGATGTCGAGCTGCACGCCGTCGTTGAGTTCCATCCGGTACTGCGCGCAGCCGTGCACCGCGTCGAAGAGCTCCTGGTAGATCTGCCGGCAGGTGCCGTGGCCGAACTGTGCGACATGGTGGAACACCACGGATCCCACGACGTTCGTGAACAGCGCGGAGGCGTGGTGCAACGTCTCGGGATGCGTGCCGTGCGTGAGCATGTTGGTCAGATCGACGATGGTCCGCCCCGACTCGTCGCCGGAGACGAAGACGGGATCGTAGGCGGCGCTCGGCTCCTCGCCGTAGAACGACTCCTCGAGGTCCTCCTCCCGTAACAGCAGCTGCTGGAATGCGGCGTCGTCCATCGAGGTCTCCTATCGGCGCACGAGGCTCAGCGGGCGCATGTCGGTCCAGTGCTCCTCGACGTAGGCGAGGCAGGTCTGGCGGTCGCTCTGGCCGAGCGCGACCGTCCAGCCCGCGGGCACCTCGGCGAACGAGGGCCACAGCGAGTGCTGGCCCTCGCCGTTGACGAGCACCAGGAAGGTGCCGTCGGGGTTCTCGAAGGGGTTGCTCATCATCGCTCCCTGCGCAATGCGGTCGGATGGGGGGCAGGTGTGCCGGTCAGTGTTCCTGCGCGACCCTGGTCACGTAGCTGTGGATGCCGTCGATCGAGGTGAACTGCGCCATGTCGTCGAACTGCGGCTCGATGACCATGCCGTGCCGCTCCTCGAGGACGTGCTGAAGGACCACCAGGGTGAAGGAGTCGATCACCAGCTCGGCGTCGTCCGTCAGTTCTTCGGGTGGCCCGAGTCCCGCATTTTCAGTCAATATCGCCCTGAGGTCGTCTTTCGAGATCATCGGTCCCCCTGTGCCCGCGAGGGCGATTCAGACAGGACGCGTCCGTGCATCAGCGCACGGTCGCGGATTAGCTTCCCCATCGAGTTCCGCGGCAGCAGTCGCGTGACGTGGAACCGCTTGGGGACCTTGACGGGGCTCAGCCGCTCCCGGCACCAGACCGTCAGCTCGTCCGCGCCGACGGCGGGGTCGGCGCCCACGAACGCCTCGATGACCTCTCCGTTTGTCACGACGGCCTCCGTCACCCGGTCGTGGGCCAGGAGGACGTTCTCCACTTCCGTGAGGTCGACCTTCAGTCCGCCGATCACGGCCAGCGAGTCGGCCCGGCCGAGCATGCTGAGCACCCCGGTCGCGGGGTCCTGCCGGACCCGGTCGTAGGTCCGCAGCCAGCCGTCCGTATAGCGGTCCGCGTGCTCGCCGTACAGATACGGCGAGTGGTCCATCCGCACATACAGCTCCTCGTCGACGACCTTGACTTCGGCCCCCGGCACCGGGAGCCCCAGCTGCGGAGGGACGGACGTGCCGGACAGGTCACCCGCGATCAGTCCGATCTCGGTCAGTCCGTAGACCGGGCTGATCGGCAGGCCGAAGCGTGCACGGAATTTCTCGTACGTCTCCTGCGGCACCCTCTCGCCGCCGGACACCGCGAGGCGCAGTGCGGGCAGTTGGGGCCGGTCGGCGACGCGGGAAAGCAACTCGTAGTGGACGGGCGTTCCGTAGACGGCTGTCGTCCCGGTGTCCGCCATGAGCCGTACGACCTCGGCCGGGCGCAGCGTCGGCGGGATGATCAGCGTCGCGCCGGACGCGAGGGCGTGCAGCACGCCGCTGACCAGGCCCATGTTGTGCATGACCGAGTTCAGCAGCATCATCCGGTCGTCCGCGCCGGGGATTCCGGGGAGGGCGGCGTGCCGGTCGATTTCAGCCAGCACGGAATCGGCGGGTCGGCCGATCACCTTGGGCCGGCCGGTCGAGCCCGAGCTGAACTGCACCAGTCGTATGCCGTGGACGGCGGTCCGGCCGTCCGGAAGCGGCCGGACCGTGAAGTCCGACTCCTGACGGAATCCCGCCACCGGCCCTCGGGCGCCGGTCGCGGCGACGAGGTACTGCGGACGCACCAGCTGGACAAGCGGTTCGTACTCAGCCGGTTTCAGCCGGAAGTCGACCAGGACCACCTGCGCCCCACGGCTCCACAGGGCCAACAGCACCTGAAAATAAGTGAAACTCGGCGTCATCCTCAGGAGAATCGAGCTGCCTTCGCCGATTCCCTGGTTCCGGAAATTCTCCTCAAACTCGGCCACCGCACTGCGTAACTGTCCCCGGGTGACCGAAGCGCTCGAAACGGCCCACGGGTCGTCGTCCGCGCCGCGGTTCAGCAGATGACTCACCCACTGCGTTTTTGCCATACGGGTTTCCTTTTGTGAAACAGCCTCGGGAAACATGCGATCGGCATTTATGGACAGTGAAGCTAACACTGCCGAGAAACGGCGGGCAAGAGCCCGTCGATCAAGGCGAACCGCCCTGCGAGCGACGCGCGGGTCCCGACGCCGGCCGCCGCACCGGCAGGGCGCCGCCCGCGGGAAAGTACTCCGTCCGCCGTGTGGCGAGCATCGGCCACGCCCCGCCACAAGCGCGGGCAGCAGGCGTTCACCAGCCGAATCAGGAGAAGTTGGCCGCCACGCTGCATCGACCGGCACCGCGGCAGATGCCGGGCGTGCGCGCGGGTCCCGCCGGGTTGTCCCGCGTGTCCCGCCGGCGGGACACGGCCCGGACATGCATCTGGCATAGCCGATTGATCTCCTTGACCCTCCGGAACTCCCAGGGTTAGGTTTCCCCTGTCGCGTTTCCGGGCGGTTACGTCCGGCTCCTGTACACACACGGGGATCCACGTCGCTCCGACAGAGCGGAGTTCGCCGTTTCACTTCTGCGCGATCGAATTAACGACGCGTTTTCCAGGACATAGTGAGTTTTTCATTCCTGCCTCTCCGGCCGTCCGCGCGGGGGAATTCTCGGAGGTGGAGACTTGTCCGTCAGTGCCGGCACCACGCTGCCCCTCACTGCTGCACAACGCGAAATATGGATCGCCGAGCAGCGACTGGGGAGAGGGAATCGCGTTTTCCGAGTGGGGGAGTACCTGGAGATCCAGGGAGGTGTGGACCCGCAGCTGTTCGCGCAAGCCCTGAGACTCGTCGTCGCCGAGGCGGAGGCGCTGCACGTCCGCTTCGTCGAGGAACCTGGCGAGGTCCGGCAAGCCCTCCAGGAGCCTGCCGACTGGCCGTTCGCGGTCACCGACCTGAGCGCGGAGCCGGACCCCGAACAGGCCGCCCGCGACTGGATGGACACCGCGGTCGCCCGGCCCATGAACCTGACCGAGGACCCGCTGTTCGAGTACGCGCTCCTGAAGCTGAGCGCCGACCGCTTCTGGTGGTACCAGGGCTACCACCACGCCGTGATGGACGCCTTCGGGTCCTTGCTGATCGCACGCCGGGTCGCCGACGTCTACACCGCAGTCGCCGGAGGCGGCCCGGTGGGAGCGAGCCCATTCGGCACGCTGTCCGACCTGATCACGGCCGAACAGGCTTACCAGGCATCGGAGCAATTCGCTCAGGACAGGGCGTACTGGACGGAGCGCTTCACGGACCGTCCGCAGCCTGCCGGAATTGTCGGCACGCCTTCGACCACGCCGGAGCGCTATCTCCGGCACACCACCGCATTGGAGCCGGCGGAACAGACGGCGCTGCGCGACGCGGCCCGCCGGGCACGCGCCCCCTGGTCGCACCTGGTCATCGCCGCCGCGGCCCTCCACGTCCACCGGACGACCGGCTCGGCCACCGTCGTCCTGGGCCTGCCGGTGCCGGCCCGCCTCACCCAGGTGGAGCGCCGCACCCCCGGCACGGCCGCCAACGTCCTACCGCTCCGGCTCACGCTACGACCGGAGCTGACGCTCGGCGAACTCTTCACCCAGATCGGCAAGCGCGTGCGTGAACTGGGCGGTCACCAGCGGTACCGGGCCGAGGACATCCAGCGCGACATCGCACTGCCCGGCCGCCTGGGGACGTGGTACGCACCGGTCGTCAACGTCATGTCCTTCGACTACGCGATCACCTTCGCCGGACTGCCGACCACCGCGCACAACCTCTCCTCCGGCCTGGTGGGCGACCTCACCCTCGCCGTGTGGGACCGACGCGACGGCGCCGGGCCGGCCGTCGACGTGAACGCCCACCCCGAACTGTGCACGCACGACGAACTGGCCGTTCACCACCGGCGCCTGCGCACGGCTCTGCGAGCCGTCACGGCAACGGATCCTTCTCGGCCGATCGGGCGGATTGATCTGCTCTCTGCGGAGGAGCGGGCGGCTGTGCTGGCGGTGCCTGGTGCTGTTGTGCCGTCGCG
>NZ_JBEOSJ010000045.1:0-30378 GCF_040302905.1 Streptomyces sp. NPDC096193 | reverse complement strand
TCGGCGGGCCAGATGCTCCACTCGTCGCATCGGCACCATCGTCCAGGCCATCCACACCCTCATGACCTGCACGTATTCAGGATGAAAGAGGTTCACTGAGCTCTTTCAGTGTGGCCACTGATCGGGTGATGCCGGTGAGGTGGTGTGGGGGTCGCAACGCACGAGGCTCCTGCGCCGTTGAGAGAGGTGTTCGAAGTCTCAACTCATCGGCGCAGGAGCCTCGTTGGTTTTCCATCCTGCCGCACTCGACCTGCCTCACGCCTTGGTCGAGTGGGTCACGATGCTCATCGTCACCCGCGAGAGTGATCGACGGTGCAAACTTCCGCCGCACCAGCGTGCGCTCGTCGCTCTTGTGTACCTGCACCGTCATGACACCCTCTCCCGCATCGCGGCAGGCTTCGGCATATCCGTCGGTACCGCGCACGCCTACGTCACGGCCGTCGTCGAGCTGCTTGCCGACCGGGCTCCGGGCCTGCTGAAGGTACTGCGTGAGCAGGATCCGGACTTCGTCCTGCTGGACGGGACCCTCGCCGAGTGCGACCGTGTCGGCGACAGTCGGGGTGACTACTCGTCCAAGCACCGCCGACACGGCGTGAACGTGCAGGTCGTCACCAATCCCGCCGGCGAAATGCTGTGGATCTCGCCCGCATTGCCGGGCCGCACCCACGATCTGACCGCAGCCCGCACCCACCGCATCATCCGGATCTGCGAGCGACAAGGCGTCCCGATCCTCGCCGACCGGCGCCTACACGGGCGCCGGCCCCTGGGTCACCACTGGTCTCAGACGCCCACCCGGCGGTGAACTCACCCCCACCCAGCGCGCCGTCAACCGCGCCCTCGCCCAGGCGCGAGCACCCGTCGAACGCGGCATGGCACGACTGAAGTCCTGGCAGATCTTCCGCAGATCCCGCATCAGCCCCAACCGGATGTCCGTCATCACCAACGCCGTCCCCACCCTGGAGAGGCAACGCTGAAAAGGCTCACTGCTCCAACGCGGGCACGAAGTCGCCGGAGGACAGGCCATGCAAGGAGAGCAGCGGCAGCGCCTCACTGCTCTTCGGGCTCTTGCGGCACCACGGCGGAAGTATCGCCGAGGAGAACCGCTTGCCCTCGCCCGATGCCGGGTCGGTGCGCTTGTCGTTCACCCTCGGAGCCCGAACCTCGACCGCCCCGGCCGCAGTGGTGACCTTCCTAGGCCTTGTCTCCCCGATCACGGGGTTGTGTGGCGAATATCAGGAGGACGTCGGGCGGATCGGCCGGACACAATGCGGCCATGGTTGATCACGTTCGAGACGCTTCCCGCCCGGATTTCCTCAGCAAGCCGTCGCTGAGAGGGGAACAGGTGCTGCTCCGGCCGGTCATGGTGGATGACGTGCCTGCGCTGATGCCGATGTTCCTGGACGCAGAGGCATCACGGCTGACCGGCAGTCATGACGACGGTGTGCCCGACGAGGGGCGAATACGTACCTGGTACGACAGCCGTCAAGAGCAGGATGACCGGCTGGACCTTGCCGTGGTCGAGCGGGCGACGGGGAACGTCGTCGGCGAGGCGGTCCTCAACGAGTGGGACCCGGGCAACGAAAGTTGCAGCTTCCGTATCTGCCTGGTGCCCGGCACTTATGGATCTGGCCTGGGGACGGAGGCGACCCGTCTGATCGTCGGGTACGGCTTCGAGAAGCTGGGGATGCACCGCATCTCGCTGGAGGTCTACGCGTTCAATCCGCGAGCCCGCCGCGCCTACGAGAAGGTGGGGTTCGTCGCCGAAGGCGTACTGCGTGACGCGCTCCTCTGGGAGGGCGAGCGGGTGGACGCGACAGTGATGTCGATCCTGGCGCCGGAGTGGTTCCAGCACGGTGGACATCCGGAAACAGCCGGTCACGCGTCAGTCTGACCGTGCCGCTGGTGTCAGGTCGCTCGTTGTGCCGCTCATGATGAGCCGGGGTGATCTGACCGACGCCGAGTGGGCCGTGCTGGAGTCACTGCTGCCGGTGAGCAACAACCGATGCGGCCGGTGGCGGGACCACCGCCAGGTGATCAACGGGATCATCCACCGGCTCGGCACCGGGGTGCAGTGGCGAGAACTCCCTGAACGCTTCGGCCCGTGGAAGACCGTCCACAAGCGCCACCTGCGCTGGTCGGCCGACGGCACCTGGGAACGCCTGCTCCACCACCTCCAGGCCGTCGCCGACGCGGCGAGCGACATCGACTGGAACATCAACGTCGACTCCACCTCGATCCGCGCCCATCAGCACGCGGCCGGTGCACCGAGGAAGCCGCCACCGGCCCTGCTGGCTGGGGCAAAGGGGGCCGCGCGAAGATCAGTTCATGTGCGCGCGCACATGCGCCGCAGCCGCCGGGAGGCGGTGGCGCACCCGGCGAGGCCCTGGGCCGCTCGCGTGGCGGGCTGACCACGAAGGTGCACCTGGCCTCGGACGGGCAGTGCCGTCCGCTGGCCTTGCTCGTCACCCCGGGGCAGCGGGCCGACTGCACCCAGTTCATCCCCGTCATGGACAAGATCCGGGTCCCGCGCGCGGGTTCGGGCCGGCCACGGCGGCTGCCGGACAGCGTCAGCGCGGACCGCGCCTACAGCAACAGCAAGATCCGCACCTACTTGCGACGCCGGGGAATCAGCCATGCCATCCCGGAAAAGCGCGACACCATCGCTGCCCGTAAGCGTCGAGGCTCACGCGGCGGGCGGCCACCGGGCTTCGACACCGAACGCTATGCCGCGCGGAACACAGTGGAACGGGCCGTGAACAAGCTCAAGCAGTTCAGAGCCGTCGCCACGCGCTATGACAAGAGGGCCTACGTCTTCCTCGGAACCGTCACCGCCGCGGCCATCCTCATCTGGCTCCGCTCGTGATCGGGGAGACAGGGCCTAGACTGATGGCAGCTGTTACGGACCACCACGCGCCGCCCCTTCTCGTCGCCCTCGTCCGCCAACTCAACTATGTAGGCGTTGACTTCAGCCTCCAGCGCGGCCGCCAGCATGCGGCGGGCCCCCTCGCGGACGATTTCGTCGATCAGGTCCCTGCGGCGTGGTGCCGTCCTCGTTGACTACCGTAAGCAACGGGCGTGCCTGCCCGACCGACGCGCCAACCTCGGCCCAGTCCCCGGTCGGCGAGGCACTGGCCGGGATTCGATGGAATCCGCGGCATAACACCCGACATGCATGGCCAAAAGCCGGTCACGGACCAAAGGCCGGCCACGTCCGCCGCCTTGAATGCGGCACCGGACAGCGCACATGCCGCCAAACCGATTCTTCCAGCCTCCCACCGGCCAGGTGGATGTCAAACAAGCACTTGCGAGCGATTCTGATGGCGTGCGCGCAGCCGTATTCGGGCGCCGGGATGTCCGACGCTAGATGTTCTGGAACTCGTTCGGCAGTTGCGCCATCACACCCTGGAACTCCGTGTCGGGGACGGCCTCTTCCAGAGTCATGAAAACCGCCGCAACGCCCCTGCGCGCCACGGCCTCATCGGCGCCCGCACGCTCACTCACTCGCCGGACGAACTCGGCAACGCCGAATTTCTGGGCGACATCCTCCGGTGGGACCAGGGGCGGGGCGATCTCGGCGGGCAGGACGCCGGCCAAGTGCCTGGCCTCGCCGCCGGTGATCCGCTCGGCCAGCGTCATCATCGTGGCCCGGGTCAGCTCCCTAGTCTGCTCCTCGGGCACGTGGGCCCGCCGGCTGACGAACCGGACGAACTCGTCGCTGTCCATGGCGCCTCCAATCCTGTCAACCCGCCACGGGTACCGCGCATGCACTGCCCCAACGGCGATCGAAATGCCGACGCGGACCTCGCGGGCTGGTGCCGAAAGTGCCGGTCACTGCCCGCCCTCTTCACCTTCCTTGGTAAAGGGGCGCACCGCATCCAGCAGGACCCTCAATGCACCGGTGAGCATCCCGACCTCGGCGACGCGCTGGGCGTACGGGTCCTGCGGGTACTGCCCCTCGGCCTGCTCGGCGCTGTTCGCCAGGATCTGCTCGGCGGCCTGAGCCGCGGCGCGCAGGGCAGCACGTTCCATATTGCTGGGCATCTGATCTCCCCTGGATTCGGGCGTCGTGCACAGGATTCCCCGGAATGCTTCGAGATCGCCAGCAGCCGGTTTTGCCGGGAAGCCACAGGTAGGGCACGAGTACGAAGTGCCCCGGGACAAAAACTGAGGAGGAGATATGTCCTCCACAAGCGTACGGGACGTGCTGGACGCACTGCAGGACGTCGACTTCTCTGCGGACGAAGAGGAACTGGTCCAGGCCGCCGAGAATGCCGGAGCGCCCGAGGAAGTGGTCAAGGCGCTTCGCGCCATTCCCCCGGGCGAGTACGGCAACCGGGATGAGGTGGCCAGGTCGGTGCGCGTCGACCTGGCATCCGACCTGGACCTGAGCGCGGCGCAGGCCCGGCGCGGCGGCCGCCGCGGCGAATCGCAGCACCTGCGCGACGTCCCCAAGCCGTCGGTCCAGGACGAACTCGACCAGTCCTGATCCGCCCCGCACGGCATGCAGACACCGGAACTTCCCATGGACAGCGAATCGAACACGTTCGCCGCGGCCTGACTTCCGGGGCCGGAGGTGTGTGAGCAACCTCCCGCCGGGTACTCGGTTACACCAAAATGCCGGAGACGTAGCTCGTGGCGGTGAGTTCTGATGACGCTACCCGCACGCCGACAGCGAGCCGGCGCCCTGGCGGAGCCCGGGGTCACCGCGTGGACACGCAACCCGTCCATCGGGTGCACGGCGCCTCCGCCCGCCATGTGACGGCCTGGCTGGAGGAGGCGCGGCGACTGGATCACCAGACTGCCGATGTGGACGCGGCCCTGGCCAGGGCCGAGGAGAGCCTGCCTGAATCCGCAGGGATCTCCGGCACCCGGCACCAGGCTGGTCCTGCGCAGCGATCTGAACGCCATGGAGCACGGCGCCGTCGGCCTGCGCTCCCTTTGCCGGACCTTCGCCGACCTACGACTCATAAGTCGACTGGACCTCGACAGGCGCCTGCGCGTCTCGCACACCCCGAGGACCGCCCGGGAGCCCGGCGCCGACGCCACCGGACACCCTGGGAGGTCTGCTGCGTTCGCTGCGGTCCGGCGAACTGCGGGGGTAATGGGCCGGTCGCGTGGATCCGAGCACGAGCGTTCGGCCGCTCCGGACGATGAAGAACACATCGCGAGCTGGGAGGAACAATGCGGAACCGGACACTGAGCAAGATCGGCACACAGCTGTTGCGTCTGCGCCACGACTCGTCACAGAGCTCACAGGACCGGGCGGCGCCAGCCGACTACGGACTGGACCACAGGCAGGTCGCCGAATTCGTCGCCGGCACCCTGGACGCGGAGGGCGAGGCGGCGCTCGCCCATCAGGTGGCGCGGCTGCTGCCCTTCCACTGGACCTGGCCCAACCGGGTCGCGGCGGAGATGTCGCAGATCATGGACCACGTCGGTGATCAGCGCGAGCTGATGGCCTGGCTGGATCGGCACCTCGGCCTGCCACGGCTGGTGGCCCGCCTGTACGTCTTCATAGGCCTCCTCGACAGGTACAGCGCGGTGCCCGCGGTCGTGACCGCAATGCGTGAGTACCGGGAGCGGACACTGTATCCGCCGGGCCTGGAGTCCTACTTGGTGCCTGCCACCGATGACGACACGCTCGCGAGCATTGCTTTCAAGGTCGAGAAACTGCTCGGCGAGGAGCGGACCCGGGAGGCCGTCGAACTGGCCCTGGCCACTGCGGCATGGCTGCAGCAGATCGCGCCGCGCGCGCGGGAACTCACTCCTGAGGTCGGCGACTTGAACGAGCTGATGGGGCAGGCTCGACAGGATATCCAGGCGGCAGCAGCCGACATCTGATCACGACTGTCGATGGGGTGGTAAACGGCACGACGGTGACACTGAACGCGATGGCGTTCAACCACGCAAAGAAGCTGACCGAAGAGGGCCGGATCGTCCTGGACGACCGGGACGAGTGGAGCGAGCACCGGCCTTCGGCAGCGGACGAGAATGCCTCCCTCGAGGAGCACGGATTCAACGAGTACGCCAGGCGGTACCTGGGCATCGATGACGAGATCGGAGAGGAGACCGAAAGCCGGTACAAGTTCCCCTACGGCGATTTCGAGCGCGGCCACCGCTGCGGTGTGCTCCCTGCCGAGATATGCGCGGGACAGCAGAAATACGCGGACATCGAGAACGCCGCCGTGCACCTGCACGGACTGCTGGACGGCAGGCGGGCCGGGAACCGGTGACAGCGCCGGGAAAAGTGCACCCTCACCCGGCCCCCGGCGACGGGTCGTCCAGTGGCGCTAGGCGTCGTCGCCCCGCTCGCCCTCCGCCTGGGACGGCTCAGTCCGGGGGACATCCGGGTGCTGTTCCGTTGCGATACGCTCGCCCGTCTCGTCCCGCTCGCCCTCGGCCTGCGACGGTGTGCGCGAGTACCAGGCGTCGTAATCAGGGGCTCCGGATTTCATGACGGGCCTCCTTCGTCGCTCACGTCCATCCTTCCCTCTCAGGCCGTGGTGGAACGTCTGCGGCCTCACCGTGCGAACGTCAATCCAGCGTCGTCCAGAGAGGCAATCAGCGGCCGGACAGCGCCCGCACCATCGGCCGTCGCTAGGTCGTCCGCACCGACGCTTGCCGGCGCTGGTCCCTCACGCAGGGAGAATGAATGCATCAACTACGAAAACCAGGGTGAACCGGTGACCCACGACCTCGCAGGCGGGTACCACCAGAACCGACGGTGAACGGCCTGCAGCCGAAGATCATCGGCCTCGGACCCGCTGGCAAAGCGCATGTTGTGATCGGCGGCGTGGCCGCTGCGGTGGCCGGAGCCGTCCTCATCGCCCTTCCAACCGCCGCGCTACCGCGGCTGCCACGGTGGTGGAGGAGGGCGGGGAGGACACCGAGCACCCATCGGCCGGTGAACCAACCATGTAGGTGGCTCCTACATGTGCGGTCACATGTGCAGCAAGAAGGTCAACCCCACCATCGTGAATCACGACTGCTGCGGCCGGTGCCGGCTCGGCCGTGACTGCCAGAGTGCTGCGAAACGCGACTACGACGACCCCGGCACCTTCGCTCACAACTACTTCGAGGCGTCCTTGCGCCCCGGTGTCTGCGGGGGTGCGGGCGAACCCTCGAAGAACACCCGAGGGTGTTCGACTTTCACCACGGGGGTCCGCCACCGTCGAGGCTCGTAAGGTGCGGCCGCACAGCACCGAAAATTGGGTGGTGTACCCGTCAACAACGTCGGCACACGCGTTCCTGGAGATCACGCCAGAAACATGCCCCCTTTTGGTCCTGGCGGACAGACCCCGCCAGAGTGCTCCCCCCTTGCCTCGGCGCGGCCCCTCAGCTCTTCAGCGGCTCCCACCGCTAGAACACGCACGCCCTTCACCCCGGTGAGGACGTACCGTCCCGACAACCACCTGCGGCGATGGTTATCCGGCCGAGGCATTCGGCACCGCATCGCCCGCAAGGGCATCGAGACCTCGCAACGCCTCGGCCCCCACTGCTGGACCATCGAACGCACCATGGCTTGGCTCGCTGGATGCCGACGTCTGCACCGCCGCTACGAACGCAAGACCGACCACTTCCTCGCCTTCACCAGCATCGCCTGCACCCTGATCTGCTACCGAACACTCAAATGAGATGACGTCTAAAAGTGGCTCTGGCAAGATTTTCGTAGCCGGAGATCATTTCTGTGGCACGGTCGGCCGGTCGGCATAGCGTCGGCGGAGGTGGGCGATCAGGACGGCGTCGATGGTTTCCCCGACCCGGTCGGATGGGTGGATCAGCGAAGTCCGGCGAAGAGATCGTTCTCGGGTACGGCCGCTCCGGTGGCGTCCTGGACACGTACGAAGGTCTCCATGCCCATCAACTCGCCGAACCTCTCCTTGCCCATCTTGAGGAAGAAGATGTTCTCGCCCTGACTGGCGTGCGCGGCCAGCGCGTCGAACTTCTGACCACTGAACGCGGTGGTGTCCACCCACGTGGTGATCTCATCGTCGGGGAGGCCGATCTCGGCCATCGCGGCGGCCTCGGCAGGATCCGGCTCCGGCATGTCCGGATCAAACTCGCGCATGATCTCCCCGAACCGCTGCATCCCCGAGCGGGGCATCGTGGTCCAGTACACCTTTGGCGTCAGCGCGGCCATCTCCAGCGCCGCCATCGTGATGCGGTGGGCCTGGATGTGATCGGGATGGCCGTAGAAGCCGTTCTCGTCGTAGGTGACGACCACATCAGGTCGGTAGTGCCGCATGAGTTCCGCGAGTCGGGCCGCGCCTTCCTCCACGGGGGTCTGCCAGAAGGATCCGGGCGCATCGTTGCTCGGCCAGCCCATCATCCCGGAGTCGGCATAGTCCAGCATCTCCAGATCGCTAACCTTCAGGACGTCACAGCTCGCCTCAAGTTCTTGACGACGCATCACGGCGACCGCCGCCGGATCGTGCCCGGGATCGCCCGGCTTGACACCCCCCGGTCCGTCACCGCAACCGCCGTCGGTACACGTCACGAGAACCGTGTGGATGCCTTCCGCCGCGTATCGGGCGAGGACCCCTCCGGTTCCGGTGGCCTCGTCGTCGGGGTGGGCGTGTACCGCCATGAGCGTCAAGGGCCGGTTAGCCATAAAACCATCCTCCTGCAGAAATACGTCTTGGTCCGACTGCGCGGCGGGCGTACCGCGATCCTGGGGCGCGGAGCCTGGTGGGGCGGACGACCTTGTGGTCTCTCCGTGTTCCCCGCCAGTGCGGCGCTGGTCCCTCGGCCGATGTAACAGTGCCGGCCGGACCGGCTGTTCCCGGCGCGGCCGTTTGGCCTTCCAGGCGTCGGCGTTTCAGCGCGAACGAGGTACAGGCGCTCCCTGCATTGTCCTGTCGCACTGCGTCTGGTGTGTGGCGGGCCTCGTTCGCGAGAGATGGAGGGAGCGGCGCCGCGGGGTGTCGGCTGCGGTCAACCGCTGTGCTTGAAGCCCTTGCCCGTGCGGTCCAGCGGGTCGGCGGGCAGCGAGAGGAAGCGGGCCCGCAATGCGTCCCACGCGTTGAGGCGGGTGAAGTCGGGGGTGTCGAGGATGTCCTGGCGGTCGGTGAGGAACGGGTTGGGCAGCAGGATGGTCATCATCTGCTCGTCGCGGCCGTTGAATAGGCGGATTCCCCAGCTGACGGGTGAGCCGTCGGGGCCGATGCTGCGGTAGAGCTCGGCGCGCGAGCAGCGGCGGATGCGGCCGAGTTCGGGGCCGGAGGCGGTGTGCTCGCCGATGCACAGGTGGAAGTGCCAGGCGCCGAAGTCGATGGTGGCGTAGCCGTCGTTCATGGTGATGGCGGTGGGGGCGTTCGGGGCGCCGACCTCCCAGGCGGCGCCTTCGATGATGGGGCCGAAGTGGATGTGCTGCCAGTGGTCGGTGAAGACGGTGGTGACGAGGTCGAGGAGGGTGGCCTCGTCGACCGGGAGGGGCCAGACGTGCTGGATGGCGCCGCCGGGGGTTTCGACGACTGTCGGCTCGGTGGTGGTCATGCGGTCTTCTCCTTGGGGTTGAGGACGCAGTCGCCGCAGGTGGCCGCGCCCGGCACGCGGTAGTACAGGCAGCAGCTGCGGCGTCGGAAGGCGAGCGGCCCGGCGGGGCCGACGTGGTATGTGCCGGTGCCCGCCAGCGGAGGTCGGTCCAGCAGCGCGCGGACGAGCGGTACGGCGGGGAGGATCGGGGCTGGCGCTCTGGCCAGCAGGACGCGATGGGCTCCGATCAGCGCCGAGGCGGCGTTGCCGCGCAGGGTGTGCGGGGATACGCGCGACACGCGCCGTACGGCGTCGGCCCAGGGGGCCAGGTTCTGGACGGCGACGGTGCGAAGCAGGGCCGGGAGCGGTTCCTGGTCGACCTCTCTGAGGTCGGGGAGCCACAGGTCGAGGGGGCCGGAGGCGGGCAGGCGCCACCAGAGTCGGTCGGGCGCCAGGTCGGGGACGCGGCCGGTGAGCGCGGCGCAGGCGAGGGCGATCGACCAGAGCCGGGAGGCGGTGCCCAGGTGCAGGGTGGAGGCCGCCACTCTGCGCTGGTCGATGCCCAGCTGCCCGGAGACGGCTCCTACGCAGTCCTCCAGCGTGTCGGGGTCCTCGTACAGGTCGGTCAGCGGCCGGAAGCCCTCTGCTTCGGGGCGCGGGCCAGTGGCCACGGCGAAGTAGGGGCCGATGGTGGAGATCCGAGCCAGGGCGTCGGGGGTGAGCGTCGCCGTCACCATGTCCGCACCGTCCGTGTGAGCGTGTGGAAGCCTTGGACGTGGACGGTCTGCCCGTCCGGTCCGGTGAGGGCGAGCCGGTCGGCGCCGTCCCAGCGCACCTGCCTGCCGGTGGCTGGGTTTTCCCGGTCGGCGACGGCCAGCCCTTCCCGAGCGAGGGCGCGTTCGATGAGGGGGAGCACATCGGCCGGCGCGTCCACCGCCACGTGGGCGTGTGGGGTGCGGCGCAGGCCGAAGGTGCCGGACGCCGGGTCGAAGGCGAGGTGGTCGGCGTCGAAGGCGGCGGCGACCACGCCGCTGCGGATCAGGTCCTCGGGCGCACCGGCGTGGACGTGGGAGTTACGGTCGACCAGCCAGACCGCGTCGGCCACCCGCAGGGCCAGTTCCAGGTCGTGCGTACTGACCACGACCGTCAGGCCCTTGTCCCGGGCGAGGTCGCGCAGCAGCACGGTGAGCGCCACCCGTGAGGGGACGTCGAGGAAGGCGGTCGGCTCGTCGAGGAGGACGACCTCGGGTTCCTGGGCGAGGGCGCGGGCGGTCAGGACGCGTTGGCGTTCTCCGTCGGAGAGCTCGGCGGCCGGCCGGTTCGCCAGATGCCCCGCGCCCACTGCCCGCAGGGACCACTCGACGACAGCGTGATCGACCACGGTGAGGCGGCCGGTGAACCCGGTGTGCGGGTGGCGGCCGAGCCCGGCCAGTTCCCGTACGGACAGCAGCCCGGGGTCCACCCGGTCGGTCAGGACGACCGCCAGTTGCCGAGCGAGCGAGGTCGGCGATGCCTGCACCAGGTCGATTCCGCCGATCCGGATCCGGCCGTCGAGCGGCGGGAGCAGTCCGCACAGAGTCCTCAGGAGCGTGGACTTGCCCGCGCCGTTGGGGCCGAGCAGGACGGTCAGTTCGCCGGCCCGTGCTTCGAGGTCGAGCCCCGCGAGCACGGCCTGCTCAGCTCCACGCCCGCGTCGCGACGCGCGGGTGCGGTAGCCGACGGCGAGCCCTTGTGCGACCAGGCCGCCGGAGCGGACCGGCCCGCCGGTCGTGTCCGTGGCGGGCTCGGTCATGGTGTCGGTCACGAGGCCACTCCTTGTACGCCGCGACGGCTGCGGATCAGGAACGCGATGACGACGGGGGCGCCGAACAGCGAGGTGATGGCGTTCAGCGGCAGCACGGAGTCGGTGCCGGGCGGCTGGCTCAGCAGCGCGCACGCCAGCGCCAGGAACGCCCCGGCGAGCATGGAAGCCGGGACGAGCGCCCGGTGGTCCGAGGTCCCCAGCGCCACCCGCGTCAGATGGGGGACCGCCAGGCCGAGGAAGGCGATGGGCCCGCAGAACGCGGTGGCCGCGCCCGCGAGGAGAGCCGTGCCGAACAGTGCCAGGTCGCGGCTGCGCCGTACGTTCAGGCCCATGGTGCGGGCGTAGTCCTCCCCGAGCAGCAGGGCGTTGAGGCGTTTGGCGGTCAGCAGGGCGGTCAGCAGTCCGGCGCCGATGACGGGCAGCATGACCTGGAGGTCGGGCCAGGTGGTGGCGCCGAAGCTGCCCATGCCCCACATGACGAACTGCTGGGCGCGTTCGGGCCGGGCGTAGACGAGCATCACGCCGACCACGGCGGTGGCCGCCGAGCCGATCATGACGCCGATGACGAGGAGGGTGACGGCCGACCGCACCCATCGCGACAGGAGGAGGACGAGGGCGAGTACGGCGGCGGCGCCGAGCGAGGCGGCCAGCACGATGCCCACCCGTCCCAGCCCGGCCAGGTCTCCGGTGAAGCTCCCGGCCACCCCGCCCGTGCCGACGACCACGGCGGCGACACCCATGCTGGCGCCCGAACTCACGCCCAGGGAGAACGGGTCGGCCAGCGCGTTGCGGAACAGGGTCTGCATCTGTACGCCGGCCACCGCGAGCGCGGCGCCGACGGCGGCGGCGGTCAGCGCACGCGGCAGCCGGACCTGCTCGACGATCACCGTCCAGCGCGGATCCTCGGCGGCGCCGCCGAACAGGACCCGCACCACCTCCGCGACCGGCACCGGATGGGAACCGGTCGCGAGGGCGAGGACGAACAGCACGGCGGTCCCGGCCGCCAGGGCGAGGACGACGACGAGGCGCCGCCGCACGGGCCGCGGGGTGTCGACTACCGGGGCCGACGTGTTTGCCTGATGAGTCGTCACGCCGTGGGCACCGGCTGGTAGAAGGTGAAGGTGTGCCACTTCGCCTGCTCTGGGTGCATCAGCGCGAACAGGTCTGCCAGGACCAGGTCCGGGCGCAGCACGCCGCGCTCGAAGTAGTCGTTGCCGCCGCCGGGACCGAGCGCCTTCTGGTTCGTCCACACCGCTCCGCCGGAGACGGCCTTCAACTGCCCGTACCGGCTGTCGGCCTTCACGGCGTCGGCGGTGGACTTCCACTGCTGGTCGGCGATCCAGATCAGGGCCTGGCCGCCCTTGGCGTACACGGCCTCGAAGTTCAGCTGGAGGCCACCGGTGCCCACCTCGCCGGCCCACGGGAAGGTGCCGCCCGCGTCCTTGATCAGCTGGGCGGCGTAGCTTCCGCCGGCGGGCATGGACCACGTGCCCTGGTACATCGTGCCGGGCAGGACCTCGACGGGCTTGCCCGCCTTGGCCGCCTGCGCGCCCTTCTCGGCGACCTTGCGGTAGTCGCCCTCGATGGCTTCGAACACCTCGCCGGCACGCTTCTCCGCCCCGGTGAGCGCGGCCATTGCCTTGACCCACTCGGCGCGCCCGAGCGGACTGGCCTCCAGCCACTCGGCGTTGGCGACCACGGCGACGCCCGCCTGACGCAGCTTCGGGTACTGCGGGTCGTCGGTGCCCTGGGTCATGAGTACGTCCGGCTTGGCGCCGATGACCGCCTCGGCGTCGAGGGTGTGGTCCTTGGCGTACTCGGTGACCTTGCCCGCCTTCACCCGCTCGAGCACCTCGGCGGACGAGATGGCCGTGGCGCTCGCGACACCGGTCAGCACGTCCAGGGTGCCGGTCTCGGTCAGCAGCGGCAGGTGGGTCGTCGAGGCGGAGTACAGGCTCTTGACGGGTACGGTGACCTGCTGCGCGGACGCCAGATCACCCGTCAGCTTCGGCTTCGGCGCACCGCACTTGACCAGCACGTACGACTCGGGCTTGCCCTTGGGGAAGGGCTCCTTGACGGTGAGGACCTGATAGCTCTTCTCGTACCGCAGCGTGAAGTTCTCGGCGTGCTTCACCGTCGACTTGACCGGGAAGTAGTCCTTGGCCGGGTCGAAGCCCGCGATGCAGCCCTCACCCTGAGCCTGGGCCTGGGTGTTGGTGGTCGTGCCGGCGTCGCCACCGCATGCGGTGAGTGTGAGGGCGACGGCGAGGAAGGCCGCCGCGGCGGCCTGACGGCGCCCGGGCATGACGGATCGTACGGACAAGGTGACTCCTGGTGGCGTGCGTGGGCAGCGCGTACCGGCGTTCCGGCGCGCGGATGCGGCGTACGGGGAAGGAACCGCTGAGGGAGGAGACCGTCAGGACCTGGGGGAACGAACCCCTGCGTCAAGCCGGACAGGAAGGCCCGGACGGGCCAAGGGCGGCGCCAGGCCGACCCCGCACATACGCAGGCACACGAGTGCCACCGCCTCTCCTGGGGAAATCCGCCCCGTACATCGAGGTGCGACGGCGTGAGTCTCCTGACTCGGGATCACGGCTTCTCCGGCCTTCCCACCCCGCACGGGGCGGTGGCCATGGGTGGAGTCGCTCCCCCTACACAGTGGCGGTACCGTGCCGGAATCTCACCGGCTTCCTCGTTCCGCCGTCGCTTGTCGGACGGAAGCATCGCAGAAGGAGCCGTCGCCCGGCCAGACCCTCCTCTGTGCGTTCAGCCACACGAGGTGGGGGTGCGGCACTCCCTGGGGAGGAAGGTCACCTGCGGTGCGCCCGTGCGCGGATGGATGGAGACCTCGCTCGTGACGCCGCAACCTCGGCGAGCAGTTCGGGCGTGAGGATGTCGGCGGGCGGGCCCGAGGCGGTGCCCTTGGCGTCGCTCTGCACGTACAGGCGGTCGCAGTAGTACGCGGCGAGGTTGAGGTCGTGCAGGGCTACCACGACGGTCGCGGGCAGCTGACGCAGGGTGCCGAGGACGTTCAACTGGTGGCGGACGTCAAGGTGGTTGGTCGGTTCGTCCAGGACGAGGAGGGACGGCTGCTGGGCGAGGGCACGGGCGATGAGGACGCGTTGGCGTTCCGCGCCGGAGAGCCGGTCGAAGGGGCGGTGGGCCAGGCCGGTGGCATCGACCGCGTCGAGGGCCGACTCGATCAGGTCGGCGTCCTCGGGGGTGTTGCCGTCGAGCAGCTGTTTGTGTGTGTGGGGGTGCGGCCCATGGCGACGACCTCGCGTACGGAGAGGTCGAAGCCTGCGCCCGATTCCTGGACGACCGCCGCCACCGTCCTGGTGAGCCGGCGTACGGGCAGGTCCACGCGTCGGTGCCCTCGGTATCACCGGGCCACCTCGGTCACACTGGTTCCTCCGACCACACGCGCGCACCGCCCATCAATATCCCGTGCCCCGGAAGGCCCAGGATGCTGTCAGGGACGACGCCGGGGGACGACGACACCACGGCGCCGCCCGCCCGCGACAGGAGTCCGGCCAACCGCGTCGTCCTGCGTGCCGGCCTGCGGGCACCGCTGCCCGACGCGACCTCGGCGGTCGCGGTCATGCCGTTCATGGACGGCCCCGGAATGTACTGGATGTACCTGCTCAGCTAGGCGTTCGGCTGGTCGGGCCTGCTCTGGGCGTGGGGCACGGTCAGGCTCGGGCTACTGCTGTCGGGGCCGGGTCCCGCCCGGTTGCCGGTTCCCCGGCAGCTCCTGGAGCGCTGGCACCGCACCACGAGCCTGACCACGATGGCCCTGATGTTCGCGCAGGCGTTGATGTTCGAGGCGGAACTCGTGCGCTATGAGGCCGGGCTGGCGTGGGTCGAATGGCTGCGGGCGGGCTTCGCCGACGCGTTCGTGCCCGGCCGGTACGACTCCGGCACCGGCCGCATCGCCATCCCCCTCGGCCAGGGCGCCCTCTGTCTGGCCGTTCCGCTCGGCCTGCTGTTCTACTTCCGTCACCGCATCGGTGCGAACGCCTGGCGCTGGCTGCATTGCTCCGTCATCGTCGTGTACGTGCTGAGCGTGTGGCACACCCTGCTGTACGGCACCAATGTCTGGTACGGCGAGTGGCCTCGCACCGTGATGTGGCTGCTGCAACTTCCGATCGCTTGTGGGCAGCAGCGGTTCCGTCGGGAAGGGCGGGGGAGTGGTCCACCCGCTGGCGAAGCCGACCACGTCCCGGCCGACGAAGGCCGGCGCTGCGGCGAAGCCGGGGCGCCGCGCGTCACGGGCGAGGCGCTCGGCGAACTCAGCCGACCTCTCCTGGCCCTCGTTCCATGGTGGTGCGCAGAAGGCGTCTACGTAGACCGAGCGCAGCGCGTCGGTGTGGCGGAGTACATCGGCGCGGCCGTTGACAGGCCAGATGGAATGACAACCATTTCGTTTAATGTCCTCAAAGCCTTGACGGCGCCACACCGGTGGACTACTTATTGCGAAGAGGTTGCAATAAGCCTCCGTCCGGGACCGAGCGTCCCATAGTGCCGGCCCATTCGGGCGGAGAGGATCTTTCGTGCGATCGGCGGTTGGCCTTTTCCTGTCCTTCTCGCGGCGCGCCCGGGTCGAAGTCGCCGGGCTGGTCGTCCTGCTTCTGCTCGTCACCGCCACCTACATCGGGCAGGGGCTGCTGATCGCGAGGTTGCTGGCGAACGTGCTCGGCGGCGCCTCAGTGGGCGAGCTGGCGGGTCCGGTGGTCGGGATCGTGGCGCTGCAGCTCGCCCGGATCGCCGTGATCGTGCTCCGTGACAGCTGGGCGCCCCGCGTTTCTGGCCGGGTGAAGGAAGCGGTGCGGCAGCGGCTCACGGCGAAGTTGATCGAGATCGGGCCGGGTCAGGCTCAGCAACTGCGGGCCGGAGACCTGCAGTCCACCGTTGTCGACTCGGTGGAGCTGCTCGATCCCCTGGTCGGCCGTTTCGTGCCGTCGGTGTACGCATCCATGCTCGGAGCCGGCGCGGCATCGGCATGCATCATGGTGATCGATCCGCTGGTCGGTGTCATCGTGCTGGTGTGCGCCCTGCTGGCGCCGCTGTCCGAGCTGGTCGGCGCGCGGTGGGTCAAGGATCGCGGTGATCGCTGGATGCGGTCCTACCGCGGCCTGTACGCCGAGAACCTCGACGCCGTGCAGGGCATGGCGACGCTCAAGGCGTTCAACGCCAGCGGGCGCCGCGGACGGGAGCTGGCCGGCCGGGCCGATGATTTCTGCGTGGACTCGATCCGGCTCATGTGGTCCTGGGCCGCCTCCTCCAGCGTCGCGCAGCTGCTGGTGCCGATCGGTACCACCGCGGCGGTCGCGCTCGGCGCCTGGCACGCGGCCCGGGGTTCGATCAGCGTGGCTGGGCTCTTCGTCATTCTCATGCTCACCCGGGAGACGTTCCGGCCGATGCACGACCTGGAGGCGGCCTACCACGCCGCGTACTCCGCGATCCCGGCGAGCGTCGGCGTAGCGGAGCTGCTGCGGCTCGAGCCGAACGTGACCGACTCGGCCACGGCGGCCCCCGGGCTCACCGAGGACCCGCCGGGCCTGACCTTCTCGGACGTCTCCTTCACCTATCCGACGCGACGCGCCCCGGCCCTGCGGAACTTCAGCCTCACAGTGGCACCGGGTGAGCGGCTGGCGGTCGTCGGCCGTTCCGGCGCGGGCAAGAGCACTCTGATCGCGCTGCTGATGCGCTACTTCGACCCCGACGACGGGTCGATCCGGGTCGGCGGGCGGGACATCCGCGAACTGCCGCTGGCACAGCTGCGCGCGCTCGTCGGCGTCGTGTCCCAGGACACGTACCTCTTCCACGGCACCGTCCGGGACAACCTGCTGCTGGCCAAGCCGGACGCGCGGCCGGAGGAACTGGACCGGGTGACGGCGGCGGCCCGTGCCGACAGCTTCATTGGCGCGCTGCCGCAGGGCTACGACACCGTGATCGGTGAACGCGGGCTGAAACTGTCCGGCGGCGAACGGCAACGGCTGGCGATCGCACGTGCGCTGCTCAAGGACGCGCCGGTCCTGGTTCTCGACGAGCCGACGTCCAGCGTGGACGCCGCGAACGAGGCCGAGATCACCCAGGCGCTGACCGAGCTGACGCGTGGCCGGACGAGCGTCGTCATCGCGCACCGGCTGTCCACGGTCCGTGACGCCGACCGGATCGTGGTGATGGACGGCGGCCTCGTGGTCGAGGCGGGCAGCCACGCCGCCCTGCTCGGCTCAGCTGGTGCGTACGCCGAGCTCGTCGCCACTCAGACAGGAGCGACGCGATGACCGCTGTCACCCACGACCACCGGCACGACACCGCAGGTGAGGATCGCGCGAGGCCGCGGTCGTTGAGTTCCCGGCTGCGGGTGCTCATGCCGCTGCTCGGGGAGCACCGGAGGCTGATCGCCGTCGCCTATCTCGCCGGCGCGGTGCACCAGTTGCTCGCCCTCGGTTCGGCCGGGATCGGCGCCTACGTGGTCGCGCTCGCGGCGACCGGGACCTCGGCCGGGGAACTCACCGGGTGGATCGCGCTGTTGGCGGCGCTCATCGTGCCGCTCGCCTTCTTCAACGTGGCCGACAGCGTGTTCGCCCATGTCGCTGCCTTCCGTGCCCTGGCCGACACCCGCGGCAAGGTGTACGCCGCCTTCGAGCGGCTTTCCCCCGGGTACATGCTCGAACGCCGGTCCGGTGACCTGGGATCGGCGGCGATTGCCGACGTGGAGCAGATCGAGCTCTTCTTCGCGCACACGCTGAGCCCGCTCGCGGTGGCCACCACGATCCCGGTGGCGACCACGGTGGCGCTGGGCAGCTTCCACTGGTCACTGGCGGCGGCGTTGGTACCGGTACTGCTGGTGCTCGCCTCGGTGCCGGCCTGGCTGCGCCGCCGGGCCGAGACGCAGGGCCGGGAACTGCGCGAGTCACTCGGACGGATCGGCGCCGACAGCGCCGACACCTTCCAGGGCCTGCGTGAGCTGGTGAACTTCGGTGGCCGGGAGCAGCGGCTGGAGCTGCTGCGCCGGGAGGGCTCGCGGCTCGTGGCGGCGAAGGCGCGGCACGGCCGGCGGTCCGGCGTCGAGTACTCCGCGACGGACACCATCGCCCTGGTCGGCATCCTCGTGGTACTGCTGCTCGGCGCCCGCCTGGTGGCCCAGGGCGAACTGGCCGTCACCGCTTTCCCTGTCGCCGTCGTGCTGGCCGCGATGTCGATGATGCCCGTGCTCAAGGTGACCGAGGTCGCCCGGGAGCTGTCGGTGGTGGCCGCTGCCGCGGAACGCATCGTCACGTTGATCGAGCAGCCTCCCCCGGTGACCGATCTGGTCGGCGCCGCGCCCGCTGGTCCGATCACGCCGGCAGTGCGCTTCGACGGGGTCGGCTTCGCCTACCGCGAGGACCTGCGGCCCGCCGTCGAGGACGTCTCCTTCGAGATCCGCCCCGGCGAGACCGTGGCGCTGGTCGGGCACTCCGGGGCCGGCAAGTCCACCTGCGCCAACTTGCTGCTGCGTTTCTGGGACGTGGCCGCTGGCTCGATCACGATCGGCGGCCACGACGTGCGCGACTTCCCGGCCGAGGACTTGCGTCGGCTGATGACTCTGGTGCCGCAGGACACGTTTCTGTTCAACACGTCCCTGCTGGAGAACATCCGGCTCGGCCGTGCGGACGCCACCGACGTGGAGGTCGAGACGGCCGCCCGGGCCGCCCAGGTGCACCAGTTCATCGTCGAGCTGCCGCACGGCTACGACACAGTGGCCGGGGAGCTCGGCGCCAGGATGTCCGGCGGGCAGCGGCAGCGCATCGCGATCGCTCGCGCGCTGCTCAAGGACGCGCCGATCCTCGTCATGGACGAGGCGGTGTCCAACCTCGACGCCGCAAGTGAGCAGGCCGTCACCGCGGCGATGAACAGCGCGAGGCAGGGGCGCACCACGCTGGTCATCGCGCATCGGCTGTCCACCATCCGCACCGCTGACCGGATCGTCGTCTTGGACCGGGGCCGGGTCGCCGAGACCGGCACCCACGCCGAGCTGGTCGCCGCCGACGGCCGCTACGTCAACCTGCTCGCCGCCCAGCTCGACGAGGAATCAGTGTGACCGCGGTCGCCAGCCCTCCCGCGCGAACTCCGTCGTGCGAGACATCGACGGCGTACCGGCCCGTCGCGCGGGACCGGACCCTCCCGCTGGACATCGCCCACATCAAGCACGGGCTGCCGGCCGTCGGCGGCCCGGAGCAGGTCGCCGAGGAACTGGAGCAGCTGGAATGACCGACTCCGACGTGCAGAAAAGAATCACGTCGTACTGGAGCGGCCACGGCCCCGACTACGACGCGCACCCGACGAGCCGGCTGCACATGGGCGAGGCCGCACAGCGCTGGCAGCAGGTCTGGGCCTCGGCGCTGCCCCAGGCACCGGCCGACGTGCTCGACGTCGGCACCGGCACCGGCCAGGTCGCGGTCCACCTGTGGCAGCTGGGTCACCGGGTCACCGGGGTCGATCTCGCCGAGGGAATGCTGGACCTCGCCCGGGCCAAGGCCGCGGAGTTGGACGACCCGCCGGTCTTCCGGGTCGGGGATGCCGTGCGCCCGCCGTTGCCCGCCGCCTCGTTCGACGCCGTCACAGCGCGGTACTTGCTGTGGACGCTGCGCGAACCGGTGCAGGCGCTGCGGAACTGGCGCGAGCTGCTGCGGCCCGGTGGGCATCTCGCCGTCGTCGACGGGCTGTGGTTCGCGAACGGGATCGACACATCCCGGGACACGCCGGACGAGGCCGTGTTCCGCTCCGCCTACCAGCCCCATGTGGTGCAGGCGCTGACGCTCGCGGAGTCCGCGGATCGGCAGGACTTCGCCATGGCGGTCCGCGACGCGGGCTTCGTCGACGTGCGGATCCGTGACCTGTCGCAGATCCGGGCCGCGGAGTTGGAGCTTTCCCGCGATCCTGCGGTGGGCCACCGAGTGGACCCCCGGATGCAGTTCCTCATCACCGCGCGGCGGGCGCCGTCATGAGGAATTCACGACGCCCTGCCGCGAGTACGCCCGCCGACGTCCGCACAATTGGAGAATCCACGTGAGCCCTTTCCGCCGCCGCCCCCGGGTCGGTCGGTTCCGGTCGCTGACGGCCGGTCTCACCGCGACCGCCGCCGTGCTCGCCCTCGCCGCCTGCGAAGTCGGCGAGCCGGTGGCGGGCGCGCCGAAGGCAGGAGGGACTCTGCGCATCGGCCTGGCCTCCGAGTCCGGGGCACTGGACCCGCACACGTTCAGCGCCAACTTCCTTGTCCTCGACGGCGTTTTCGATGCGCTTGTCGGTTATGGACCCAACGGGAAGCTGCGACCCGAGCTGGCCGAGTCCTGGACCGTGGCTCCGGACGGCAAGTCGGTCGAGTTCGACCTGCGCGACGGCGTGACCTTCCATGACGGGACCGCGTTCGACGCCGAGGCGGTCAAGTGGAACTTCGACCGCTGGGTCGGCAAGAAGGACTTCTCCTTCTTCCGTGCCTCCAAGGTGATCACCGGTGTCCAGGCGATCGACCCGGACACCGTCAAACTGAACCTCTCCGAGCCGTACGACCCGCTGTTGCAGGAGCTGTCGATCGCCCGTCCGGTGCGCTTCCTCAGCCCTGCCTCGGCCGGTGCTGACGGGAAGTTCTCCGCACCGGTGGGCACCGGGCCGTGGAAGTTCGTCTCCAACACCGCGACCGGTGCGGTCCTGCAACGAAACGACGCGTACTGGGGCGGGAAGCCGCTGTTGGACCGCCTGGAGTTCAAGGTCATCCCGGACTCCCAGGCACGCCTGGCCGCGTTGCGCAACGGTGAACTGGATGTCATCGGCGGCTCCTATCTGGCCCCGATCACCCCGGTCGAGGCGAAGTCGTTGAGCAAGGGCGGTGCCGGAGCGCGGCTTCTCACCGGAAAGCCCGACGTCACGGTCATGCTCGGGTTCAACCCGAAGGGCCCGGCCGGGGACAAGGCTGTCCGTGAGGCGGTGGCCAAGGCGCTCGACCGCAAGGCCCTCATCAAGGCGCTCTACCTCGGCTACGGCGAGCCGGCGTCGCGCTTCTTCCCGCCCGCCGTCCCCGACTCCGGCGCCGACCAGACCTTCACCTTCGACAAGGCCGCCGCCGAGGCGGCGCTCGACGCCGCCGGGTACGTCCGATCCGGCGACACCCGCAGCAAGGACGGCAAGCCGCTGCGTCTGCGGTTCCTGGTGTCCGCCAACGCCAACGGCATGCAGGACGCCCGCGGCAGCGCCGAAGCGGTGGCCGGGGCACTGAAGGAGGTCGGGATCGCTACCGACATCGTCTTCGTCGACGACACGGCCTACTACGACGACAAGGCGGCCGGCAAGTGGGACATCGCGTTCTTCGAGACCTACGGTGCCCCGTACGACCCGTCCAGCACGGCGGTCGCCTTCCTCGCCGAGGGAGCCGAGTCACCGGTGTTCGCCACCGGCGCCTACGATCGGCTGGTCGACGCCGCGCTGTTCGCCCGCGAGCCCAAGGACCGCAAGGCCAAGTACCAGGCTCTCTACGACGCCCTGTACGCGGACGCCGGTTACGTGCCGATCGCCTACCGCACGCGACTGTGGGCCGTGCGTGACACCGTGACCGGGTTCGCCATCCCGACCACCGAGTACGACCTCGAGCTCAATGGCGTCGGCCTGAGGTGAGCGTGTCCGCATCGACCGGTCCGGGACGTGTGGTACGCGCGCCCAGGACTGGCGCCACGGTGGCGGGGTTCCTGTGGCGCCGCGCGGCGGGTCTCGTCACGGTCCTGCTCGCCCTGTCGGTGATGACGTTCGCCATGGCCCAGCTCGCCCCCGGCGACCCGGCCCGGGCCCTGGCCGTGGACCGGATCGGGGCCGGCGCCACCGCCGCGGACATCGAGGCGGTACGCGCCGAGCTCGGACTGGACGGCCCGGTTGCCGAGCAGTACCTCCGGTTCCTCGGCAACGCGCTCACCGGAGATCTCGGCGAGTCGTACCGGACCGGGCAGCCGGTGACCGCCGAGCTGGCCGGCCGAGTGCCCGTCACCCTCGGACTGGCCTCGCTCGGCGGTGGCCTCGGCGTGGCCCTCGGTCTGGCCCTCGGCCTCGCGTCGGTACGCGCCCGCGGACGGTTCGTACGGGGGGTGCTGCGTACGGTCGGTCTCACCGCCTCCGCGGTGCCACCCTTCTGGCTCGGCTACCTGCTGGTGCTCTACCTCGCGTTGACGCTCGGCCTCGTACCCACCGGCGGCATGGCCGGACCGCGCACATGGTTCCTGCCCATGGTCGTCCTCGCTCTTCCGGTGGCAGGGGTGCTCAGCCGGGTTGTCGCGGTCACTGTGGCCGACGCGCTGGCCGCACCCCACATCCAGGCCGCCGTCGCGCGCGGTGCCTCGCCGCGCCGGATCCTGCTGCGGGAGGCATTGCCGAACGCAGCCGGCCCGGTGCTGACCGTGGCCGGGTTCACCGTCGCCGGGCTGTTCGTCGGCACCGTCATCGTCGAGCAGATCTTCGGCTGGCCGGGGGTCGGGAACTACTTCGCCCAGGCCGTCGCCGCGCGGGACCTGCCCGCCCTGCAAGGCGGCGTCGCCTACTTCGGGTTCGCCATCGTGGCCGCCAACGCCGCCGCCGATGCGCTGCACGGCCTTGTCGACCCGCGAGTCCGGAGCGTCCGGTGATCAGACGTCAGCGTGGAGCCGTTACGGCCCTGTCCGGTCGCCGTCGGCGCACGACGGTCGCGGCCCTACCCCTGGTCGGATTCGTCCTGCTCGGCCTGAGCGCGCCCTGGCTGATGCCGTACGATCCCACCGCCAACGACCTGGCCGCCACACTGCAGGCCCCCGGGGGAGAACACCTGCTCGGCACCGACCAGCTCGGTCGCGACCAGCTCTCGCGGCTTCTGCAGGCGGCCCGGATCTCCCTGACGGTCACGGCTGCCGTGCTGCTGCTCTCGATCGCCCTCGGCGTGGTCCTCGGTGTCACGGCCGGTTACGTGGGCCGCTCCATCGACCGGGTGTTGGTCGGGCTGGTCGACGTCACGATGGCCGTCCCCGGTCTGCTGGTCGCGTTGGCCGTCATCGGTGTCCGAGGCCCGGGCACGGAGAACATCGTGCTGGCCCTCGCCCTCACCGGGTGGGCACCCTACGCGCGGATCGCTCGCGCCCAGGTCCGCAGCGCTCGCAGCGGGGTGCATCTGGACGCGCTGCGTGTGCTCGGTGCGCCCCGCCGCCGGATCGTCGGGCGGCACCTGCTCCCGGCCACCATCGGCCCCTGCCTCGTCTACGCCAGCACCGACCTCGGGACCATCGTGCTGGCCGTGGCGTCGTTGAGCTTCCTCGGCCTCGGTGTCCCACCACCCGACGCGGAATGGGGGGCGATGCTCGTCGAGGCACGGCCGTTCCTGGACTCCGCGTGGTGGCTGGCCTATCCGCCCGGGATCGCCATCACCGCGGTCGTGTTGGCGGCGAACCTGCTGGGTGAGGACCTCACGACCGGTGACCGGGCACGGCCGTCGGCGTTCTTCGTCGGCCGACGGGCCCCGCGCCGCCGTCCGAAGTCGGCCGGCCCATCCGTGAATGCCCCCGCCCCGGCCGGGCCTGCCGCGGACCGCGCGGAGTCCGCAGGTGAGAGCGCGGTCTTCGAGGTCCAGGCACTGAATGTCTCCTACGGCGATCGGCGGGTCGTGGCCGACGTGAGCCTGCGCCTGGCGCCCGGGGAGATCCTGGCGCTGGTGGGGGAGAGCGGAAGCGGCAAATCGAGCTCGGCGCTGGGGCCGCTGGGCCTGCTCGGCGCGTCGGCGCAGGTGAGCGGCTCGGCTCTGCTGCGGACCGCAGCCGGCACCCTCGACCTGATCGGGGCGCCGGAGACAGCCCTGCGGCAGATCTACGGGCGGGAGATCGGCGTCGTCTTCCAGGACAGCCTGGCTGCCCTGAACCCGCTGCGTACTGTCGGTACATCGCTCGATCAGGCCATCCGGTTGTCCGGCTTCGCGACGGACCGGGCCGCGGTTCGACTCTGGCGCGCCTCCCTGTTGCACGCCGTCGGGCTGCCCGCCGCCGCGCCGTGCTATCCGCACCAACTCTCCGGAGGCATGCGCCAGCGGGTCCAACTCGCCATCGCGGTGGCCGGCGGACCGCGCCTGCTCATCGCCGACGAACCCACTTCCGCCCTGGACGTCACCGCGCAGGCGGACATCCTCGACCTGCTGCGGCGCCACCGCGACGGGACCGGAGCCGCCATCCTGCTGGTGACCCACGACCTCGGGGTCGTCGCCGAGATCGCCGACACCGTCGCCGTCGCCTACGCGGGTCGGATCGTCGAGCACGGGCCGGCCCACCGGGTGCTCACCAGGCCGGACCACCCCTACACCCAGGGTCTGCTGGCCGCCGTGCCCGACCTCGCCGTCGCGCCCGGAACGCCGTTCGTGACCTTGCCCGGCGTGCCCGGGGCCGGACCGGACAACGTCGCGGGGTGCTCCTTCGGGCCGCGTTGCCACCTCGTCCAAGCCCGCTGCGCCGCCGAGGTGCCCGAACTGGACCCGGTGGGTGAGACCCATTGGTCTCGCTGTGTGCGCCACCCCTCGGCCCAGGTGGCCGTCCAACCCCGGCCCCGCGGAGGCGCCCGTGCTTGAGATCGACGCATTGACGGTCGGCTACCCCGGCCGGGGCGGACCGGGCGGGCCGGTGCTGACCGACGTGTCGTTGCGGGTCGAGCGGGGCGAGATCCTCGCCCTGGTGGGGGAGTCCGGGTGCGGCAAGTCGACGCTGGCCCGGACCGCGGTCGGCCTGCTGAAACCGGATCGCGGTGTCGTGCGGGTCGCAGGGGCGGACGTGCACCGGGCGCGGGGGCGTGCGGCGCGCGGCGTGCGGCGCCGGTGCCAGATGGTCTTCCAGGACGCCGGGCTCTCGCTGAGCCCGCGTCTGAGCGTCCATGAGGCGATCCGCGAACCGCTGCGGATCCACAAGGCCGGCAGCCGTGCCGAGCAGCAGGCCCGTGTCGAGTACCTCCTGCACACCGTCGGGCTGGGGCCGGAACTCGCCGACCGGCGCCCATGGCAACTGTCCGGTGGACAACGTCAGCGCGTCGCCATCGCGCGCGCCCTCGCTCTCGAACCAGACGTGCTGATCTGCGACGAGCCCGTCACGGCGCTCGACGTCTCCATCCAGGCCGGGGTACTCAACCTGCTGTCCGAACTGCGGGACCGGCTCGGGCTGGCGTGCCTGTTCATCGCCCATGACCTGGCCGTCGTTCAGCGGCTGGCCGACCGCCTCGCGGTCATGCACGGCGGCCGGATCGTGGAACAGGCCGCCAGCGCGGCGTTCGCCGTGGCACCGCTGCACCCGTACACCAGAACACTTCTCGCCGCGGCACCAGCGCTGAACTCCCCTCATCGCCGACGACCGGTCGTGGACTCGGCGATCCGCCCGCTGCCCTCGCCGGCCTCCCAGGACGGGTGCGGCTTCCGCGCCCGCTGCCCGGACCGCGTCGCGGCCTGCGAGACCAGACCGCCTCTGATCCCGCTGGCAGCCCCGCAGCCCCGCCCGGCCGCCCACGCCGGCCACTACGTGGCCTGCCATCTGCCCGGCTCAGGCCGCCCATCGTCTGATCATCACGGCAACCCGGAGGAATCCATGACCGACACCGCCGAACACACCGACACCTGGACCGACCTGCTCACCCGCTGGGACCGGCAGCAGGACCTCTACATCGAACAACGCGAGCGCCGCTTCGACGTCATGTTCGACTTCCTCGGCGAACTCGCCCCAGGACCCGCCCCCGCCGTGCTCGACCTCGCCTGCGGCCCCGGCGCGATCAGCGACCGGCTGCTGCGCCGGTATCCCGAGGGCCGCGCCGTCGCCGTCGATGTCGACCCGGTGCTACTGACCATTGGGCAGGGCGCGTGCGGCGACCACGGCGGCCGGCTGCGCTGGATCCGGACCGACCTGCGAACCCCCGACTGGGTCACCGCCCTCGACGAGGACGGCAAGCCGGGCACCTTCGACGCGGTCCTGTCCAGCACCGCGTTGCACTGGCTGGGCCCGCCGGAGCTGGTCGCGGTGTACCGCGCCGCCGCGACCCTGCTCAAGCCCGGTGGCGTGCTGATCAACGCCGACTACCTCCCGGCCGGCCCGCGGAACAAGCGGATCAGGGGGGCCTCCGTCGCCGTCAGCGCCCGCCGGCAGTCAGCCGCGCTCACCCGCGGCGCCGAGGACTGGGAGACCTGGTGGAGGAGCGCGGAGTCCGTGCCCGCCTTGGGCGAGGCTGTCGACGCCCGACGCCGGATCTGGCCGGAGGGCGCCAAGGACGAGTGGGCCGCCCCAGGCATCGACTATCACGAGGCCGCGCTCCGCGAGGCAGGCTTCGCCGAGGTCGATGTCGTGTGGCAGGACCTCGAGGAGCGGGTGCTGATTGCGCTGATGCCGTGACGGCTGAGCCGCTCACGCCGGCTTTGCCGGAGAGTCGTGGCCGAGCACGTCGCCAGAGGGCGCCGCGCGCCTACGGAACAGATCGCGGCGGGCTGACCGGCTCAAGGCGAAGAGTGCGACCACGGTTGCGAAGTGGTACCGGCAGCAGAAGGCCATCACGCAGACGACTGTCGAGGACGACGTGATCCGCACATCGTGACGAGTACGGCGGTCATGATGTGCGTCGGCCCGCGTTGGGGGCCATGGGTTCCTTCCGGGGGCCGAGGGTGGGGGCGGCGTGCAGCAGTTGATGGATGAGGGGATGCGGGGCCGCGGGGTGGAGCACCTCGGCAACTGGTTCGCCGGTGCGGATCCGGCCGTCGTGGATCGGAGTGACGTGGTCCGCGGCAGCGGCGACGACGCCGAGGTCGTGGGTGATGAACAGCAGGCTGAGGTCCAGGTCGCGTCGCAGGTCGGTGAGCAGGGTCAGAACGGTGGCCTGGACCGACACGTCCAATGCGGACGTGATCTCCTCGCACACCAGGACGGCCGGGTTGCCGGCCAGGGCGCGCGCGATCGCGACGCGTTGCTGCTCACCCTCTGACAGGTTCGCCGGGTACCGGTCGGCGACCCCGGCGGGCAGCCGGACGCTGTCCAGCAGCTCCGCCACCCGGCGGGCCACCGTGCTCCGTCCGCAGGTGCCGTGGAAACGGACCACGCGGGCCAGCTCGGCGACCACGGTGCGGTGCGGGTTGAGGGAATCGCTGGGGGACTGGCCCACGCTGTGGACGCGTTGCCGGTGTTCCGGTGTACGTCGGCCGACCGTCGGGGCCGGTTCGGTGTCGTGCAGGCCGGCGATGCAGCGGCCCAGGGTGGTCTTGCCCGAGCCGGAGATCCCGACCACCACTGGGCGCGGCGGTGGCGGGTGTTGCTGCGGGACATCTTCCGCTTGGGAACGGCCATGGAGTCCTCCGGGACGAGCCGATTGGGGCTGGGGAGCGGGAGTAGGGGCCGCGCGAGCGTGCGCGACTTTCCCGTGGGTAGTGCTCAGTTCAACTCCAGCTCGGCCACGGGATCCGCTGCCAGAGCCGTGGCGGTCGACTCGGGGTCGAGCGCGTCCGCCGCGTAGTGCACGCCGGGTTTCACGCGGCCGGCGAGGACGTGTTGTGCCGCGGTGGCAGCGAGAAAGCCGCTGAGTTCGTAGGAGTCCTCGGCGCGGAGGGTGAGGGTGGGCGGGCCGTCGTCGGTCGCGTTCCACAGGCGGAACTCCTGCCCGTACCAGGAGCCGTGGCGGCGTACGTGCTCGTCCGCGGCGCGGACCAGTTCGGTGGTGTCCGTGGTGTCCGTGGTGTCCAGGGCCCAGGCCATGGCGAGCTCTTCGGCGGGGCGGGTGCCTCCGAAGACGGTGTACCAGTGAAGTCGGCGGATGCCCGCGGTCCCGGCGAGGCGGGCGGCCTCGGTGGGTAGGTAGGGGAAGGCGGTCACCGGTCGGGGGAAGGCCGGGAACCGCAGGTCGCGTCGGGGTTCCAGCGCACCGTCGCGTATCGCGCCGTCCTCCCAGGCCGCGGAAGGGGTTGCCGTGCTCGGGGCCCCGGGCGAGGAGGACGCATCCCGCGACAGCGGGGGTGAGTGCTGCCACTCCGCCCACGTACCCCTCCCAGCGGACCGGCCCCGCCGCCGGTGCCAGCAGGACGCGGGGCAGGAGTCCCGAAAGGCCCGGCAGTGATCCGGCGGAGATCACCGCGGTGAGGTCCGCGGTCGTCCACGCGTCGACTTCGCCGCTGGCCGCGGTCAGCCGGACGTGGAGCGGGTCGTCGCCCGCCGCGTCGACGTAGTCCACGTCGTGGCTCAGGGCCGCCCGGGCCACGGTGTCCAGGACGCTGTAGGACGGGCCCGCGCAGTTGACGACGAGTCGGCAGCGGCAGAGGAACGAGTCCAGGGAAGTTGACCCGCTACGGGCTCAACGGCCCGAGACATCGGGTGAACACTCAGGTTTGCCCACAGCACGTTCGTTTCGGTCGTCAGCATGGCGTTGGCAACGACGGGTCGCAGCATCACAGCGGACGCTCACCGCTACACCGGCGGGCGGGGGCATCATGCCGGGGCCCGGCAGCGTCGGACGCAGGGGGCTGCCTGTCAGCAACCTGTAAAGGGGGCGTCAGGGGAACGTAAAGTCCGGCCCGGAGTGCCGGGAAGTCTGGTCGGCGGTCAAGGAACGGTTGTCGTCGTCGATGTGGGGTTGGTTTACGTGGTGCTCGTCGCGGTCTTCGGTGCTGCCCTGCTCGTCGCGGTTCTGCTCTCCGGGCTCGCGGCCAGGACCGTGCTGTCCACCTCCTTCCTCTTCCTCGTCGGTGGCGCGCTTGTCAGCGACGGGTTCCTGGGGTTGATCCACATCACGCCGGACAGCGAGATCGTGGCGGTCACGGCCGATCTGGCGCTGTTCGCGGTGCTGTTCACCGACGGCATGCACGTGTCTTTCCCGAAGTTGAAGGAGAACTGGAAGAACCCGGCCCGAGCCTCGGGCCTTGGCATGCCGCTGGCTTTCCTCGGCATGGCACTGATCACGCACTACCTGGTCGGCCTGGACTGGACGACGTCCTTCCTCGTCGGCGCCGTCCTGGCGCCGACCGACCCGGTGTTCGCCTCGGCGATCGTGGGCCGCAAGGAAGTACCCGCCAAACTGCGGCAGTTGCTGAACGTCGAGAGCGGCATCAACGACGGGCTCGCGCTCCCGGTGGTGCTGCTCCTCATCGCCGCCGCCGGCCCCTCCAGCGGCCACGCGGAGGCTTCGTTCGGGAAGATCTCGCTGGAGCTGGGGCTCGGGCTTGCCTTTGGCGTGGGATTGCCGCTGCTGGTCAACGGGCTCGTGCGGTTCAGGCTGCTGGGAGCTGAGCCCAAGCTGCAGCCCTTGCTCCCTCTTGCCACCGGGATCATCTTGTACGGTGCATGCCACCTGACGCACGCCAACCCCTACCTGGCCGCCTTCTCCGCGGGCGCCGTCCTCACCGCCGTGTCCCCGGAGGCGAAGGCGGCCTTCGAGCCGCTGGGCGAGGCGCTGTCGGAGCTGGCGAAGTTCGCCGCACTACTTGTCTTCGGTGCGCTGTTGACGCCGCAGCTCTTTGGCGACCTGACCTTCGGCGGATACGTGGTGGTGTTCTTGGCGATCGTCCTGATCCGCCCGGCGTCCATGCTTATCTCGCTCATCGGCACCCGGTTCGACCGCCGCGAGAAGTTGGTCGCCGCGTGGTTTGGCCCGAAGGGCTTCGCCTCCGTGGTGTACGGACTGCTGGTGCTCCAGGCCGGCATCCCGCAGGGCGAGCAGGCTTACACGCTCATCGCTGTCTGCATCGCCTTCTCAATCATCGCCCACAGCAGTACCGACGTGCCCATTGCGAGGATCTTCGACGTCGAGGACCTCGCTGGCATCGCCGAGCCGCAGAGCGTCTCTGTCTCGGCGGGCGGGAACACGCAGGACGTACGTGACCGTCAGGCTTGAGGACGGCGTACACCCCCTGTGGCTGGGCCTCGGCACGTCTGACGGAGGCCGGTGCGGTGGTCGCCGGATGCGAGGATGGTGCGGATGACGATCTCCGATGCCGTGTACGCCGCCATGGGGGTGGGTGCCCTTGCCGCCGCCGTGCTGCCGCGGCTGGTGTTCCGTAGACCACTGTCGATGCCGATGGTGTTCCTGGCCGCGGGGACGGCCGTCGCGCTTCTGCCGCT
>NZ_JBEOSJ010000044.1:0-30676 GCF_040302905.1 Streptomyces sp. NPDC096193 | reverse complement strand
GATGCCGACGGAGTTCTACCAGGACGGCGCCACCGACTACCGGCGGGCACTGGCCGAGAACCCCCCGGCAGGCGTCACGCCGACCCGTCGCCGTCCGGGCACACGGTGCTCCCGGCGAGCTCCGCAGGGGCTCGGGGAGGTCTCAGCGGCCGCTCACCCGGCCGTGCAGCAGGCGCGAGAGCGCCGCGTGCACATCGTCGATCGACCGCTCCCGCTGGAAGGCCTGCCAGTCCAGCGCGGCGACCAGCACCATCCCGACCAGCGCCGCCGCGGTGAGCGAGATGTCGATCTCCTCGCTCAGTTCGCCGTTCTCGACGGCCTCCCGCAGCACGGTCTCGACCACCGCCACCGCCTGCTGCCGGACCACGAGGAGCGTCGACTGCCAGGCACGGTTGGTGCGCCACAGCTCGGCCACGTACAGCTGCGTGAAGGCCGGGTAGCGGTCGATGAAGCCCAGGCCCGCCCGGATCATGGCGTCCAGCGCCTCGACCTTGGTGCCGTCGCGTTCCGCCGTCTCGTCGGCCGCGGACTGGAGCGACGCCGTGAGGAGGCCGACGCCGTACCGCAACAGCTCCTCGAAGAGCTCGGTCTTGCTCTTGAAGTTGTAATAGACCGTGCCCTTGGCCACGCCGGCGCGCTCGGCGATCTCGTCCACCGTGGTGGCCGAGAACCCCTGTTCGGCGATGAGCGTCACCGCGGCTTCGTAGAGCTTCGCCCGGGTCGCCCGGCGTCTGGTGCTGCTGCTGTCCATGACATCGATTCTCACAGGTCCGCCGCCCCCTCAGAGGCTCAGCTCGGGGTGCAGGCGGTCGAGCGTCCAGACCTGCCTGCGGCGTGCGGAGATCGCGGTGAGCGCGAGCGCGCCCGCCGTGAAGGCGAGCATGACGGCGCTCGCCTCCCACACCGGGCCCAGTCCGCCGCCCGTGATGAGCCGGCGCAGCGCGTCGACGACGTAACTCATCGGAAGGAACGGGTGGATCGCGTTGAAGAACGCCGGGCTGGTCTGGACGGGGTAGGTGCCGCCCGCCGAGGTCAGCTGGAGCATCAGCAGCGCCAGGACGAGGATCCGGCCGGCCGCCCCGAACCGGGCGTTCAGCCACTGGATGATCGCGGCGAAGCAGAGAATGACGAGCGCCAGGAAGCCGACCGTGCCCGCCGCGTGGACCATCTGCAGACCGACCGTCCAGTGCAGCACCGACATCAGCGCCACGACCTGGACCAGGCCGAGGGCCACCACCGGCAGCCAGCCCGCCACCGCGATCCGCCAGGCGGAGGCGCCGGCGGCCAGCGCCCGCCGGTTCAGCGGCGAGATGATCATGTACGCCACCATCGAGCCCACCCACAGGGAGAGCGGGATGAAGTACGGGGCGAATCCGGTGCCGTAGTTGGGAGCCTCGTGCAGGGACTGGCTCGCCAGCTTCACGGGGTCGGCCATCACCTCGGTACGCCGGTCCCGGTCCTTCTTGTCGTAGTCCGGGATCTTCTCGACGCCGTCGTTCAGTCCGCCCGCGAGCTCGTCCGAACCGTCGGCCAGCTTGAACAGACCGCCGTCCAGCGTTCCGGCGCCCTTCTTGAGCCTGCCCACGCCCGTGTCCAGCTCGGTGGAGCCCGACCGGGCGGTGGTCAGACCCGAGTGCAGCCTGTCCGCGCCCTGAGCGACCTTCCTGGCGCCGGAGTTGAGTTCGTTGACCTTCTTGACCGCCGACTCCAGGTCCTCGTCGAGCCGCGGTGAGCGCCGGACGATCTCGTCGGCCTTCTTCTGGAGATCGGCGAGCCGGCTGTCGAGCTTCTCGAGGTCGCCCTGGTGGTTCTTCACCACGGCGTCGACATCGTCGGCGACCTTCGCCACGTCCTTCGCCGTGTCCCTGGCACGCTCCAGAGCCGAGCAGGCACCGGCGTCCGGCAGGACGGCGTCCTCACAGCGGGAGCGGTGGAGCGCTTCCAGCTCGTCGGCGGACTTGTGCGCGCGTGCGGCCGCGGCCGGCGCGCTCTTCACCAGATGGTCGAGAGTGTGTCGGACGGTCCGGGAGGAGTCGGAGACCAGCCGTGCCGCGTCCCCGATCGACTTGCCGTCGTCCCGGACGTACGGGCGGATGCCGGCGGCCACCGCGTTGACCTTGTCGGCGAGCAACTGGGTGCCGCCCGCGACCTTGCGGGAGCCGGTCTCGAGCTCGTTCGCGCCCTTGGAGAGCTTCGACAGGCCGCCGACGAGCTTGCCGCTGCCGTCCTTCGCGTCCTCGAGGCCGTCGGCGAGCTCCTTGGAGCCCTTCTTTGCCTTGCCGATGCCGCCCTTGAGCTGGTCGGCACCCTTGGCCGCCTTCTCCGTCGCGTCGTGGATGCTCGAGAAGGAGATGAAGATGCGGTCCAGGAACGAGCGGGACGCGTCGGTCGACGCGGCCGTGCGCACCTCGGCGAAGACCGTCCGCGAGATCTGGCCGACGATGTAGTTGTTGGCGTCGTTCGTACGCACCTGCAGGGCGCCGGTCTCGGGGGAGTTGCCCGAACTCGACGCGATGCGCTCACTGAAGTCCTGGGGCATGGTCAGCGAGAGGTAGTACGCACCGTCCTCGACGCCCTTGCGGGCCTCGGCCGCGCTCACCTCGTGCCACTCGAAGACGTCGCTCTCGCGCAGCCCCTTGGTGATCTCGTCGCCGGCCGAGATCTTCCTGCCCTCGGCCCGAGCACCCTTGTCGTCGTTGACGAGCGCGACGGGGATCCGGTCCAGTCGGCCGTACGGGTCCCAGAAGGACCACAGGTACAGGGCGCCGTACAGCAACGGCAGCAGCACCACGGCGACCAGGGCGGCACGCGGCAGTTTCCCCCTGCCGAACCGCTTGAGCTCAAGCGCGGCCAGTTTCGGCGAGCGCATCGGCCGTCCCCTCCTCAGTGGTGTTCTCGACGGTGGTTTCGGCGTCGGCGTGGTCGGTCTCGGTGCCGGTGCCCGTGCCGGTGCCCGTGCCGGTGCCCGTGCCGGTGCCCGTGCCGGTGCCCGTGCCGGTGCCCGTGCCGGTGCCCGTGCCGGTGTCGTTGTCGCCCGGGCCCTCGTCCTCCGGACGGTCCGTGACCGCGCCGGTGCTGACGACGACGGTCGCGCCCTCGGGCGCGTCGCTGCACACGGCCAGCACGGTCGTGCCCGACTCCGCGACCGAGCGCAGCAGCCGCCACGCCTCGGCCCGGTCCGCGTCCGCGAGCTTCAGATCGGCGTCGTCGACGGCGAGCAGCCGCGGCCGGCCGATCAGCGCCAGGGCCACGGACAGCCGCAGCGCCTCCAGCCGCTCCAGATCGCGTACGGAGGTGCGTTTCCGCTTGGGGAGCGTGGCCGGGTCCAGCCCGGCGGCCTCCAGCGCCTCGTCGACACGGCGCCGTGCCTCCGTCACCCGCTCGGCGCGCGGCCTCAGCAGTGCGCGCAGCGAGGCGTCGAAACGCCGCTGCAGCAGGGCGCGTTCGCGCAGGTGCTCACCGACGGTCAGTGCCGGGTCGAGCTCGCTGACCCCCTGTACGGGGCCGAGCGCGCTGATCCTGCGGACCGCGGCCATCTTCCGGGGCAGGGGGAGTCCGGCGACCTCGGCGCTGCCCTCGGTGGGGCGCATACGGCCGGTGAGCGCGAGCAGAAGACTCGTACGGCCCGAACCGGACGGGCCCACGACGGCGATGAGCGATCCGGGCTCCGCCTCGACGGTGACCGACCGGAAGGCCCAGCCACGCGGACCCTCCAGCCCGAAGTCCTCGGCAGTGACGGCTGCCCCCTGCGGGCTGTCCACGTGCCCTCCCCTGCTTTTGAACTGACCAGTCAGTGCAAAAACTACTACCGAACCTACGATCGAAGCAAAGGGGCAGGTCAGGGCCGATTGTCAGTGGGGGCCTCCACCATGGACACATACGGCCACAGTGCCGTCACACGACGACAGGAGGTTCGTCATGGCCAGCTCCTACGCAGCAGCCGCACACCGGCGCCGCGCCACCGGCCCTGCCCCCTCACTGACCGGACCGGCGAGCGACGTGCACCCCGTCCTGCGGCGGGCCACCGCGCCCCCCGCCGCCCTCGACCTCCTCGCCCAGGCCCGTACCGGACTGGACGAGGCAGCCACCCTGGAAACGTCCAACGAACGCTACGCCACGGCCCACCTGGCGGCCCTGCGCACCGCCGCCGCGGTGCTCGCCGCGCGGGGCCGCCCGGAGACGAGCGAGCGACGACGCCGGCGGATCCGGAGCGCTTGGGAAGTGCTCCCCGAGATAGCGCCGGAACTGACGGAGTGGAGCATCCTGTTCGCCTCCGGCGCCACCCGCAGGGCACGGGCCGAGGCGGGCATACAGGGCGCGGCGAGCACCCGGGACGCCGACGATCTGCTGCGTGACGCCGCCATGTTTCTGCGCCTGGTGGAACGCATGCTGGTGCTCCAGCCCGCCCTGCCGCAGCCCCGCACGGAACCGCCGGGAAGGGGTGACGCCGCGGGGTGAGACGGCCACGGAGCAGCCACCGGGAGGGCCGGCGCCGCGGGGTGAGACGGCCACCGAGCAGCGACCCGAAGAGGCCGGCGCCGCGGGGTGAGACGCAGCGCTGGGACGTCCGTCCGAGGCAATAGGGTGGGAGATGTCGTGCGTTCATCGACGTCGGTCATCGCTCACCGCCCGCCCCGCCCGCGCCTCCGCAGCCCGGGGCGGCACCGCCCGAGGAGTCAACTGCCGTGCCGGACCCGTCCCCCGGTGGGAAGACCCCACCGCGTCAGCCCCGCTCCGCCCTGCGCACCTCGGTCGTCTGGGAGGTCCTCAAGGACGCCCTGGACCGCCGGGTCAAGGTGACCGGGACGGACAGCCTGGACGTCCTGGACACCGGCGGCGGCAGCGGTTCCTTCGCGGTGCCCGTCGCCCGTCTCGGCCACCGCGTCACCGTGGTCGACCCCAGCCCGAACGCCCTCTTCGCACTGGAGCGCAGGGCCGCGGAGGCCGGCGTCGCCGACCGGATCAAGGGTGTCCAGGGCGACGTACACGGCCTCTTCGACGTCGTCGAGCGCGACGGCTACGACGCGGTCCTCTGCCACGGCGTCCTGGAGTACGTGGACGATCCGGCCGAAGGCGTGCGCAACGCGGTCGCCGCCCTGCGGAACGACGGCACCATCAGTCTGCTGGCCGCCGGTCTCGGCGGTGCGGTCCTCGCCCGGGCTCTCGCGGGGCACTTCACCGAGGCCCGGCACGCGCTGACGGACCCCGCGGGCCGCTGGGGCGAGGGGGACCCGATGCCCCGCCGCTTCACCGCGGAGCAGCTCACCACGCTGGCCGCCGACGCCGGTGTGGACGTGGGCGCGGTGCACGGCGTGCGCGTCTTCGCGGACCTTGTTCCCGGCGTTCTGGTGGACACCGAGCCGCGCGCTCTGGAGGCCCTGCTCAAGCTGGAGGCGGCCGCGGCCGAGCTGCCCGCCTTCCACTCGGTCGCCACCCAGCTGCACGTACTGGGCGAGAAGCGCGGCTGATCAGCGGCGCAGCCGCACATGGAGTACGCCACAGACCCCCCGATCGTGGGCTCCGCCCCGTATGATCGGGGGACACCATCCGGCATGACGGATCGGCGGTTGGGGAATCTACGCCTCAGCAGCCAAGCCGCCATGGCGGCCCGGGCGGTGAACAGGCATAGAGGGCGGGTTTCACGGGGGCGATTCCCTGCCTATCCTGAAAGGGCCGCATACCGGTCGCCCCCCGCGGCCGACGACTAGGAGGACTCCGTGCCGCTCTCGGAGCACGAGCAGCGAATGCTCGAGCAGATGGAGCGAGCGCTGTACGCCGAAGATCCCAAGTTCGCTACAGCGCTTGAGGGAAGCGGGCTGCGTACGTACACCCGGCGACGGGTCTACCAAGCGGTCGCCGGCTTCCTGGTGGGTATCGCGCTCCTCATGGCCGGAATGGTCGCGCAGCAGATCTGGATCAGCGTGGTGGGTTTTCTCGTCATGCTCGGCTGTGCGGTCCTGGCGGTCACCGGATGGCGCAAGGCGCCGAAACCGGGTGAGCAACAGACCCTGGGAGACGCGCCCGCAACCGCGCGTCGCCAGCCCCGTCAGCGCAAGTCGATGATGGACCGGATCGAGCAGCGGTGGCAGCGCCGCCGCGATGAGCAGGGCCACTGAACCACACGGACCTCGCGGAGGACCGCACCAACAGGTGAACTGTTCGCGTGAGGGGCCGTGATGGGTTGGTGAGGCCCGGGCCTGTCCTGTGGAACAGGCCCCTGCCCGTGCGCCGGATCGGCGTGCCCCGGATGCGGGTGCCTGACCTTCGCACGCCTCGGGTCCCAGTTGCGCGAGTCCCGACGTTCCCGAGTCCGACCCCCGCCGAGCCCGACTACCCCCGGATCCCCGTTTCGCGAGTCCCGGATCCGTTTCCCGGATCCACGGGGCCCAGGATCACCCCGCACTGAACCCCGCACTGAACCCCCCTGTGCCGGAGGAATCGGAGCCGGTGTCTCCCGGCCGATCCCCCCCGCAGAGGCCCGCAGAGCCGGATCCCCAGTACCCAGCCTCCTGAATATGTCCCCGGCGCATTCGCCGACCCGGAGAACGGGTGAGGGGCCGACGCCCGAAGCGTCGGCCCCTCACCCGTTCTCGCTGTTTCTCAGCCCCGCTGCCGGGACGGACGGCGCAGGAACCCCGCCCACCGCTCCGGGGCCCAGCGGCTGCCGCGCCAGACGTCCGTGAGCGACGCCCAGCGGCTCGAGAGGTCCCAGACCACCCTTACGGTCGAGCGGGGCAGCAGCAGCGCACGCAGCCGGGTCCCACGGCTCGCGCCGGACCGCAGGCCCTCCCGGAGCCGGGTCACGTCGTCGCTCAGACCCGTGCCCGGCTTGGGCACCGGCGCATAGAGCACCTGCTCGACAGCGCCGGCGATCCGGTGCACCCCGTCCGCCGCCTCGCCCTCCAGAGCCCCGAGCCGCACGATGCGGGCCGCGGTCTTGCGTGCTGTCTGCGACTCGTCCGGAAGGATGCCGAAGTCCCAGGCCGTGTCGGTGACCTCCAGCCAGGCCGCGAGGGTCCGCGCCCCGGCGTCGGCCGGGGTGCGACCGCCGGAGCCCAGCCGTCGTGCGGTGACTCTCAGCCGCCACAGCATCGGCAGCAGCGGCACCCCCACTCCGAGCAGCACGGCCAGGCCCACCAGCAGGGTGGTCCCCAACGGGAAGCCCGAGTCGCCGGGCGGGGTCAGATCCTGCGGCGTCGCCGCACCGCACTCGCCGAGCTGCCGGGCCTGAGCCGGGCAGCGCTCGGAGGCGGACGGGGCGGCGCTGGGCGTCGTGGTGGCGGTCGCCTCGGGCTGCGCCGGGCTGCTCGCCCCGCCGGACGGCAGCTCCGAACGGGTGTACTCGGGTGCGGTGCCCCGGCTCGGAGTCGGCTCGAACCGCGTCCATCCCACGCCCTCGAAGAACAGCTCCGGCCAGGCGTGCGCCTCCTTCAGGCCCACCGACATGCTGCCGTCGGCCAGCGGGCTGCCCGGCGTGAAGCCGACCGCGACCCGCGCCGGAATGCCGAGCGTCCGCGCCATGGCCGCCATGGAGAACGCGAAGTGGACGCAGAATCCCTGCTTCTGCTGGAGGAAGCGGGAAATGGCGGAGACGCCCGTACCGGACTGGACATCGGTGTCATAGGTGAAGCCGCCGTCGACGGCGAACCAGTCCTGGAGCTTCACCGCCCGCTCGTAGTCGTTCGCGGCGCCTTCGGTGACCTTCCTCGCGGTGTCCTCGACCACGTCGGGCAGGACGTCGGGCACCTTGGTGTATTCGCGCACCAGCGAGGCCGGAGCCGGCGCGGCGTTCGCGAGCTGCTCGGCCGTCGGCTTCACCATCAGGCTGCTGACGAAGTACTTGGCGCCCCGGGTCGACTGGCCGCTGTCGCCGACCACGGTCCGGCCGACGGGCTCGAAGCGCCAGCGGCCTTCGATGTCCACGTCGGTCGCCGGGTAGGGGAGCGGCAGCCAGTTCTGCCGGTAGGAACCGGCGGCCGTGATGTTCGTCCTGATCTCGGTGGCGTTGACCGTCGGGCTGAGGCCGTCCGGCTGCGGAAGGCGGCCCGGGATGTCGGTGATGTCGCGCTGCGAGGTCTTCCACGCCGTGCCGTCGAACTGGTCCAGCGCCACGATCCGCAGATAGAGGTCCTGGGTGTCCGGCGCGTTGGTCTTGTAGCGCATGACCTCGCGGTTGTCGGGCTGCCGCAGGCTGTCCTGGAGCGAGACCAGCGGGTTCACCGCGTTGATCGTGCCGCCCCCGCCGCCACCCGTGCCGTTGCCCGTGGAGGCCAGCAGGCCGCCGTCCAGGGCCGGCAGAGCCGCCGGAACCACGAGCGCCACGCCCAGCGCGAGAGCGCCGATCCGCCGCCCGGTGCGCACGGGGGCGAGCGGATTGCCGCCCGCCGAGTCGAAGCCCTGCGCGCTGCGCCCCTGTGCGGGCACGGCTCCGCCGAAGACCCGCCCCCACTGCGAGAGCCGGTCCCGGCCCTCGGCCAGCAGGAGGACCAGATAGCCGCAGGCGGCCAGCAGGAACCAGAGCCAGCTCGCGCCGCCGCCCGCCAGCCCGGCCGCGACCGAGTAGAGCGCGAGGAGCGGCAGACCGGCCGGTGCGGCGCTGCGGAAGGTCACCGCGAGGGCGTCCACCGCCAGGCCGATCACCATGACCCCGCCGATCACCATCAGACGGATGCCGTCGGTCGCGGGCGCGGGGATCGCGTACCGCCCGACGTCCTCGCCGCCCGCGGAGAGCAGGGTGCCGAAGTGCTGGAACGCCTCCGGACCCGGCAGTACGCCGAGGAGCGCGTGCTCCCGGGCGAAGACCACCGTGAGCAGCAGAAGTCCCACGAGCGCCTGCACGAGGACCGTGAGCGGTCTGGCCAGCGGAACCCGCCGGGTCAGTGCGCCCGCGCCGCTCTGGACGGCCAGCAGGAACGCCGCCTGCACCATCCAGCCGGCTGTTTCGATCAGTGGCAGGATCGCGCCCGATGCCATCACCGTGGCGGCGAACGCGCACAGCGCCAGCCGTCCGCGACCGCTCATGTCCAACCCCCAGAATTGCCGTTCGTGCTGCTGGACTCGGTGCGCTGGCGGCCCGCCTGCTGCCACAGATCGGCGAGCGGGACCCCCGGCGCCACGGCGAGAGCGGTCCAGCCGGACTCCCGCAGCAGCCGCAGACGGTCGTCGACCGCGCCGGCCACGGCACCGTTCGTCACCCAGGTCCCGCTGTCGAGGACGAAGGCGACGGCCGCGCCGCTGCGATGGCGCATCCGCGCGGCGAGCGTCGCCTGCTCCTCGTCGAGGTCGCCGAAGAACGCGACCAGGAGCCCTTCGTTCCCGCCGCGCAGCACGTCGTACGCCCGGGAGAGCCCGCCACCCTCGGAGTGGTCGACCACCGCGAGGGTGTCCATCATCAGACCCGCGGAGTCCGCGGACTCCTGAGTCGAGCCCGCGAACCCGTCCGCGCCCTCGCCCGGCACCGAGCTGCCGGTGTCGGTCAACAGCCGCACCGCGAAGCCCCGTTCGAGCATGTGGACCAGCGCGGACGCGGCGCCCGAGACGGCCCATTCGAAGGCCGAATCGGGACCGGCCCCCTGATAGGCGGCTTGCCGGGTGTCGAGCAGCACGGTGCAGCGCGACCGCTGGGGCTGCTCCTCACGGCGGACCATCAGTTCGCCGTAGCGCGCGGTGGAACGCCAGTGCACCCGGCGAAGGTCGTCGCCGTGCCGGTAGGCGCGCGGGATGATGTCGTCGTCTCCGGCCAGCGCCAGGGAGCGCTGGCGCCCGTCGCCGTACCCCGAGGCCTCGCCCGCCAGTCGCACCGGCGGCAGCGACTCGGTGCGCGGGATCACCGTGAGGGTGTCGAACGCGCTGAAGGAACGGGTCAGTTCGCACATGCCGAACGGATCGCTCAGCCGCAGCTGGAGCGGCCCGAGCGGATACCGCCCGCGCAGGTCCGACCGCACCCGGTAGGACACCTCGCGGCGTCCGCCCGCCTCCACGCGGTCGAGCACGAACCGGGGCCGCGGCCCGAGGACATAGGGCACATGGTCCTGGAGCATCAGCAGCCCGGTGGGCAGCCGCGAGACGTTGTCCATCCGCAGATGCACCCGGGCCTCGGAACCGGAGGGCACCCGCGACGGCGAGAGCCGTCTGCTGCCCGCGACCCGGTAGCGCGTGCGGTAGAGCACGGCCACACAGACCAGGGGCAGCACGGAGAGCAGCAGGCCGACCCGCAGCAGATCGCTCTGCCCGAGGACGTACGCGCAGATCGCCGCGGCGATGCCGGCCGCGAGGAACGAGCGGCCGCGTGTGGTCAGCCCGCCGAGGGCCGCACGCACTCCGCCCGAGGCGTTGCCCTCGGTGGCACCTGGGGCCTCGGCCGACATCACAGCCGCCGGGCGCCGGGCTGCTGGCCGTAGAGCGGCGGCTGGACCGGACGGCCCGCGAGGTAGGACGTCTCCGTGCCCTCGGCCGTGGGCACGGGGGTGCGCTGAAGGATCTCCAGCACGACCTGCTCCGCGGTGCGCCGGTTCAACTGCGCCTGGGCGGTGGGCAGCAGACGGTGCGCGAGGACCTGCACCACGAGCGACTGGACGTCGTCGGGCAGTGCGTACTCCCGGCCGTTGAGCGCGGCCGTGGCCTTGGCGGCACGCAGCAGATGCAGGGTGGCACGCGGCGATGCGCCGAGTCTGAGGTCCGGGTGGTTACGGGTGGCCGCGACCAGCTCCACCGCGTACCGCCGGACGGAATCGGCGACATGCACGGTGCGCACGGCGTCGATCAGCTTCACGATGTCGTGGGCGTGCGCCACCGGCTGAAGGTCGTCCAGCGGGGAGACGCCGCCGTGCACGTCGAGCATCTGCAGCTCGGCCTCCGCGCTCGGATAGCCGATGGAGACCCGCGCCATGAAACGGTCGCGCTGTGCCTCCGGCAGCGGGTAGGTGCCCTCCATCTCGACCGGGTTCTGCGTGGCCACCACCATGAACGGGCTGGGCAGTTCATAGGTGTTGCCGTCGATGGTGACCTGGCGCTCCTCCATCGACTCCAGCAGCGCCGACTGCGTCTTCGGCGACGCACGGTTGATCTCGTCGCCGATCACGATCTGGGCGAAGATCGCGCCCGGTTTGAACTCGAAGTCGCGCTGCTGCTGGTCGAAGATCGACACACCGGTGATGTCCGACGGCAGCAGGTCCGGCGTGAACTGGATACGCCGCACGGAACAGTCGATGGATCGCGCCAGCGCCTTGGCCAGCATCGTCTTGCCCACGCCCGGGACATCTTCGATGAGCAGATGTCCTTCGGCGAGCAGCACGGTCAGCGAAAGCCGTACGACCTCTGGCTTGCCCTCGATCACACCCTCGACCGACCTGCGGACACGATCCGCGGTGGTGGTCAGATCTGTGAGGCTCGCTCGATCGTCATAGGTCGTCACCCGGCCCTCCTCGGCCCGTTCTACGGGCCGGTGCGTATGGAACGGCCCGGCCCACCAAAAACACGAACACCGGTCTCCGGAAGTTCCGGAAGGGTGTCTCGGACGCATTCTTGTTGGGGTTACCGCTTCGTGTCACTCGCCTGTGGACAACTGGGAGGGATTTGCCGGATCTGCTCTGTTATCTCCGGGTGTTCGTCCCGTCACACCGCGGGGTCGATCTCCCGCAACAGCCCCTGCTTCACGTCGAAGACGAAGCCGCGGACGTCGTCCGTGTGCACTAGGAAGGGGGAGGTCCGTACCCGCTGCATCGACTGGCGCACGTCCTGGTCGACGTCGCGGAACGCCTCCACCGCCCACGGCGGACGCTGGCCCACCTCGTCCTCCAGCTCGTGCCGGAAGTCCTCGGTGAGCGACTCGAGGCCGCAGCCCGTGTGGTGGATGAGTATGACGCTCCGGGTGCCGAGGGCGCGCTGGCTGATGGTGAGCGAGCGGATGACGTCGTCCGTCACCACGCCGCCGGCGTTCCGGATCGTGTGGCAGTCGCCCAGTTCCAGTCCGAGGGCGTCGTGCAGGTCGAGCCGCGCGTCCATGCACGCGACGACGGCCACACGGAGCACGGGACGGGCGTCCATGCCCGGGTCCTGGAAACGGGCTGCGTATCGCTGGTTCGCTTCGACGAGACGATCGGTGACCGTCCCACCCGTACGCGCAGCGTCGGCGGAGTGGTGCGCAGAAGTCGTCATGACAATGACGGTAATGGGCACAGGCCTTCGAAGCCTGCTGTGAGAGGGGACAAAGAACATCAACAAGGCTTGTTGTGACCTAACCCACAGGGGGACCCGGCAGCGCCCGTTCGGGTGAAGTGCGGTCATTCGCGACGGGTGGGCCACCCCTGCGCGACGCGCCAGGCGGTTGATTGACCGAAGAGGCCGGTGGACTAAAGTGACGCGCAGTTCACCGACACATCCTGCACGTTCACACCCTGCACGTTTCCAAGAGTCTCCCCGCGTGTGCGGCATTCACGTACGGCTCGGCCTCCCTCCGCTCGCCGGTCGGTCGAGGCCCGCGGCGGACCTGAGAGGGCGCTTTGAGCAATACCCGACACGTCCCGGTGATGCTCCAGCGGTGCCTGGACCTGTTGGCCCCGGCCCTGGAGCGACCGGGTTCGGTCGTCGTCGACTGCACCCTCGGCCTCGGCGGACACAGCGAGGCACTGCTCACCCGGTTCCCCGAGGCGCGCCTGGTCGCCCTCGACCGGGACAAGGAGGCCCTGCGGCTCTCCGGTGAGCGGCTCGCCCCCTTCGGGGACCGGGCCACGCTCGTCCACGCCGTCTACGACGAACTTCCCGACGTGCTGGGCCGCCTCGGCATCCCGCGCGTCGAGGGTGTCCTCTTCGACCTCGGTGTCTCCTCCATGCAGCTCGACGAGGCCGACCGCGGCTTCGCCTACGCCCAGGACGCGCCGCTCGACATGCGGATGGACCAGACGACCGGCATGAGCGCCGCCGAGGTGCTCAACACCTACCCGCCCGGCGAGCTGGTGCGGATCCTGCGGGCGTACGGCGAGGAGAAGCAGGCCAAGCGGATCGTCTCCGCGATCGTGCGGGAGCGGGAGAAGGAGCCCTTCAGCAACAGCGCCCGTCTGGTCGAGCTGATCCGTGACGCGCTGCCGCAGGCCGCCAAGCGCACCGGCGGCAACCCCGCCAAGCGCACCTTCCAAGCCCTGCGCATCGAGGTGAACGGCGAGCTCAGCGTGCTGGAGCGGGCGATCCCGGCGGCCGTCGGCGCGCTGTCGGTCGGCGGGCGGATCGCCGTGCTGTCGTACCACTCCCTGGAGGATCGCCTGGTCAAGCAGGTCTTCGCGGCCGGCGCGGCCAACACGGCCCCGGCCGGTCTGCCCGTCGTCCCCGAGGAGTACCAGCCGCGGCTGAAGCTGCTGACCAGGGGCGCGGAACTGCCGACGGAGGCCGAGATCGCCGAGAACCGCCGCGCCGCGCCCGCGCGTCTGAGGGGTGCGCAGCGCATCCGGGAGGACGTGCGGTGAGGCAGGCGCACGGGGCTGGGCGGCCTGCCACGGCCGCCAGGGCGTGTTCGAGAAGTCTCGCCTGCCCCGCGACGCCCGGCACGCACACGCGCGATGTTGTCGGAGTCGCCCCGGTACATCCAGTACGAGGGCGATCCTCCGCCGCCTTGCGATGGCACGCACCGGACGCCGCAGGGGCCGCCCTACGGGCGGACGGCGCTACTTCTCACACACACCCTGGGCCCGTGCCGAGGGGACGGACAGGTCGGGAAGCGATCGGGAGGATGCGGTGAGCGAAGCGGCCAAGCAGCTCAAGGGACGCGCCGCACGACTGGCACGGTTCATGCCGGCAGGACCGAGCACCGCGGCACGTGCCCCCTTCGTCCTGCTGGTCGTCGTGCTCCTCGGCGGTGGGCTCATCACACTGTTGCTGCTGAATTCCTCCCTCAACGAAGGCTCGTTCAAGCTGAGCGAGCTCAAGCGGGAGACCACCGAGCTCACCGACGAGCAGCAGGCGCTCCAGCGGGACGTGGACAGCTACTCCGCCCCGGACGCGCTGGAGCGGCGGGCGCGCGAGCTGGGCATGGTGCCGGGCGGCAATCCCGCCTTCATCGACCCGGACGGCACGGTCCGCGGGGTGCCCGGCAAGGCGACGGCCCTGCCCTCGCCCGCTCCTTCCCCCCTGGAGGTCGCCGAGACCCCGGTGCCTCCGGCCGAGCCCACGCCGTCCCCCGTCGCCTACCCCGCGGTCTCGTCTCCCGCAATGGTCTTCCCCTCCGCCCCCGTGCCGGGGGCACAGTCGTCGGGCGCCCTACCGCGTACGGCGCCCGACGACCCAGCGGCGCTCACGCCGTCGAACCCGCCCGCGAAGCCGACTCCCACGCCCCCCGGCAGGTGACGCAGTGCCCCCTCAGCAACCACCGCGCCGCCGGGTGCCAGAGCCTTCCCGGCGGCCGTCCGTACGCCGGCGACCCCACGCGTCCAAGCCCGGCCCGAGCGCCATCCGGCTCGGCAGCCCGCGCCCCCGGCTGCGGCTGGTCAGCCTCGGACTGACGCTGGTGATGCTGGCCTTCGTCGTACGCCTTCTCCAGGTGCAGGCGGTCGACGCGAGCGCGTACGCGGCCAAGGCGGAGAAGAATCGCTACCTCAGCCATGTGCTCGCCGCCGAGCGCGGAGAGATCACCGACCGGGCCGGAGTCGCGCTCGCCACGAGCGTCGACGCGTACGACATCACGGCCGACCCGAAGATGTTCACGCCCGAGGACAGCAAGTCTCCGAACGCGCCCGAACAGGCCGCCGGGCTGCTCGCGCCGATCCTCGGCAAGGACGCCAACGAGCTCGCCAGGAAGCTGAAGACACCCAAGTCCCGCTACACGGTGCTGGCCCGCCGCCAGACCCCCCAGGTCTGGAACCAGATCAAGGACCTCAAGGGTGTCTTCGCCGAGAAGGCCAGGGCCGACAAGGCCAAGGGCGGGCCCGGAGCCAATGTGCTCGGCGGCGTCTTCCAGGAGCCGAGCAGCCGACGCGTGTACCCCAACGGTGATCTCGCCGCCGGGATACTGGGTTATGTCAACGCCGACGGCCACGGCGGCGGCGGTATCGAGTCCATGCTCGACAAGCCCCTCGCCGGCGAGGACGGAAAGATCACCTACGCCCAGTCCGGCGGCCGGCGCGTGCCCACCGCGGGCGGCACCCACGAGACCCCGGCCGTGCCCGGCTCGGACATCGAGCTGACCATCGACCGCGACATCCAGTGGGCGGCCCAGCGCGCGATCAGCGAGCAGGTCGCGAAGTCCGCGGCGGACCGCGGCTACGTGATAGTGCAGGACACCCAGACCGGCGAGGTCCTCGCCATGGCGAACGCGCCGGGCTTCGACCCCAACGACCTGTCCGAGGCCAACTCGGCCGCCATGGGCAACGCGGCGCTTCAGGACGCGTACGAGCCCGGCTCCACCGCGAAGGTCATGTCCATGGCCGCCGTGCTGGAGGAGAAGGCGGCCGTCCCCGGCACGCATGTCGTCGTGCCCAACCGGCTGCACCGCGGGGACCGGCTGTTCAAGGACGACATCGACCACCCGACCTGGTACCTCACGCTCAACGGCGTGCTCGCCAAGTCCAGCAACATCGGCACCATCCTGGCGACCGGCCAGCTCGGCAGGACGCAGGCGCAGGCCAACGGCGTCCTCCACTCCTACCTGCGGAGATTCGGACTGGGCAGTCCCAGCGGACTGGACTACCCGGGGGAGACGCCGGGCATCCTGGCGCCTCCCGCCAAGTGGTCGACCTCGCAGCAGTACACGATCCCCTTCGGCCAGGGACTCTCGATCAACGCCATGCAGGCGACGTCCGTCTACTCGACCATCGCCAACGGCGGCGTCCGCGTGGAGCCGACGATGGTCCGCGGCACCAAGGGCCCCGACGGACGGTTCACCCCGGCCCCGGCGCCCAAGAAGACCCGGGTCGTCAGCGAGAAGACCGCCAGGACGCTCGCGACCATGCTGGAGTCGGTCGTCGGCAACGAGGAAGGCACCGGCACCAAGGCCCGTATCCCGGGTTACCGGGTCGCGGGCAAGACGGGCACCGCCAACCGCGTCGACCCGGAAACCGGGCGCTACCGCGGCTACACCGCCTCCTTCGCCGGCTTCGCCCCCGCCGACAAGCCCAGAATCACGGTCTACTGCGCCATCCAGAACCCCACGAGGGGCAGCTACTTCGGCGGCCAGATCTGCGGCCCGATCTACCAGCAGGTCATGGAGTTCGCGCTGAAGACGCTGCAGGTGGCGCCGACCGGCAACGAACCCGCCCGGCTGCCCGTCTCCTTCCAGCCCGGCGAATGACCGGAGGAACCACCCGTGACAACGCCCTCATCGCACCGTGCTGCTCGCGGCACCCCCTCATTTAGCCCCGAGCAGGGTGCGCCCGGTACGCTCACCGCCGTGCCACACGCTGATCAGTCCCGAACCACCCCGCAGGACGCCACCGCGAAACAGCCGGGAGCGCCCCGTCCGGACCGCCTCCACCCGACACCCCTCGGGGAGCTGGCCACCCGGCTGGGGGTGAAGAGCCCCGAAGGGCATCCGGCGGACGTCACGGGCATCACGCACGACTCGCGTGCCGTACGCCCCGGTGACGTGTACGCCGCTCTGCCCGGCGCCCGCTTCCACGGCGCCGACTTCGCGGCCCAGGCCGCCGATCTGGGCGCCGCCGCGATCCTCACGGACCCGGCCGGCGCCGAGCGTGCTGAGCAGACCGGTCTGCCGGTCCTCGTCACCGACGACCCCCGGGCCCGGATGGGCGAGCTGGCCACCGAGATCTACGGACACCCCGGCGACGACCTGCTCCAGATCGGCATCACGGGCACGTCCGGCAAGACGACCTCGGCGTACCTCGTCGAGGGCGGCCTGCGGGCGGCCGGCCGCAGCACGGGCCTGATCGGCACCGTCGAGATGCGCATCGGCGACGAGCGCATCAAGTCCGAGCGCACCACCCCCGAGGCCACCGACCTCCAGGCGCTGTTCGCGGTCATGCGCGAGCGCGGTGTCGAGGCGGTCGCCATGGAGGTCTCCAGCCACGCCCTCGTGCTCGGCCGGGTCGACGGTTGCGTCTTCGACGTCGCCGTCTTCAACAACCTGAGCCCCGAGCACATGGAATTCCACTCCGACATGGAGGACTACTTCCAGGCGAAGGCGCAGCTCTTCACGCCCCTGCGCAGCAGGACGGGCGTCGTGAACTTCGACGACGAGTACGGCCGCAGGCTGATCAAGGAGGCGTCCGTACCGGTCACCACCTTCTCCGCCGAGGGCCACCCGGACGCCGACTGGCGCGCCGAGGACGTCGAGATCAGCGCGGTCGGCTCGGTCTTCACGGTGGTGGGCCCGGGCGGCGAGCGGATCCGTGCCGAGGCCCCGCTGCCGGGACCGTTCAACGTGGCCAACACCCTGGCCGCCGTCGTCACCCTCGCCGTCGCCGGCATCGACCCGCAGACCGCCGCGGACGGCATCGCCGCCGTGCCCGGCGTACCAGGCCGTCTGGAGCGCGTGGACGAGGGCCAGCCGTATCTCGCCGTCGTCGACTACGCCCACAAGACCGACGCGGTCGAGTCCGTGCTGCGCTCCCTGCACAAGGTCACCGAGGGCCGTGTGCACATCGTGCTCGGCTGCGGCGGGGACCGGGACAGGACCAAGCGCGGCCCGATGGGCGCCGCGGCGGCCCGTCTCGCCGACACCGCCGTGCTGACCTCCGACAACCCGCGCTCCGAGGACCCCCTGGCGATCCTCGCCGCCATGCTGGCCGGCGCCGCCGAGGTGCCGATCCACGAGCGTGGTGACGTCCTGATCGAGGCCGACCGGGCCGCGGCCATCGCGCTGGCCGTCAGCCGCGCCCAGCCCGGCGACACCGTGCTGATCGCGGGCAAGGGCCACGAGCAGGGCCAGGACATCGCCGGAGTCGTCCGCGCGTTCGACGACCGCGAGGTCCTGCGCGCAGCCATCCGCGCCACCCTTGCCGCGGGTTCACCCCGCGAAGACGGGCCGGAACGAGAGCACCCGGGGATGACCAAGTGATCGCCCTCTCCCTCGCCGAGATCGCCGAAATCGTCGGCGGGCAGCCGCACGACATACCGGATCCGGCGGTGCGGATCACCGGTCCCGTCGTCATCGACTCCCGTCAGGTGGGGCCCGGCGCACTGTTCGCCGCCTTCGCCGGCGAGCGGGTCGACGGCCACGACTACGCCGAGCGGGCCGTGGGCGCAGGTGCCGCGGCCGTCCTGGCCACCCGCCCCCTCGGCGTAGCCGCGATCGTCGTGCCCGATGTGACCGCCGCCCTGGGCGCGCTCGCGCGCCACGTCGTCGAACGCCTCGGCACCACGACCGTCGCGCTCACCGGCTCCGCCGGCAAGACGAGCACCAAGGACCTGATCGCCCAACTTCTGGAGCGCAAGGGCCCGACCGTCTACCCCGCGGGCAATCTCAACAACGAGATCGGCCTGCCCCTGACCGCCCTGCGGGCCGACGAAGGCACCCAGCACCTCGTCCTCGAAATGGGCGCCCGCTACATCGGCGACATCCGCTACCTCACCGGCCTGGTGCCGCCGAAGGTCGGGCTCGTACTGAACGTGGGCTCGGCCCACATCGGCGAGTTCGGCGGCCGCGAGCAGATCGCCCAGGCCAAGGGCGAGATCATCGAGAACCTTCCGCCCGCCGACGACGGCGGCGTGGCCGTGCTCAACGCCGACGATCCGCTGGTGCGGGCCATGGCGCCGAGGACGAAGGCCCGGGTGGTCTTCTTCGGAGAGGCCGAGAGCGCCGACATCCGTGCCGAGAATGTCCGTCTCACCCACCAAGGTCAGCCCGCCTTCACGCTCCGAACCCCCACCGGGTGCAGTGACGTGACCATGCGGCTGTACGGTGAGCACCACGTGTCGAACGCGCTCGCCGCGGCCGCCGTCGCCCATGAGTTGGGCATGCCCGTCGACGAGATCGCACTCGCGCTCTCCGAGGCCGGCACCCTCTCCCGCTGGCGCATGGAGGTCACTGAGCGACCGGACGGCGTGACGATCGTCAACGACGCCTACAACGCGAACCCCGAGTCCATGAAGGCCGCGCTGCGCGCGCTGGCCGCCATGGGCGGAGCAGCACAGGCACAGGGGGGAAGGACGTGGGCGGTGCTCGGTCAGATGGCCGAGCTCGGGGACGAAGCGCTCGCCGAGCACGACGCCGTCGGACGGCTCGCCGTCCGGCTCAACGTCAGCAAGCTTGTCGCAGTCGGGGGCAGGGAAGCGTCCTGGCTTCAGCTGGGCGCATATAACGAGGGTTCGTGGGGTGAGGAGTCGGTGCACGTGTCCGACGCGCAGGCGGCGATCGATCTGTTGCGCAGTGAACTGCGTCCGGGAGACGTCGTGCTGGTGAAGGCTTCCAGGTCGGTCGGTCTCGAACTGGTAGCCCAGGCATTGCTGGAGAACGCGGCAGGATCCTCGGATGGGCAGGGTGCCGTCCGATGAGGCAGATCCTCTTCGCGGGAGCCATCGGGCTCTTTCTGACGCTCATCGGTACACCCCTGCTGATCAAACTCCTGGCCCGCAAGGGATACGGACAGTTCATCCGGGACGACGGCCCGCGCAGCCACGGCAGCAAGAAGGGCACGCCCACCATGGGCGGCATCTCCTTCATCCTGGCCACGCTGATCGCGTACGCCCTGGCCAAGGTGATCACCGGCGAGGACCCGACGTTCTCGGGTGTGCTGGTGCTCTTCCTGATGGCGGGCATGGGGCTCGTCGGCTTCCTGGACGACTACATCAAGATCGTCAAGCAGCGTTCGCTCGGTCTGCGCGCCAAGGCGAAGATGGCCGGTCAGCTGATCGTCGGCATCACCTTCGCCGTGCTCTCGCTCCAGTTCGCGGACACCCGCAACAACACCCCCGCCTCCACCAAGCTGTCGTTCATCACGGACTTCGGCTGGTCGATCGGGCCCGTGCTGTTCGTGGTCTGGGCGCTGTTCATGATTCTCGCGATGTCGAACGGCGTGAACCTGACGGACGGTCTGGACGGTCTGGCCACCGGCGCGTCGGTGATGGTCTTCGGTGCCTACACCTTCATCGGTCTCTGGCAGTTCCAGGAGTCCTGCGCCAACGCGGTCACGCTGACCAACCCCAGTGCCTGCTTCGAGGTACGAGATCCACTCGACCTCGCCGTGGTCGCCTCCGCCCTGATGGGCGCCTGCTTCGGCTTCCTGTGGTGGAACACCTCGCCCGCCAAGATCTTCATGGGTGACACCGGATCGCTGGCGCTCGGCGGCGCCCTCGCGGGTCTGGCGATCTGCTCCCGCACGGAGCTCCTGCTCGCCCTCCTCGGCGGACTGTTCGTCCTGATCACCATGTCCGTGGTCATCCAGGTCGGCTCCTTCCGCATGACCGGTAAGCGCGTCTTCCGGATGGCGCCGTTGCAGCACCACTTCGAACTCAAGGGGTGGTCCGAGGTCCTTGTCGTGGTGCGCTTCTGGATCATCCAGGGCATGTGCGTCATCGTCGGCCTCGGCCTCTTCTACGCGGGCTGGGCGGCCGACAAGTGAGCACGCCCGACTGGCAGGGCAAGCGCGTCACCGTCGCCGGTCTGGGGGTCTCCGGCATCCCCGCGGCGAAGGTGCTGCATGCTCTCGGGGCCGTGGTGACGGTCGTCAACGACGGGGACGACGAGCGTTCCCGTACGCAGGCGGCCGAGCTGGAGGCCCTGGGCATCACCGTGCGCCTCGGCGACGGGGCCACCCTGCCCGAGGGCACCGAACTGGTCGTCACCGCGCCCGGCTGGCAGCCCGACAAGCCGCTCTTCCTGGCCGCCGCCGCGGCCGGTGTGGAGATCTGGGGCGACGTCGAACTCGCCTGGCGTCTGCGCGGCCCCGACGCGGCTCCCTGGCTCGCGGTCACCGGCACCAACGGCAAGACCACGACCGTGCGGATGCTCGCCTCGATCCTGGAGGCCGCCGGGCTGAGGACCGCCGCGGTCGGCAACATCGGTGTCTCGCTCCTCGACGCGGTCGCGGGTGACGAGACGTACGACGTCCTTGCCGTCGAACTCTCCAGCTACCAGCTGCACTGGGCGCCTTCGCTGCGCGCGCACTCCGCCGTCGTGCTCAACCTGGCGCCGGACCACATCGACTGGCACGGCTCCATGGAGGCGTACGCCGCCGACAAGGGCCGCGTCTACGAGGGCAACACCGTGGCCTGCGTCTACAACGTCGCCGACAAGGCGACCGAGGACCTGGTGCGCGAGGCGGACGTCGAGGAGGGCTGCCGGGCGATCGGCTTCACCCTCGGGACGCCCGGACCCTCCCAACTCGGCGTCGTGGAAGGCCTGCTGGTCGACCGCGCCTTCGTCGACAACCGGCAGCAGCAGGCCCAGGAGCTCGCCGAGGTCACCGATGTGAACCCGCCGGCGCCGCACAACGTCGCCAACGCCCTTGCGGCCGCGGCGCTGGCCCGTGCGTACGGCGTCCCCGCGGCCGCGGTGCGCGACGGACTGCGCGCCTTCCGGCCCGACCCGCACCGCATCGAGAAGGTCGCCGACGTCGACTCCGTCGCCTACATCGACGACTCCAAAGCGACCAACACCCATGCCGCGGAAGCGTCCCTGGCCTCCTACGACCCGATCGTGTGGATCGCGGGCGGGCTGGCGAAGGGCGCGACCTTCGACGAACTCGTCGAGAAGTCGGCAAAGCGACTGCGCGGAGTCGTACTTGTCGGAGCGGACCGTGCCCTCATCCGGGAAGCCCTCGCGCGACACGCCCCCGAGGTCCCGGTCGTCGACCTCGACCGGACAGACACTGGGGCGATGTCGGCGGCGGTCCGGGAGGCGGCGCAGCTCGCCCGGCCGGGGGACACGGTTCTCCTGGCCCCGGCCTGTGCCTCGATGGACATGTTCGCCAACTACAACAAGCGAGGCGAGGCGTTCGCGGACGCGGTCCGCGCACTCGCCGCCGAACGCGCCTGACCGGCCCGACCTCCGCGCCGTGCCGTGCCTCCCGGGAGATCTTCCGGGGGGCTCGCAGCGCGTCAGGCCCGACTGGAGGGGACAGCGACCATGCCGGCCGACGACACCGCCCCCGCCGCGCGGAGCGCGGCCCGCAGCAGGGCCGGCGTCGCCCTGCGCGGCGGGACCGCCAAGGCGCGCCGCCCCGTCGCGGCCAGAGCCCCCGGACCGGGCATTCCCCGGCCTCCGGGCGGAAGCGGCGTCCGGCGGCTGTACGAACAGGCCCGCAAGGCCTGGGACCGGCCGCTGACCGCGTACTACCTGATCCTCGGCAGCGCCCTGCTGATCACCGTGCTCGGCCTGGTGATGGTCTACTCCGCCTCGATGATCAAGGCGCTGGAGCTCTCGCTGCCGGCCTCGTACTTCTTCCGCAAGCAGTTCCTCGCGGCCGTCATCGGCACCGGCCTGCTGCTGCTCGCCTCCCGGATGCCGTCCAAGCTGCACCGGGCGCTGGCCTATCCGCTGCTGATGGGCACCGTCTTCCTGATGGTGCTCGTCCAGATCCCCGGGATAGGGCATGCGGTCAACGGCAACCAGAACTGGATCTACCTCGGCGGTCCCTTCCAGCTCCAGCCCAGTGAGTTCGGCAAGCTGGCGCTGATCCTGTGGGGGGCCGACCTGCTGGCCCGCAAGCAGGACAAGCGGCTGCTGACCCAGTGGAAGCACATGCTCGTGCCGCTCGTCCCGGTCGCCTTCATACTGCTGGGCCTGATCATGCTCGGCGGCGACATGGGCACGGCGATCATCCTCACCGCGATCCTCTTCGGCCTGCTGTGGCTGGCGGGGGCGCCCACGCGGCTGTTCGCCGGAGTGCTCGGCGTCGCCGGATTCGTCGGCCTCATGCTGATCCGTACCAATGAGAACCGCATGTCACGGCTCTCCTGCATCGGGGCGATCGACCTCGGACCCCAGGGCGAGTGCTGGCAGGCCGTGCACGGGATCTATGCTCTTGCCTCCGGCGGATGGTTCGGATCCGGCCTCGGTGCAAGTGTGGAGAAATGGGGCCAACTCCCCGAACCTCACACCGACTTCATCTTCGCCATCGCCGGGGAGGAACTGGGCCTGGCGGGGACGCTGTCGGTCCTCGCTCTGTTCGCGGCTCTAGGCTATGCGGGTATCCGCGTTGCCGGACGCACGGAGGAACCCTTCGTGAGGTACGCGGCGGGAGGTGTGACCACCTGGATCACGGCGCAGGCCGTGGTCAACATCGGTGCGGTGCTCGGTCTGCTGCCGATCGCCGGTGTCCCGCTCCCGCTGTTCTCCTACGGAGGGTCGGCTCTGCTGCCGTCCATGTTCGCTGTCGGGCTGCTGATCGCCTTCGCGCGAGAGGATCCCGCGGCGAAGGCGGCTCTGGCCGTGCGGAGGCCAGGGGTGAGATGGAAGACGATGAGACGGCGCGTCACGAGGCGTCCGTCCGGAGAGCGGTGAATTTCGGTGCATGTCGTACTCGCCGGTGGGGGGACCGCCGGCCACATCGAGCCGGCGCTCGCCCTCGCGGATGCCCTGCGCAGGCAGGACCCGACCATGGGGATCACGGCCCTCGGCACGGAACGCGGACTCGAGACCAGGCTCGTGCCCGAACGGGGCTACGAACTGGCGCTCATCCCCGCCGTGCCGCTGCCGCGCAAGCCCACGGCGGAGCTGATCACCGTCCCCGGGCGTCTGCGCGGCACCATCAAGGCCGCCGAGCAGGTCCTGGAGCGCACCAAGGCGGACTGCGTCGTCGGCTTCGGCGGCTATGTGGCGCTGCCCGCGTATCTGGCCGCCAAGCGGCTCGGTGTCCCGATCGTGGTCCATGAGGCCAACGCCCGGCCCGGCCTGGCGAACAAGATCGGCTCCCGGTACGCCGCGGGCGTCGCCGTCGCCACGCCCGACAGCAAGCTGCGCGGCGCCCGCTACATCGGCATCCCGCTGCGCTACTCCATCGCGACCCTCGACCGCGCCCGGGTACGCCCCGAGGCGCGCGCCGCGTTCGGTCTCGACCCCAATCTGCCGACCCTGCTGGTGTCCGGCGGCTCGCAGGGCGCCCGCCGCCTCAACGAGGTCGTCCAGCAGATCGCCCCGGTCCTCCAGCGCTCCGGCATCCAGATCCTCCACGCGGTCGGCCCGAAGAACGAACTGCCGCGTGTGGACAACATGCCCGGAATGCCGCCCTACATCCCGGTACCGTACGTGGACCGGATGGACCTCGCGTACGCCGCGGCCGACATGATGCTCTGCCGCGCGGGCGCGATGACCGTCGCCGAACTCTCCGCCGTCGGGCTCCCCGCCGCGTACGTACCGCTGCCGATCGGCAACGGCGAACAGCGGCTCAACGCCCAGCCCGTGGTGAAGGCCGGTGGCGGGCTGCTGGTCGACGACGCGGAACTGACCCCCGAGTGGGTCCAGGGCAATGTCCTTCCGGTACTGGCCGATCCGCACCGGCTGTACGAGATGTCCCGTGCAGCCGCCGAGTTCGGCCGCAGGGACGCCGACGACCTCCTCGTCGGCATGGTGTACGAGGCGATGGCGGCACGCCGGCAGGCGTGAGGCTGCGCCGGCCCCGGGACAACCCCGGGCCCCAGCTGGAAGGAGACCGGGAGCGTGGCCGGACCGACCACCGCCGAGCGCGGTGCACGCAAGCCCTGGAAGTCCAAGAGCGAGACGTCCGGCCCGCCCCCGGGCCGCCGCCGCAGGCGTCGGCTGCGCCTGAGCGGCCGGGCCCTTTTGCTCGTCCTCGCCGCCGTTCTGTTCGCCGGCGGAGGGGTCTGGGCGCTCTACGGATCCGATCTGCTGCGCGTGGATCAGGTGAAGGCGTCGGGCACGGACGTCCTTTCGCCGGACGAGGTGATCGCGGCGGCTGACGTCCCGATGGGCTCGCCACTGATTTCCGTCGACACGGGCGGGATTGAGGCAAGGCTGCTGAAGCGGGTTCCGCGGATCGACTCGGTCGAGGTGTCCCGCTCGTGGCCCGACGGCGTCGCGGTGAAGGTGACCGAACGAAAGCCCGTCCTGCTCATGGCGAAGGGCGAGCAGTTCGTCGAAGTGGACGCGAAGGGCGTTCGGTTCGCCACGGTCGACAAGGCTCCCAAAGCCGTTCCCATGCTGGAATTGACGCCCGAGCAGTCGCCGAGTCTGCGCCGGTTCGGGACCGCTCGGCTTGTCGCCGAGGCGGTACGCGTCAGAAGCGAAGTCCCCGGAAAAGTCGCCACGGACACCCGGTCCGTTGTAGTGCGCTCATACGACTACATCTCCCTGGAGTTGAGCCGCGACCGCACGGTGGTGTGGGGGAGCTCCGCGGACGGCCAGGCGAAGGCGCGCGCGCTCACCGCGCTGATGAAAGCCGCGCCGTCGGCCCGGCACTTCGACGTGAGCGCGCCCACCGCCCCTGCGGCATCGGGGAGTTGACGCACATTTGCGCTGGCCAGCACCCTGGTTGGTCATCGCAACGGCTGATCACATAGGGTGAAAAGAAAAATGGGAGGTTCGGCGTGTTCATTGAACGTGCGCCACTTGTCGACTTAGTGTCCTGTTCGGAAGAGTCCAGCGAACGGACACACTGGTAACCCTAAACTTCAACGTTAGGGTTTGGGTCGGCGTTTCGGACCGTCCCATCGGCATCCGTCGTCGCGGCACGAGAACCGCGCCGTGACGACACGTAACTCGAGGCGAGAGGCCTTCGACGTGGCAGCACCGCAGAACTACCTCGCAGTCATCAAGGTCATCGGTGTCGGCGGCGGTGGTGTCAATGCCATCAACCGAATGATCGAGGTCGGTCTCAAGGGCGTCGAGTTCATCGCGATCAACACAGACGCACAGGCTCTGTTGATGAGCGACGCCGACGTCAAGCTCGACGTCGGCCGTGAACTCACCCGTGGCCTCGGCGCCGGGGCCAATCCGGCAGTCGGTCGCAAGGCGGCAGAGGACCACCGTGAGGAGATCGAGGAGGTCCTCAAGGGGGCCGACATGGTCTTCGTCACCGCAGGCGAAGGCGGCGGCACCGGCACCGGCGGCGCACCCGTCGTCGCCAACATCGCACGTTCGCTCGGCGCCCTCACGATCGGTGTGGTCACCCGCCCGTTCACGTTCGAGGGACGCCGCCGCGCGAACCAGGCGGAGGACGGCATCGCCGAGCTCCGCGAAGAGGTCGACACCCTCATCGTCATCCCCAACGACCGGCTGCTGTCCATCTCGGACCGCCAGGTCAGCGTCCTGGACGCGTTCAAGTCCGCTGACCAGGTGCTGCTTTCGGGTGTCCAGGGCATCACCGACCTCATCACCACCCCGGGTCTGATCAACCTCGACTTCGCCGACGTCAAGTCCGTGATGTCCGAGGCCGGCTCGGCGCTCATGGGCATCGGCTCGGCCCGCGGCGACGACCGCGCGGTGGCCGCCGCCGAAATGGCGATCTCCTCGCCGCTGCTCGAGGCGTCCATCGACGGCGCCCGCGGCGTGCTGCTCTCCATCTCCGGCGGCTCGGACCTCGGTCTCTTCGAGATCAACGAGGCCGCGCAGCTGGTGAGCGAGGCCGCCCACCCCGAGGCGAACATCATCTTCGGTGCCGTGATCGACGACGCACTCGGCGACGAGGTCCGCGTCACGGTCATCGCGGCGGGATTCGACGGCGGTCAGCCGCCGACCAAGCGCGACAACGTCCTCGGCTCGGCCTCGAACAAGCGCGAGGAGCCGCCGGCCACCCCGGCGCGCGGTACCGAGTCGCCCCGGTCGTCCGGACTGGGCAGTGTTCCGGTCCGCGAGGAGTCCGAGCCCGTCCCGGTCGCGAACGACCTGGCGTCGCCGTCCTCCCCGCAGGTCCCGCCGGCCCGTCCGTACCCGGACACCCAGGCCGAAGAGCTGGATGTACCGGACTTCTTGAAGTGACCGTGCGGCACGACGCGATACACGCGAGCGGCGCCCATTTCGCCTTCACCGACAGGTGGGGCGGAGTGAGCGCCGTTCCGTACGAGGAGCTCAACCTCGGCGGCGCGGTCGGCGACGACCCCGCCGCCGTCCTGGCGAACCGGGCGGCCGCCGCCGCGGAGCTGGGGCTCGACCCGGACGCGGTCGTCTGGATGAAGCAGGTCCACGGCAAGGACGTCGCCGTGGTCGACGGTCCGTGGGGTGACGCGCCGGTTCCGCAGGTCGACGGCGTGGTCACCGCCCGTCGCGGGCTCGCCCTCGCCGTACTGACCGCGGACTGCACGCCCGTTCTGCTCGCCGACCCGGTCGCGGGTGTGGTGGGGGCCGCGCACGCCGGCCGCCCCGGGATGGTCGCGGGGATCGTGCCCGCCACTGTCGCGGCGATGACATCGCTGGGCGCGGAGCCGGAGCGGATCGTGGCCCGTACGGGGCCGGCGGTCTGCGGACGGTGCTACGAGGTACCCGAGCAGATGCGCGCCGAGGTGGCGGCGGCCGAACCGGCCGCCTGGTCGGAGACGAGCTGGGGGACCCCGGCCGTCGACGTGACCGCCGCAGTGCATGCCCAGCTCGAAGCCCTCGGTGTTGCCGACCGGCAGGCGTCCGGATTCTGCACACTGGAGTCGCGGGACCACTTCTCGTACCGCCGCGACCGCACCACCGGGCGGCTCGCCGGATATGTCTGGCTGGCTGGAGTGACAGACGCATGACCGACCGCAGAAACGAACTCGCCACCAACCTGGCGGCAGTGGAGGAACGTATCTCCTCTGCCTGCGCGGCCGCCGGCCGCAAGCGGGAGGAGGTGACGCTCATCGTCGTCACCAAGACCTACCCCGCGAGTGATGTGCGCCTGCTTCACGAACTCGGCGTCCGGCATGTGGCCGAGAACCGTGACCAGGACGCGGCCCCCAAGGCCGAAGCCTGCTCGGATCTGGACCTCAGCTGGCACTTCGTCGGCCAGTTGCAGACGAACAAGGTCCGTTCTGTTGCGAGTTATGCCGATGTGGTGCAGTCGGTCGACCGGCTCAAGCTGGTCGGCGCACTCTCGTCGGCCGCCGTGAAGGCGGAGCGTGAACTCGGCTGTCTGATCCAGGTCGCGCTGGACGCGGACGCGGGGACCCGGGGTGACCGGGGCGGCGTCTCGCCCGACGGAATCGGGGAGTTGGCGGCCGCGGTCGACGGGGCGCCGGGGTTGCGGCTCGACGGACTCATGACCGTCGCGCCGCTGGCCGGACCGTTCGCGGGACGGCAACGGGCGGCATTCGAGCGGATGATGGAATTCTCATCCAGCCTGCGCGCCGGGCATCCGGCTGCGAACATGGTGTCAGCAGGGATGAGTGCGGATCTCGAAGAGGCGGTGGCGGCCGGAGCGACACATGTACGCGTCGGCACTGCGGTACTCGGAGTCCGACCCCGGCTCGGGTAACGTCGCGAAGCAAGTCGGACCACAGCAGAAAATATGGTCATTCCCGCCACATAGCGGGCAGGCCGAGTGGATCGCGGGCACTTGGTGACGAGGCCGATCCACCACAGAGCGGAGGACTCAGAGAATGGCCGGCGCGATGCGCAAGATGGCGGTCTACCTCGGCCTCGTGGAGGACGATGGGTACGACGGCCGGGGTTTCGATCCCGACGACGACTTCGAACCCGAGCCGGAGCCCGAGCGGGAGCACCGGCGGCACCAACCCCCGCACCAGGTGGAGCGGGAGGAGCCGGTGCGGGCAGTTCAGCCCCCGGCGCAGCGCGAGCCGGTTCCGCTTCCCGCTGAAAGTGGACGTCCGGCACGAATTGCCCCCGTGGCATCCATCACACCTGAACGTCCGAGCCTGGAGAAGAACGCACCGGTGATCATGCCCAAGGTCGTGTCCGAGCGGGAGCCCTACCGCATCACCACACTTCACCCGCGGACCTACAACGAGGCCCGTACCATCGGGGAACACTTCCGCGAGGGCACCCCGGTGATCATGAATCTGACGGAGATGGACGACACCGATGCGAAGCGACTTGTCGACTTTGCCGCGGGACTCGTCTTCGGTCTGCATGGCAGCATTGAGCGAGTGACGCAGAAGGTGTTCCTGTTGTCGCCTGCTAACGTCGATGTCACGGCGGAGGACAAGGCCCGCATCGCAGAGGGCGGGTTCTTCAACCAGAGCTGAGAAACACGACACGGGAACGACCCGGCCGCGAGGCCGGACCGAGAGAGCCAGGGGAGAGGGAAGCGCGGGATGGGCGTCGCACTACAAGTGATCTACATCGTGCTGATGTGCTTCCTCATCGTGCTGATTTTCCGGCTGGTCATGGACTACGTCTTCCAGTTCGCCCGCTCATGGCAACCCGGCAAGGCGATGGTGGTCGTTCTGGAGGCCACCTACACTGTCACCGATCCACCGCTCAAGCTTCTGCGGCGGTTCATTCCGCCGCTGCGTCTCGGGGGCGTGGCACTCGACCTGTCCTTCTTCGTTCTGATGATCATCGTTTACATCCTGATCTCCATCGTGAACAGCGTGGGGAATTGATGTGAGCGATACGGTCTTGCCGACTGCCGACGACTACGTAGAGGTGAAGAAGAGATGCCGCTGACCCCCGAGGACGTGCGGAACAAGCAGTTCACGACCGTCCGCCTCCGAGAAGGCTATGACGAGGACGAGGTCGATGCCTTCCTCGACGAGGTCGAGTCCGAGCTGACCCGCCTGCTCCGCGAGAACGAGGACCTGCGCGCCAAGCTGGCCGCGGCGACCCGTGCGGCGGCGCAGAACCAGCAGCAGCAGGGCATGCGCAAGCCCCCGGAGCAGCAGGACGGCCGAGGCCCGGGCGCCCCGGTGCCCGCCGCCATATCCGGACCGCCGGTCCAACAGCAGCCCCCGCAGATGGGCCCGCCCCAGCTGCCCGGTGGTGCTCCGCAGCTTCCGGCCGGCCCCAGCCACGGTGGCCCGCAGGGCCAGCACGGCCCCGGCCCCATGCAGGGTGGTCCCATGCAGGGCGGCCCCATGGGCGGTCCCATGCAGGGTGGCCCCATGGGCGGTCCGATGGGTCACGGCCCGCAGATGGGTCAGCCCGGTCAGGGCCCCGGCGGCGACAGCGCCGCCCGTGTCCTCTCGCTGGCCCAGCAGACCGCCGACCAGGCGATCGCCGAGGCCCGTTCCGAGGCCAACAAGATCGTCGGCGAGGCACGTTCGCGCGCCGAGGGCCTGGAGCGGGACGCCCGCGCCAAGGCGGACGCGCTCGAGCGGGACGCGCAGGAGAAGCACCGCGTCGCGATGGGCTCGCTGGAGTCGGCCCGTGCCACGCTGGAGCGCAAGGTCGAGGACCTGCGAGGCTTCGAGCGTGAGTACCGTACGCGTCTGAAGTCCTACCTGGAGTCGCAGCTGCGTCAGCTGGAGACCCAGGCCGACGACTCGCTGGCTCCGCCGCGGGCCCCGGCGGCCGCGTCGCTGCCGCCGTCCCCGTCGATGGCTTCGGCCGGCGCGGGTTCGATGGGTCACACCATGGGTGGCAACCCGTCCATGGGCCAGTCGATGGGCGGCAACCCGTCGATGGGCGGTCAGCCCTCGTACGGTGGCCAGCAGCAGATGTCCCCGGCGATGACCCAGCCGATGGCACCGGTACGGCCGCAGGCGCCGCAGCCGATGCAGCAGGCGCCGTCGCCGATGCGGGGCTTCCTGATCGACGAGGACGACAACTGACGGGCGGTCGCGCGAAGCGCGCGTAGCCGTCGGCAGGCTGAGGGCCGGGGCCCGGGGGCGCTTCCGGGGGCGGGCCCTCCGGTGTGGGGGGGGGGGTGGCGGCCGGGGGGCGGGGGGGGGGTGTGGGGGCAGTTTTTGGGGA